>JAYUIF010000364.1:0-7189 GCA_043766295.1 Spartobacteria bacterium | reverse complement strand
GACGAAGGCGGCAGCATCGGCAAACGCTACGCCCGCCAGGACGAGGCCGGCACGCCGTTCTGCGTCACCGTGGACTTCGACACGCTCGGCGAAAAAGGTCCCGAACTCCTCGACACCGTCACCCTCCGCCACCGCGACGACGGCTCGCAGGAGCGCGTGAAAATCAGCGACCTGCTGGGCAGGCTTCTGCCGCTGGTGTCGTAAACTCGCTGTGCGATGAAGGCCAAGCGACTTTTTTGCGGGATGCTGGTAGGAAATACTACGGGCGCTCTGGCTATACTGCTAGCGACGGGCTTCGCATTGCTTGTGGGACAACCCCTCGGATTATTCATCATCTGGCCGAGCTTGGTGTTGGCGCCGTTCACCGTCGGAGTCGTCGCAGCATGGGTTTGGAAGCCGCTCGATCTGAGCATCGGCGGCGTTCTACTGCACTCGCTTTCGTCCACGCTCCTGGGACTGGGCGCGGCGTTGTGTTTTGGACGCGAGGGAATCGTTTGCCTGATTATCGGTGCACCGATTCTCTACATCGGCACAGCCGCAGGCGCGCTCACCGGTCGGGTTTGGTTTCGAGCAAAGCGGGATCGACTGAATCTGTGCATGGCACCTATCCTTATTCTTGCCGTGGCTGCGGAACCAGGTCTGCGCGGGTCACACAGCGGAGTCGTTACGGACGAAATCCGAATCGCCGCTCCACCATCGAAAGTCTGGCCGCATGTGCTCGCGTTTTCCGAAATCCCAGACGCGCCCGACTACTGGTTGTTCCGCGTCGGCCTGCCGTATCCAACCGAGACCACCAACGGCGGCAACTTTGTCGGCGCGGATCGCGCGTGCCGGTTCAGCGGCGGCGCAGTGTTCAAGGAAAAGATCGCCGAGTTTGTTCCGAAAAAATTGCTGACATTCGACATCGTGGAGTCACCGCCCGATCCGGAACTGCTCGGCCACCTCGACGCGCACCGCGGGCAATTCGAATTGCGCGACAATGGCGACGGCACCACGACGCTCATCGGGCGGACGTGGTATTCGCTGCACGTGCGGCCTGCTGCGTATTTCGACTGGTGGACGCACGACATTTTTCGAGCGGTCCACCTCCGCGTGATGAAGCATGTGAAGCGACTCTCCGAGAGCGGCGGATAAGATGTTCCGCTTCGTCGTCCGCCATCTGCGCTGGCTCGCGCGCGTCCCGCTCGCGCCGCAGTTTTTCGACGCGCTGCTGCTCGCATGGACCGCGCTCTTTCATCGGAAAAAACTGCAAGCCATCGAAGCATTGGAAACCGCGGCACTTCGCCTGCCCGGTGTGCAGCGGACAACACATCGTTTCGGTGGAATCGGCTTCGTGCAGGAAGGACGCGAATTCGCACACATCCACGGCAATGGATTGCTCGACGTATGGCTAACCTGCGAGCGTGCTTCCGAGTTGGTCGCTGCTGGCCTAGCCGAGCCGCACCATGTCTTCGGCCCATCAGCATGGATCAGTTTCTGGCTCAACGCGCCCAACGATTGCGGACCAGCACTCAGTCTATTGAAAGAGGCAATCCGGCTCCCTCGCCATCGTGCTCCACAACCGCGACAATCACTCGCAACTGCCCGTAAAATAGCTCTTGAATGAATCAACTAGTTGAACAGACTAGTTGGCGTGAAAGCGAAAATAAAACCTGTCAGCGGCTTGGCCAATTCGGACGAGCAGACTTCCATTGTTCAAGAGACGCATCCGCTCATGCACGAGGTCGGGGCTTTTGAAGCGAAGACGCATCTTTCCGGCATTCTCGGGAAGGTCGCCGATGGACACACTTACTACGTCACCAAGCGCGGCAAGCGCATCGCAGAGATTCGCCCCATCGTGGAAAAGCCCAACAAGCGTGAGTTGGGTTTTTGGAAAGGCCGCATCTCTATTTCTGCGGACTTCGACGCTCCGCTGAATGACTTCAAGCAATACATGTGATGGCTTACCTCGCTGACACACACGTGCTGCTTTGGGCCTCGGAGGAACCGGAGAAGCTGAGTAAAAAAGCGCGCAAAGCCTTGGAAGATGGCGCACGGCCAGTCTGGTTTTCGATAGCGAGCGTTTGGGAAGTCGCAGTGAAAATCCGCCTCAAGAAGCTGAAGCTCGATGGCAGCATCACCGAATGGGTTCGCGCGCTGCAAAGCCACGGCTTTCAACTCCTGCCGATACAGCCCTCGCACACGGAGACCGTCTCGGTTTTACCGCTGCATCATCGCGATCCCTTTGATCGTCTCCTCATCGCACAAGCAATGGGCGAGGATTTGGAAGTCATCACCCGCGACCGTGCTTTCAATCGCTACCCGATCAACGTGGTTTGGTAGCACTCAATCACTCCGACGCTGGACGCATTGGAGATACAGCTAGAAAATCACGCGTTGATTGCGGGGCGGTGAATGGTGGATGCTAAAAGCGTGAAGCCCAATCTCCATGCGCCACTAAAGTCCGTTTTCGGCTACGATTCGTTCCGTCCTTTGCAGCAGGAGATCATCGAGAGATCGCTGGCGGGCGAGGATGTGCTCGCGCTCTTGCCGACGGGCGGCGGGAAGTCGCTGTGCTTCCAACTCCCGGCGCTGGTGTGCGAAGGATTGACGGTGGTGGTTTCGCCGCTGATCGCGCTGATGAAAGATCAAGTGGACGCGCTGGTGGCGGCGGGCGTGGCGGCGACTTTCCTGAACAGCACGCTGACCGAGAAGCAAGCACGGGCGCGGCTCAGCGGGCTTTATAATGGCGAATACCGGCTGCTTTATGTCGCGCCGGAGCGGCTGATGGTGGCGTCGTTTTTGGAAAAACTGCGGGAGTGGAAAATAGCGCTGGTGGCGATTGACGAGGCGCATTGCATCTCGGAATGGGGTCACGATTTTCGCCCGGAATACCGGCAGATCGCATCGCTACGCGATCATCTGCCGGGCGTGCCGTTCATGGCGCTGACGGCGACGGCGACGGAGCGCGTGCGCGAGGACATCGTGACGCAACTGCGGCTCAAGTCGGCGAACGTTTTCGTGGCGAGTTTCAACCGCCCGAACCTCACATATCGCGTGATGCCGAAGGATCGCGCCTACACGCAGGTCATCGAGTTTGTGCGCGAGCGGAAGAAGGAGAGCGGGATTATTTATTGCCTCAGCCGCAAAGCGACCGAGGGCCTCGCCGAGCGGCTCGTCGCCGATGGCATCCGCGCGCGCGCCTACCACGCGGGCCTCACTGACACCGAGCGCGCGGAAAACCAAGAGTCGTTTCTGCGCGACGAGACGAAGGTGATGTGCGCGACGATTGCGTTTGGCATGGGCATCAATAAGCCGAACGTCCGCTTCGTCATCCACCACGACCTGCCGAAGAACATCGAGGGCTACTATCAGGAAACCGGACGCGCCGGACGCGACGGACTGCCCGGCGACTGCATGTTGCTTTTCTCCGCCGCCGATGTGGCGAAGCTCACGGGGTTCATTGATGAAATGAGCGACGAACAGCAGCGCCGCATCGCGCGCGAACAGCTCCAGCAGATGGTTCACTACGGCGAGAGCGCGAGCTGTCGTCGCTCTGAACTGCTCATGTATTTCGGCGAGCGGTATCCGAATGCGAACTGCGGCGGATGCGACAATTGTCTCAGCCCGCGCGAGACGTTCGACGGCACGGTGTCCGCGCAGAAATTTATCTCCACCGTCTGGCGCGCACGCGATGCGGGCTGGAAAAAGGACATGAGCTTCGGACTCATGCACCACGTCGAAGTGCTGACGGGCGCAAACACCGAGCGCATCCGCAAGTGGGGCCATGACAAACTGAGCACCTACGGCATCGGCAAGGAGCACGCACGGATCGAGTGGGGCGCGATTGGCCGCGAGCTGCTGCGCCTCGGTCTGATGCGCGTCGCGCCCGGCGAATTTCAGACCGTAGAAGTCACGGAAGAAGGACTTCAGTTTTTGAAAGAGCGCCGCCCGCTCCAACTCACGCGCCCGATGAAAACCGCTGCGGCAAAACCCGAAAAACGTGCCGGCGACATCGCGTGCGACGAGGCGCTCTTCGAGATTCTCCGCACGCTGCGCCGCGAAATCGCCGACGGTCTCGGCGTCCCGGCCTACATCGTTTTTGGCGACAACACGCTCCGCCACATGGCGCGCACGTATCCGCAAAATGAGCGCGAGATGTCCCGCATCCCCGGCGTCGGCGCGAAGAAGCTCGATGACTTCGGCGCGCAGTTCACCGACGCCATCGTGAAATTCCAGCGAGAAAACCCACGGCAAGTTTTCGCCGATTCGCTCGAACCCGCCGCACCGCCGCCACTCGCATCCACGAACGCGCTCAACGACACCGCGCACATGAGCTGGCGGATGTTCACCGCCGGAAATGACATCGCCGCCATCGCAAAAGAACGATCTCTCACCGAGGGCACCATCGGCGGACACCTCGCGCTCGCCATCGAAGCCGGACTCGCCGTGGACGTCTCGCGCATCGTCACGCCGGAACAACTCGAACTCATCCGCCCGCTCCTCGCCGCACACGGCACGGCCTCGATGCGCCCGATCTTCGACGAACTCGGCGGCAAGCTGGACTATGGTCGCATCAAGATCGCCTGCGCGCTGATCCATCGCGGCAAATGATGTGCTCGCTGCATGGACATGCATCCTCCAACTGAATTCTGACTTCGCATACCGAATCACTCCACGCCATCGGCCCACGTAGGCGGCGGCGCGGCGAACTCCATTCGCTCGTTCGTCGTCGGGTGCGTGAAAGCGATGCGCCATGCGTGCAGGCAGAGCGGCGGGTCGGCGATGGCGAGCGTTTGCTGTGTGCCGATTTTTCCGCCGGGGAGATAAGCGGTGTCGCCGCACACCGGGTGGCCGAGATGCCAAAGGTGAATGCGGATTTGGTTGGTGCGTCCGGTGAGCGGGCGCGCCTCGATCAGCGCGGTGCCGTCGGGCAGACGTTGCAAGACTTGGAACTCCGTGCGCGCAGGTAAACCGTCGTCGGGAGCGATGGTGCGTGTGCCGAGTTTTCTGGCCTCTTCGCTGATGCGCGCGTCGCACGCAAACGCATCGCTCGCCGGATGTCCCTGCACGCGGGCGATGTAAATTTTCGCGATCTCCCCGCGCGTGAACTGCGGCTGGAGCAGCCCCGCAAAATGGCGCGTGCGCGTGATGAGCACGATGCCCGTTGTGTTCGCATCGAGGCGATGCGCGTGCCGTGGTTTTTGCGGCGCGTAGGAGGCGTTCAGCAAATGCTGGAGTGTGTTGCGAAAGTATCGCCCGCCGGGATGCATCGGCAGCGGCGCGGGTTTATTGAGGACGACAACCGCTTCGTCCTCGTGGAGGATTTCGACGTTCGGATTCACCTCGGGTTCGATGACTTGATCCTTCTTGTGAAAATAGCGTTCACCAGCGCGCACGATGCGTGTCGCGACGGCAGGACGGTGCTCTTTATCCAAAATGCAACCGGCCTCGAAACGCGCGAGCCAGTCCTCTTGCGTGAGCGATTTCACGATGTGCGACAGCGCGTCAATGAGCGTCTGCCCATCGCAAACCTGCGGGATGCTCAGCGGCTTGAAATGATCGTAAGCCGTGCTGCCGGGCAGCGGCGTGAAGTGCTTTCGCATCGTCTCCGTCCGCGCCGCGATGGCCGCGCGCATCTGCTCGGCGGGCGTCTGAAAACAATACGGGCAGGATTTTCCATGCACGTAGCGCGCATCGGTCTGCTCGACGGCGGTGAGCGGCGACATGCAGCGAAAACACTGCGCCGAATCCGTCTCGCGCAAACTCGGGTCCACACCCACGCGTTGGTCGAAAACAAAACACTCCCCATCGTAGTGCGCGCCTCCGCACTCCTCGAAGTATTTCAGGATGCCGCCATCGAGCTGAAAGATTTTCTGAAAACCCTCGCGCTCCATGAACGGCCCCGCCTTTTCGCAACGGATGCCGCCCGTGCAAAACATCACAATCGGCGTCTCCTTCAACGCCTCCGGCAGCTTCCTCACCGCCCCCGGGAAATCGCGAAAATGATCCACACCGATGGGCAGCGCATTGCGGAAAGTGCCCAGCTTCACTTCGTAATCATTGCGCGTATCGAGCAGCGTCACCGGCCTTCCCTCGTCGAGCCACTGCTTGAGTTCGCGCGCCGTCAGCTTCGGCGAAGTGCGCTCACCCGGCGCAATTCCCTCTACGCCAAACGCGATAATCTCGCGCTTCAGCCGCACCAGCATCCGCGCAAAAGGCTGCACCTCCGTCTCGCTCAATTTCCCCCGCAAATCCGCAAACCCCGGCAGCGCGCGCAGCAATTCCACCAACGCCTCCACATCCGCCGCCAGTCCCGCGACGAAAAGATTCACCCCCTCCGGGCTCAGTAAAATCGTCCCCTTCAAAGCGCGCTCTTTGCAAAACTCCTGCAACCGCGCCCGCAACGCCTTCAGCTCCGTCAGCGGCGCGAATTGGTAGGCAGCAATGTTTAGAATTTTCCCAGTCACACTCACAACACTCAACGGGTTAAGCGGCGGTTTGCTCGTAGGAGAACTTCGGAATCTCGGCTCGCTCGCTGGCGTGCTCGACCGTGATGCCGCAAATGTCTCCATTCTTATCAACGTCAATGAGTGTGGCTTCGTCGAGGTCGCGCGTCTCGGCGACTTCGGTAGCGCGAAACTCGATGTGCAGAGTATCGGTATCTTGGAAATATTGAATCCTCATGGCGTGAAAGTGCGGTCGAAAAATGCGTTATGAACGGTGGCTGCGTCTGGAAGCAGTATGACACGGAGAAACCTACCATCCATCTCAAAAATCGGCGCCCAACGGCGAATGCGCCCATCCTGTTGGATGAGTTCGCGCACAGGAAATTCGATGACCCTTTGAATCCACTCATCGCGGATGAATGCCCTGTCCGGGCGGAGCCGCATTGCGTGAAAATATTGAGTGAATTTCACGGAAAAGGAAATTACCCCGGCGGCTGTTCGCCGGGCTTTTTACCGGTGAGTTTCTGCCGTGCGCCTTCGAGCAGGAGGCCGACGCCGAGGCCGACGAATGCTCCGAAGGGGCCGAAGAAAAATGCGCAAACAGCGAGGCGTTGGATTTGCGCGCCGAGAGGCGGCTTCGCGCCGGGGGCGACACCTTCGACTGCGGGGATGCTCTCTTTAGGAATGATCATGCGGCTGGTTTGATAGCCGGGCACGTTGGGCGCAAGGACGACGAAGACCATGTAGATCTCCGCGAGCAC
>JAYUIF010000363.1:0-17564 GCA_043766295.1 Spartobacteria bacterium | reverse complement strand
TCCTCTGCCGCTTTTTCGGCATGGCCACGGCGGTTCGCAATCGAACGTCGCTCAAAGCGGCAGAGGACTGCCGCACTCCAAAAACTGTCGTTCATGCGTGCGCCCCCTTTTCTTCGCCGACGATTTGCACCTCGGTGTGGAGTTCGATCCCGCGCTCGCGTTTCGCCGTGTCAGTGATTTTTGCAATGAGTGCCAGCACGTCCGCCGCAGTTGCACCACCATCGTTCACGATGAAATTTCCATGCACCTCGGATACTTTCGCACCGCCGACGCGCACGCCTTTCAATCCTAATTCATCAATCAGTTTTCCCGCAGAAATCGGCCCCGGATTTTTGAAAATGCACCCGGCGCTCGATTCCTTCGGCTGCGACGTGCGGCGCTTTTGCATGGATTCATCCAGCTTCCGCGCGATCTCCTCCAGCGCATCCGGCTGGCCGCGAAAAGTCGCGGAGACGGCGTAGTTGTGCGCGAGCGAGGGCACGTCGCGGTAGTGGACGACCAGTTCATGCGGCGTGCGCGTGTGGAATTCGCCGAGCTTGTCCACGTAGCGCACGCTCACGACCTGGCGGAAAGTCTCGCCGCCCATCGCGCCCGCGTTCATCCGCAGCGCGCCGCCGACATCGCCGGGGATGCCCTCGAACCACTCGAAGCCGCCGATGCGCGCATCGCGCGCGGCGATGGCCAGCTCGCGCTGCTTCACGCCCGCGCCCGCGGTGATCAGTTCGCCATGCACTTCGAGTTTCTTGAATTCCCCGCGCGCGAGATGCGCGACCACGCCGCGGATGCCGCCGTCGCGCACGAGCAAGTTTGAGCCGCGGCCCATCACGAAAATCGGCAGCCCGCGCTCGGTCGTGAATTTCACCAGCCGCGCGAAGCCCTCCTCCGTCTCCGGCTCCGCCCAAAATTGCGCCGGCCCGCCGACGCGCATCGTCGTGTGTTTCGCGAGCGGCTCGTAAAGTTTGATCGAGCCGGGGCCCATCACGCCGAGCAATTCATCGAGCATGGACACGTCTTCTTTCAGCCGCGTCGCCTGCTCGTGAATGTTCCCCGCACCGAGGCTCAACACGAGGTCGCCGGGCTCCAGCATCCGCCCGAGGTCGTATTGGATTTGTTCGCGCTTCGGCTGGTAAAAAACGCCGTCCTGCCCGGTCTGCTGCGCGATCGCGTCGGCGATGGTCTGCCCGCTCACGCCGGGAATCGGCGGCTCGCTCGCGGGATACACGTCGGCGAGAAAAAGCACATCCGTCTCCGCGAACGCGCGGCCAAAATCGTCCTTCAGCGCCTGCGTGCGCGTGTAGCGATGCGGCTGGAACATCGTGAGCACGCGCTTGCGCCCCGTGCCGCGTGCGCTCGCGAGCGTCGCGCGAATCTCGGTGGGATGATGCCCGTAGTCGTCCACGATCATGAATCGCTCGCTGCGATACTTGATTTCAAAACGCCGCCGCGCGCCGCGGAACGACTCCAGCGCGTCCGCGATTTTTCCGAACGGCACGCCCAGCTCCGTGGCCAGCGCGATCACGCCGGTCGCGTTGCTCACGTTGTGTTTGCCCGGCACGTTCAGCGTCACCGCGCCGAGCGGCTCGCCGCCGCGCGACACGACGAAGTGCGACTGAAAGTCCTTCGTGTGCAGCGCGTCGAAGCGGTAGAAAGCTGCGCGCGACTCCCCGAACGAAATCGCACCGTGGTGTTTGGTGCAAAGGCGCGAGGCGTTCGGGTCGTCGGCGCAAAAGAAAACCTTCCCGCTGGTCTGCGCGAGCAGTTGCTCGAACGCGCGCTCGATGGCGGCGAGGTCGGTATAAAAATCCATGTGCTCCTCCTCGATGTTGAGGATGATCGCGTGCTCCGGATGATAGTTCACGATGGTGCCGTCGCTCTCGTCCGCCTCCGCCACGAACCACTCGCCCGTCGCATCCCATTGCGCGTTCACGCCGAGGATCGGAATTTCCGCACCCACGTAATGCGATGGCCGCACGCCGCCGCCGCGCAGCACATGCGCCGCCATCGCGCTCGTCGTCGTCTTCCCGTGCATCCCGCCAACAACGATCCCGCGTTTCTGCCGCATGATCGCAGCGAGCGCATCCGCACGACGCACCATCGGCACTCCGAGTTGCTTTGCTGTGTCGTAGTCGGGATGCCCCGGTTTGATTGCGGAGGAAAAAATCACGAGTTCCGCATCGCGCACCTTCTCGGCGTTTGAAGGCGAAGCAAAATCGAGCCCGAGTGTTTGCAGCCGAGCCGTCTCCTCGGTCGTAGCTTTGTCACTCCCGCTCACCCGGTGCTTCAACGCGAGACACAGCCCGGCGATGCCACTCATGCCCGAGCCCGCCACCCCGATGAGGTGGATGCGCCGCGTGCCTTGCGTCAGAAATTTGGCTAGTTGAGTGCCGTCCATTTAGGTGCAGAAAGTGAGAATGGTTTCCGCCACGCGCTCGGCTGCCTGCGTGGGAGCAAGCTGACGGCTTTTTTGCGACATCGCTGCGAGCTGCGCGGGGTTGTCGAGAAACGACGTAATTTTTTGTGCGAGCGTGTCGCCGGTGGCGTCGCTTTCTTTCAACAGCACGCCCGCGCCCGCGCGATCAAAAATTTGCGCGTTCGCCGTCTGGTGATCGTCCGCCGCGAAAGGATACGGAATGAGCACGCTCGGCAGACCGAAGTGCGACAACTCCGTGAGACTCGCAGCGCCACTCCGCGCGATGGCGATGTCCGCCGCGCCGTAAGCCTCCTCCATGCGGTGATAAAACGCCGCGACGTGCGCAGGCACACCCGCTTTCGCGTAGGCGTCGCGCGTGGCGTCCTCTCCACCTTTGCCCGTGAGATGGATCGCTTGCAGCCCGCGCCCGGCGAGCTTCGGCAGTGCGGCGGCGACGGCTTTGTTGATGCCGCTTGCACCTTGGCTGCCGCCCATCACCAGCAGCGTGCTTCTTTCCGGCGAAAGTCCAAACGCAGCGCGCGCGGCGCTCTTCTCCACAGGTCGCGTGAGCGCGCTGCGGATGGGCGTGCCGGTGACTTCACATTGGGCTTTTGGAAAATGCGCGCGGCACTCCGCAAAGCCGAGCAGCACGCGCGTGACGTAGCGTGCGTTCAACTTGTTCGCACGACCGGGGATCGCATTCGACTCGTGAACGAAAGTCGGCAGCCCGCGCTGCCGTCCAATGACAATCGGCGCGAAGCAAGTGAAGCCGCCCATGCCGAGCACCGCCACCGGTTTCCATTCCGCGAAAAGACGCGCGCACGTTTTTTTCGTCGCGCGCAGTCCCATCCAAAAACGCCACAGCGCGAGCGGCGACTTCGATTGCAGCCCGACGCCCGCGACCTTCTCGATGCGAAACTCCGCGCGCCCCTGTGTGGCCAGCGCGTCAATTTCTTTTTCCGAAATCAGCAGCATCACCTCGTGCCCGCGCGCGAGCAGCACTTCGCCCACGGCCAGGCCCGGAAACAAGTGCCCGCCGGTTCCGCCGGCCGCGATGACAAATCTCATCTCAGCTTGATGGTCGGCGACAGTGGTGTGCGGTTCGTAGGAATCTGGGCGACCGGACTCACAAACGGTTCGCCGATGAGTTTGCTGCTGCACCGGGCCGTGCGTGGCGCGGGCTTCAGCAGTTCATCGTGTGTTCGTTGGACGGGTGCCTGAGTGGTAGTCATGGATTAAATACGTGGTGTCATTCGCGTTCTGATTTTTGCTGCGAAAACCTTGCCATCGGGATCGGGCCTTTCACCAAGGCCGCGGCGATAAATGCTCACGAGAATGCCAACGCCAGCGAGGCAAAATGCGAGGTTCGATCCGCCATAGCTGATGAAGGGCAGAGCCAGCCCTTTGTTCGGGAGAACCATCGTGGTCACACCGATATTCAGCACCGCCTGAAGCGCGAGCAGCGCGACGATTCCAACGCCGAGCAGCTTTCCAAAACGATCGCTCGCACGCGTGGCGATCACGGTTCCCGCGACGAGCAAAATGAGAAAAAGCAGAACCACCGCGAGTGTCGCGAAGAGCCCCATCTCCTCGCCGACCATCGGGAAAATAAAATCCGTGTGTGCGTAGGGCAGATAGGCAAATTTCTGCATCCCATTTCCAATGCCGCGGCCACTGATGCCGCCTGCGCCAAATGCAATCAACCCCTGCATCTGCTGGTATGCGTCGTCCGGATATTTCTCCGGGTGCAGGAATGCGAGCAGTCGCCCTGCGCGTTCAGGCATCATCCGCACCGCGAAAAAAAGCCCGCCAACACCGGCCAATGCAATGGTTCCGAGATACCAAAGCCTCGCCCCCGCAACAAACATCACCAGCACAGCCGATCCGAAAATGAGAGACGAGGTGCCGAGATCAACCTCCGGAGCTATGAGCCCCACAAGCACACACACTCCGAGCAGCGGATACACGAAGCCTCCGAGAAAAGATTTCGAGATGGTCTCCCTGCGCGAATACCACCACGCGAGCCCCACCAAAGCGGCGAGCTTGGCCACTTCGGAGGGCTGCAAAGTCTGCCCAGCCGCACCAATCCAGCGCCGCGAACCATTGATTTTTTTTCCAATGCCGGGGACGAAACAGCAAATCAGCAACGCAGCAGCGAGCGTGTAGAGAATCCACCAGTGTTTCTCCATCCACCGATAATCCACAATCGCCGCAATCACACACAGCACAGCGCCGACTCCCAGCCATAGGAGTTGGCGCTTGAGATAGTATTGCGGGTCTCCGTGATTATCCTGCGCGTAGGCACCCGTGCTCGTGAGCATCACGATCCCGATGCCGATCAAAGCCACCACGGCCACGACCAACAAATAAACATTCAAATAGACGTATCGCTTTTGCATCTGCGCTGAGTGGAGTCCGGGCTAATTTGCTAGCCCCTTTTGATTGCAGGAATTTTGACAGGCTGACCCGGCTGAAGTTTCTTCGGGTCCTTGATGTTGTTCAGCTTCACCAATTCCTCGTAGGTGCAGTTGTTCTCACGCGCGATTTTCGCGACGGTATCACCCTTCTGCACGACGTAGGTTTTCGGCCCGCTCGAAGTCGTAGCAGTTGCGGCTACCGACGCTCTCACGACGGGTTTGCTCTCGGGTGCCGGTGCCGTCTTCGCCGCCTTGCCATCGGGAATCGTGAGCACCTGGCCCGCGCGAATGTCGTTGTCGTTTTTAAGACTATTGGCGGAAACCAATTCAGTCGGCGTCGTGCTGAATGCGACTGAGATTTTAGTCAGATTGTCGCCCGATTTTACGACGTAGGTTTTTCCTGCTGGCGATGATTTCTGGGCATCCGATTGATGCTGCTCCGAAGCTGCACCATTTGCAGAAGCCAGCGATTTTTGCGCGCCGCCCTTGTTGTTCGATGCCGTGTTTATCGAAGGCGCGCTCGTGCTGCCCGTCGTTGCGGCGCGACTCTCTTTGATCCGGGAAAATGCGAAGACGCCAATGATGGCGACAACGTGCAGCAGCAGCACGACGAAGAACGCGCCGGAGAGCCGACTGCTTCCTTCGTCATCCTCCTCATAGGTTGTTGGCATCGCGTTGCGCGTTGCGGTGAGGTTCAGCTTCTTCGTTCTCACGAAGAAGCGGCGGAGTTGTTGCAATTGCTTTTTCATGGCTGGTTTTTTGATGGTTGGAGTTGTTGGACTAACTGACGAAATTGGTTTCCCCGATCCGCGTAGTTGCGGAACATGTCGAAGGACGACGTGCCGGGGCTGAAAAGGACGATGTCCCCGCTGCGAGCGTGCGAGCGGGCGACTTGCAGTGCGCGTTCGAGTGAGCGCCCGACATTTACACACGACACTTTCGGGCTCCAAAGGCGCTCGATGCGTGCGGCCATTTCACCAAGCAGCACAGCGCAGCGGCATTTTTCCGCGACGAGATCCGCAACGCTGTCGAACTCGAATCCCTTGTCCTTGCCGCCCGCGATGAGAACCACCGGGCGTGTCTCTCCCGCGAGCGCTTTTTCAAGCGAATCGAGGTTCGTCGCCTTCGAGTCGTTCACGTAGTCCACACCATCGAGCGTGCGGATGAGTTCGCAGCGATGCGGTAGTGGCTTGTAAGCGCAGAGCGGCGGGCACATCGCGTCAAACGTCAGCCCGAGCGCAAGCCCGGCACCAAGTGCGGCCATCAGATTTTCAGCGTTGTGCGAGCCGCGCAACTGCGTGCCGGCCATCGCGAGCACCGGCTTGTCGTGGTGATGAATGATGCCGTCGCGCAAATCGAAATCACCTCCGCGCACGTAGGCGCTGAACGTGATTCGCTGCGCTTTCAATGGCGGCAATTTGTCGCGGAAATTCACCACCGCCCAGTCGTCGCCCGTCTGATTTTCAAAGATACGCACCTTGGCCGCGTAGTAGGCATCCATGTCCGCATAACGATCCAAATGATCGGGCGCGAAGCCCAACCACACTGCGACAAGTGGGCGGAAGCTGCGGATCTCTTCGAGCTGAAAACTGCTGATCTCCACCGTCATCACATCCAGCGTGCGACCTTCGAGCACCTTCGCGGAAAATGCCGGGCCGATGTTGCCACACGCGACGGTCTTCATCCCCGCGCCGCGCAGCATCACATCCACCAATTGCGTCGTCGTCGTCTTCCCGTTCGTCCCGGTGATTCCCACGACGGGCTTGCCGCACAGCTTGTCGGCGATTTCCAATTCACCGATCAGATCAATCCCCTTCGCCCGGAAATTTTTCACCAACGGAACAGCGGGATCAATTCCCGGACTGAGAATGCCGAAATCGTAGAAAGTAGCATCGGTGTCCGCAGCGGGGCCGACGATGCAAGCGATGTCGTGAGCTGCGAGACTTGCGATTTTTTCCGCGATTTTTTCGGGGTCGCCGCTGTCGAGCACAGTCACATGGGCGCCGAGTTTGCGTAGGAGAATTGCCGCGCTTTCGCCGCTCTCGCCCGCACCGAGCACTGCAATATGGAGGTTGGTGACGTTCATCGGAGTTTGAGCGTTGCGAGCCCGAGCAGTGCGCAGATGAAGCTGACGATCCAAAAGCGGGTGACCACGGCCGTTTCCTTCCAGCCGCTGAGTTCAAAGTGATGGTGCAGCGGTGCCATTTTGAAAATGCGACGGCCTTCCCCGAATTTCTTGCGGGTATATTTGAAATAGAAACGCTGGATGAGCACCGACGTCGCCTCGACCACGAAAACGAAACCGATGATGAGGAGCAGCAATTCCTGCTTCACGCAGATCGCCACGACGCCAATCGCCCCGCCGATGGCGAGCGAGCCAGTATCGCCCATGAACATTTTCGCCGGATGCGCATTGAACCACAGAAATCCGAGCGATGCGCCAGCGAGCGCCATGCAGAACACGGTGAGTTCGCCAGCCTGCGGATAGAACGGCACCTGGAGATAGTCAGCGATGATGTGATTGCCCGCGACGTAGGCCAGCGCTGCGTAGGCAAGAGTGACCGTGAGCGTGCAGCCGGTGGCGAGACCGTCGAGGCCGTCCGTGAGATTCACGGCGTTCGATGTGCCCATGATAATCCCGGAGAAAAACAGGAACGTGAGAACCAGCCCCATATTCGCGATGACCATCTTTTTGTAGAAGGGCACGAACAGCGCGCTCGCCTGCACATTGAGCGATGGATTGCTCAGGAAAAACCATGTCACCCCGATGGCGATGGCGAGTTGCACGAGGAGCTTGGTTCTTTCGCGAACGCCGACGGAATTTTTCTTGGAAACTTTGAGGTAGTCGTCCGCAAAACCAAGTCCGCCAGCAACGATCATCGCGGCGAGAACGAGCCACACGAATGTGTTGTCCGGACGCGCCCATAGCAGCGTGGAGACTACGGTGGCGCCGAGGAGAAGGATGCCGCCCATCGTTGGCGTGCCTGCTTTTTTTCCGTGCAACTCATAGAGCTTGCTCACTTCGTCCGCGCTGCGGATGGGCTGGCCGAGTTTGAGCGAGAGGAGTTTTCGGATCGTGAAATTTCCGAGCACTAGCGAGAGCACAAAGGCCGTAAGCGCGGCGAGAACTGCGCGAAATGTGATGTAGTTGAAAACATTGAACGCTTTGAAAAAGTCGCTCGTCGCACCTTCGCTCAGACGTTGGAGGTAATAGAGCATTACGCCACGCCTCCTTTTTCCATCGCCTGCACGATGCGCTCCATTTTTGCGGAGCGGCTGCCTTTTACCAAAACGATGTCACCTTCACGCGCTGCACCGCGCAATGCGACGACGGCCTCATCCACGTCGGCGACGTGAATCACTTCGCGCACGCCACTCGTGCGCGCGGCCCCGGCGATCCACTTTGCTTCTTCACCGACTGCGATGACGCATGAAATGGAGTGCTGCCCGGCAGCTTCACCTACGCGACGATGGCCGCGCTCGGATTCGGTGCCGAGTTCGCCCATGCGTCCGAGCACTGCAATGCGGCGACCATTGCCGGGCATATTTGCGAGCGTGGCGAGACCGGCGACGACGCTGTCGGGGTTGGCGTTGTAGCTGTCGTCGAGAATGGTGATGCCGCCGATTTGCTTTTGCTGGAGCCGACCTTTGCTGAGTTGCGGAGCGCGAAGACCAGCGGCGCACTCGTCGAGTGTGAGGCCGAACGAAAGTCCGGCGGCACACGCGAGCAGAGCGTTCCGCACCATGTGCTCGCCGGGAACCGGGAGTTCCGACTGCACGCTCTGCCCAGTGGCGTGCAGGCGGAACTGGATCCCGGATGAAAGTGGTTTGAGATCGGTCGCACGCACGTCGCCGCTGCTGATTCCGGCGGTGACGACACGGGCGCTGCACCGCTTTGCGATGCTTGGCGTAAATTCGTCGTCGGCATTGAGCACGACCGTGCCGCCGGCATGAACAGCCTCGGCGAGCATCCCTTTTTCCAGCGCGATGGCCTCGCGTGTGTGCATGAACTCGATGTGCGCGCTGCCGATATTTGTGATGATTGCAGCGTCGGGTTTCGCCATCGCGGCCAGCGGCGCGATTTCGCCGGGGTGGTTCATTCCCATTTCGACGACGGAAAATTCGTGAGTGGAATCCAGTCGCAGCAGCGTAAGAGGAACGCCGATGTGGTTGTTCAAATTACCTTCTGTTTTCGCCACGCGGAACCGCTGACCCAGCACCGATGTTACGAAATCTTTCGTCGAAGTTTTTCCGTTGCTGCCGGTCACGCCGACCACTTTCAGCGGCAGGCTTGCGCGATAATTTGCGCTGAGCGATTGCAGCGCGCGGAGCGTGTCGAGCACTTCGATGATGCCGAAGCTCGCGGACAAACCGGGCGGCACTTTCTCGACGATAGCTCCGATGCCGCCGAGCTTCGCTGCCTCGGGGACAAATGTGTGGCCGTCGAAATTTTCACCACGCAGGGCGATGAAAAGATCTCCCGCCTTGAGTGAGCGGGAGTCGGTGCAAATGCTGGCGACCTTTGCATCGGCACCGCCTGCTAGGAGGCGGCCTCCGGCCCACTGCGCGACTTGAGAAAGCAGGGTCGTGTTCATGTTATTTGAACTCCCCTCTATCCCCGCGCTCGTAGCGCTGGGGACGATTATCGAAATCGCTGTTTTCGCGCTGTGTCGGACGATTGATATTTTCCGCACGTCCGCTGACTGCGCTTGCGGCGATGGCGGCGTCGTCGAAGGGGATCGTGGAGTCGGCAAACTCCTGGTAGGATTCGTGACCCTTGCCCGCGAGCAGGATGATGTCGCGCGGCTGCGCCATGGCGATGGCTTTGAAGATGGCCTCTCTGCGATCCAATATGATCTCGGGAACAAGACGACGGAAGCCGGGCTTGATGTCCTCGATGATTGCGAGCGGGTCTTCCTTCCGGGGATTGTCGCTCGTCACGATGGCGTAATCGGCCAGCGCATCCACGGCTGCCGCCATTCTCGGGCGCTTGGTGAGATCGCGATTTCCGCCGCAGCCGAACATGACGATGAGTCGCGCGGGTTCGAGTTCGCGAAGTGTGCGCATGACGTTCGTGAGGGCGTCATCCGAATGTGCGTAGTCCACGAACACACGAAATGGTTTCCTCGCGGGAACTGCCTGAAGACGTCCGGGGACGGGCGGCGCTTGCTTGAGGGCGTTCACGGCATCGCGCACGTTCAGACCGAGCGCGTGCGCGGCGGCGATGGCCGCGAGTGAATTCAACACGTTGAACGCGCCGATGAACGGCATCTTCACGAGATAGCTCCTGCCGACCGCATCGAGTTGGTAGCTCGTCCCGGAAAAATCCATACGCACGCTGCTCGCGCGAAATTGTGCCTTCGCACCAACGCCGTAGGTGAAAACTTCCGTGCTCTTTCCGATGCGATCCGCGAGGCGCGAGCCAAAGCGATCGTCGCAATTGATCACGGCGCGTCCTCTCTTTTTCTGCGCGGGCAGTTGATCGAAAAGCTGCGCCTTCGCCTCGAAGTAAGCGTCCATCGTGCGATGGAAATCCAAGTGGTCTTGTGTGAGATTCGTGAACACCGCCACGTCGAATTCCACGCCGCGCACGCGATCCTGAATCATCGCATGGGAGCTGACTTCCAGCGCGCAGCTCTTGCAGCCATCGGAGCGCATCATCCAAAGCAGTTCCTGCACATCGGCGCTCTCGGGCGTCGTCCGCGTTGCGGGCAATTTCCTGTCACCGATGACGTAGTTCACCGTGCCGATGAGACCACAGCGGAGAAATTGCGTATCGAGGATGTGCTTGAGGAGAAACGTGGTGGTGGTTTTTCCGTTCGTGCCGGTCACGCCCGCGATTTTCATCGCGTGCGATGGATTGCCGTAAAATGCAGCCGCCACGTCGGCGAGTGCGTGCCGTGCATTCTTCACCTGCAAATGCGTGGCCCGTGTGGCGAGGCCGGATTTTTCGCTCACGACTGCGACTGCACCGCGATCAATCGCAGCATCCAAAAACTGGGTTCCATCCACTTTTTCACCGGGCAGAGCAACGAAGAGACTGCCTTCGTTTGCACGACGGGAGTCGTAGCAGATCGTGGTGATGTCGCGATCCAGTTCGCCAGTGATTGCGACCGGCTGGATTGCTTTTGAGAGTATCGAAAGGTTCATCAGCGTCCGTTCTTTACGAGGGCTTTTGCCTCATCCGTCTCTTGCTGGAGAAGGATGGGATCGGGTTGAATGCCGAGGTAGGCGAGCGATTGCTCGGCGATGAGTTTAAAGACGGGCGCGGCAACGATTCCGCCGACGTCTTCGTTGTGCGGCACCTGCGCTTCATCGAAGACCAGCGCGATGCAAAACGCCGGATCATCAGCGGGAACATAACCGACAAACGAAGTGATGTGGTCTTCGGTCGAGTAGTGGCCGTCTTCGATTTTTTGCGAGGTTCCTGTTTTCCCTGCGATACGGAAACCCGGGATGTGTGCGCGCGATGCGGTTCCTTTTTTTCCGGTCACGCGAATGAGCGCTTCACGAACTTTGGCAGCAGTATCATCGGTGATGACACGGCGGACCTCCTGCGGCTGATAATCTACGAGCACGGCACCGCTGTCGTCGCGGATGTCCTTGAGAATTTGCGGCATCATCAAGTGGCCGCCGTTGGCAATCGCGCTTGTTGCGGTCACCACTTGGAGCGGTGTCGCTGCAACTTCGTGGCCCATGGCGACGCGGCTGATGGAGAGATTCGTCCAAAGATGACGCGGATGAAGAATGCCGCGCGCCTCGCCCGGCAGCGCGATGCCGGTGGCCTGCCCGAATCCAAAATTACGCATCCAATTATAGAATCGCTCCTCGCCCATTTGGATCGCGATTTTCGCAGCGCCGATGTTCGATGATTTCTCGATGATCTGCGAAACGGTGAGGTCGCCATAAGGATGATGGTCGTGAAGTTTGTAGGCCGCCCAGTAGCTATTTTCGCAGTAGATGGTCGTGTCCGGAGTGACGAGGTGAAAATTGATTCCACCTGCGCAAGTCACCGCCTTGAACGTGGAGCCGGGCTCGTAGATGCCGGCGACTACGTGGTTGAATCGCTGCTCGGGCTTCGCTTTGCCCGGCTCATTCGGATCAAATGTGGGACGATTTGCCAGCGCGAGAATGGCCCCTGTTTTCGGGTCCATCATCACCACGCTCGCCTTGAGCGGCTTTAGTCTTTTGCACGCGGCTTCGAGTTCGTTTTCGACGATTTGCTGGAGATGCAAATCAATCGTAAGGCGCACATGCGAACCGTTGCGCGGCGAAAGCTCCTCGACGCGCGAACTTACGATTTCGCGGCCTCGCCCATCTTTTTCAAAGTGGCGCGACCCGTCCTTCGCGGCGAGCCAGTCATCCATCGAACGCTCAATGCCCTCGATGCCTTTGAAACGTCCGAGCTTCGGATCTTTTTCGTTATCCTCGAAACCGTAGAAGCCGACAACGTGGCTTGCGAGCTGGCCTGCCGGGTAGATGCGCTCGAAATCCTGATCGAACCGGATGCCCTTGAGGTTGACCTTGTCCTTTTTTTGCACCGCCTCGATTGCTTCGACGATGCGCTCGGCTGTGTCCTCGGTGATCTTCTTTTTGAGGACGATGTATTTGTCCCCAGGAACGATGCGCCTCACGATCTCCGCTTCGCTCATTCGGAGCGGGCCGGAGAGAATGGCAGCCACTCTTGGTCGTAGATCAATGTGCTCGGTTTTTTTGCCGTCCTTTTTGTCGAAAACGAGGAGCGATGCGTCGGCGATGATATTTTTCAGAGGCTCGTTGCGGGCGAGCATCGTTCCATGTGAATCCTGAATCGTGCCACGGCGCGCAGGGATGATGGCGCTGCCTCCGTAGTTTTTTCCCGCAGTGAACACTGAGATCTCGTGCCTATCCACCGCGAGATAAACGAGTCGCGCGGAGAGTGCCGTGAAGACAGCCGCGAAGCTGTAGCAGGCAATGCAGGCGCGCGACGTGAGGCTCATCTCAACGATCCTCCTTTTCCGCGATGGCGACAGCAGGACGCGGATGGCTGACGTTAACTACAAATTTCTCGTCAACTTTCACGAGGCTGACGAAGCCTTTGCTCACGGCTTTTTGCAGCGCGGGAACGGACGTGAGCTGATCCTTTTTGGTCTGGAGCGCCTCGTTTTTATTGGAGAGTTCGGCGAGTTCGGTTTCGAGTCGCTTGATGCGGTCGCCGCCAACGACGACTTGGTGCCTGACCATGAGCGATTTGATGAAAAACGCGGCCAAGCTCACGACGACGATGACGAACATCAGTATCGCAATGACGGGGACTGCTTGTGCGTAGCGGCGGCTATTTCCGGGCATGGGAAAGACGCTCGGCGACGCGGAACTTGGCCGAGCGGGATCGTGGGTTGGTTTTTTGCTCCTCCTCGGTCGCAATGACCGGACGAGGCGTAATGAGGCGGAAAATGTAGTCCGGGTTGCGGCGCGGCGCGGGCCACTCGGGGCGGTCGAGCCACTCCGTAGCGTGATCGCGGAAGAAATTCTTCACGATGCGATCCTCGCCACTATGAAATGAGATCACAGCAAGACGACCGCCCGGAGACAGAAGGCGGGAAAAGGATTCCAGCGCGGAGGAGAGGACTTCGAGTTCGTGGTTCACGGCGATTCGGAGCGCCTGAAAGCAGCGCGTCGCGGGATGGATGCGGCTCTTTTTCGGCAGCACGCCAGCGATACAGTCCGCAAGCTGAAGCGTGCTGGTGAACATTTTTGCCGCACGATCCCTCGTGATTCGCATAGCCACGCGACGCGCGGAAGTCTCGTCGCCAAAATCGCGGAAGATGTGCGTGAGTTCCTCCTCGCTGGCGGTGTTCACGAGGTCGGCGGCGCTCACGGGCGCGCTCGGCGACATGCGCATATCGAGCGGCCCGTCGGCTTGCAGCGAAAAGCCGCGCTCGGGCGTGTCGAGTTGGTGACTACTGACTCCGAGGTCCAGCAGCGCGCCGTCAATCTCGGTGACGCCGAGTTTTTCCAGCTCGGCCTCCACGTTTTGAAAATTAGCCTGGACCGGGCGGAACCGCCCAAGGAAACCGCCCAGCCGCAGGCTCGCGAAATTTGAAAATGCCTCCGGGTCCTGATCGAAGGCGTAAACGGTTGCTCCGTTATCGAGCAGCGCCGTGGTGTGGCCACCGCCACCGAGCGTGCCATCCACGATCACCTTGCCAGGCGCGGGTGCTAAAAATTCGAGCACCTCGCGCAAAAGCACGGGCACATGGTATCCACGCGTGTTGATTTCTGCGGGCATGATGTAGTCCTCCGGTTCGATGACAGCTCCGAGCGTGTTGGTGAGTCCGATCATCAGTCGTAGTCAGCGAGAAGGTTGCGTCCACGGGCCTGAATCCCGTCGGTATCGGCGGCATATTCGTCCTCCGCCCAGATTTGAAATTCCTCGATGGCGCCCACGAGCACCGCCTTCGCGCCAGTCTTCAGTCCCACTTTTTCCGCCCACTCCTTTGGTAAAGTGAGGCGGCCTGCGGAATCAATTTTTGTCTGATCCGTCGTGCTCGCCCATTCGCGCCGTGCGGCAGTGCGGTCGGGACCCTTGATCTGATTTACCCATTCCCGAAAGCGCTCGACCTCCGCGCGTGGCAGCACGACGAGATGATCTTTTTTCAATCGGATGTAGAGTTCGGCACGCTCCGCAAAACGCCATGCCGAGGGCACAGTCACGCGCCACTGCGCATCCACCGCATTGCGGTAATCGCGCATGAAAACAGGCGTAAGGTTCGTGGGTGTGTTTTCGGGCATGGCCATTGGCTGGATTTGGTGAACTCCAACTAAGGCCGACTAAATGCCACTAAGTCTGACTATCCGTCAATCACGAAGGAGAGATTTTTTGAGAAAGTTTGAAGATTTTTTCGGCGCGAGCCGCCGCTGCCCTCCAAAACGACAAAATCGTCCGATGAAAACCGCAGACATTGGTGGCGTTTTGGAATCGGCTGCTCATGCGGAAACCTCCTTTTCTCCATCGAGAAAACTGCTCGCGCAAAGACGCGCATACACACCACCGAGCGCGAGAAGATCGTCGTGCCTGCCGCGCTCGACGATGCGCCCACGTTCGAGCACGAGGATTTGGTTCGCGTGGCGAACGGTGCTCAATCGGTGTGCGATGACGAAGGAAGTGCGGCGTTGCATGAGGCGGTCGAGCGCCTGCTGGATGAGGCGCTCGGTTTCGGTATCCACGGATGCGGTGGCTTCGTCGAGAATGAGGATGGGCGGGTCTTTCAGCAGTGCGCGCGCGATGGAGACGCGCTGTTTTTCGCCGACGCTGAGTTTCACGCCGCGCTCGCCGACCACTGTATCCATGCGCTTTGGCAGTCGTTCGACGAAATCGTGCGCGTTCGCATCCGCGAGCGCCTGCCACAGCTCGTCGTCGCTCGCGGACGGGCGACCGAGGCGGAGGTTGTCGCGCACCGTGCCGTTAAAAAGAAAACTCTCCTGCGTGACCATGCCCACCGCCGAACGCAGCGCGGCCTTCGGCAAATCGCGGAGCGGCGTGCCGTCCACGCGGATCTCTCCATCGTCGTATTCGTAAAAACGCGTGAGCATATTCACGAGCGTCGTCTTCCCGGCGCCGGTGGAGCCGACCAGCGCCACGGTCTCGCCGGGCCGCGCGTGCAGCGTGATGTGGCGGAGCGTGGGCACATCGTCGCCGTAGGAAAAAGACACGTCGTCGAACTGCACGTCGCCTTTCACCGCGACTGGCAAATCATTCTCCACTTCGCTCGGCTCGGGTTTTTCATCGAGAATCTCGAAGACTCGCTCGCCAGCCGCGCGTCCACTTTGGATGAGTTGATTCAGCGAATGCAACTTGCCGATCGGCTCGTAAAGCAACGCGACGAGAAACAGCAACCCCGCCAGTTCGCCGTGCGTGAGCCGCCCCACGAGCACCTCGCCGCCGCCAAAGCCGAGCATCAACACTCCGCCGATTGCGCCGAAGAAACTCATCGAGGGATTGTAAATCGCCCACACCCGCATGATGCGCAAAGCAGCATCGCGCAGCGCGCCACTCACACCGTCGAAACGCGCGTGTTCCTCCGTCTCGCGCACATACGTTTTGATCTGCCGGATGCCCGCGAGATTGTCGTGAAGCAGCGAGTTCATCGCCGACGAAGCCTTGCGCTGAAGCCGATAGCGGCGCGGCGCGGTGAGTGTGTAGGCGAGCGCGCCCGCGATGAGAAATGGCACCGGCAGCAGTGCGAGCCACGCGAGTTTTGCCTGACATAAAAAGAGCGCCACAATTGCGAGGATGATTTGCAGCACGGCCACCACGCCCTGCTCGATGCCATCTATCAACATGCGCTCCACCGCCGTCACGTCTTCGAGCAATCGCGTCATAATATCGCCCGTCGCACGGTCGTCGAACCACCGCAGCGGCAGCCTCTGGATGTGCGAGTAGAGATCGCTGCGCAGATCGAAAATCACGCGCTGCTCGAACGTGTTGTTCAAAATAATCCGCCACGCATTAAACCCATCGCGTCCGAGGTAGGCCGCGCCTGCGATGGCTGCGAACTTCCACAGCCGCTCACCGTGTCCGGCACTGATGTCGTCCAGCACGAGCTGCGTGATTTTCGGAAAAACAAACGCCATCAGCGTGGAGAAAATCGCGCACGCGAGCGTCCCCGCCGCCATCCCGGGATAGCGACGCAAGTAGGCAAAAACACGAATGACTGTGCGCATGGCGGCATCCTTGTTTATTCACCGCGCAATCTGCGAGCGAGAAAGCAAGCTGGCTTCGCACGAACGCAGCGATACTCTGCGCACTACAAGAACCACCTTGGCACGCCGCTCTTCTAAAAAGTCCACTCGTCGAAATGAGAACAAGCCGCGCCGGCACTTTCGCTGGCCGAGGTTTTTTCTCCGCCTTTTTTTGTGGGGCGTGTTGCTGGCCGCCGTCGTAGTCGGCGTGTATTTTTGGCGCGCGTCGAGGTTCGATATGAAGGGTGTGGAAGTGATGAAGGAGCGATCCACGGTGTTCGATATGGATGGAAAAGTCTGGGGGCGTTTGCAGGGAGAAAACAGGGTGCCGGTGAAATCCGGCGAGGTGTCGAAATTTTTCATCGCCTCGCTGCTGGCGCGGGAGGATACGCGATTTTTTTCACATCATGGAGTGGATCCAAAGAGTCTGGCGCGGGCGGTGGTGCGGACGGCACAGGGACAGCAGCAAGGCGGAAGCACGCTGACGCAGCAACTCGCGCGGAACAGCTACGATTCGCTGGGGCAGCGAAAGAGTTTTGATAGAAAATTTCTGGAGGTCTTCGTGGCTCTGCGGATCGAGCGGGCGTATTCCAAGGAGCAGATTCTCGAACATTACATGAACCGCATTTATTTCGGCAGCGGTGTGTATGGGATCGAGATGGCGAGCCGTGTGTATTTTGGAAAAGGAGCGGCGGACTTGTCGCTGAGCGAAGCGGCGATGATCGCGGGAATCATCCGCGCTCCGACGAAGGCATCGCCTTTTACAAATCCGAAACGCGCGACGGCAGAGCGGGACATGGTGCTCGATAGACTGCTGACGAATGACTGCGCGTGGCTGCTGGGAAAATATGGAATCACTTCGCAACAGATCGAAGCGGCGCGAAAGCAGACGCTGAAATTTGCCGCGAAGAAGACGATCTCCACGCAGGAAAATTACGCGATGGATATGATCCTGCGGGAATTGGACACGCTGCTGGATGACGACCAGCAAGACCAAGGAGGGCTGCGCATTTATA
>JAYUIF010000362.1:0-3022 GCA_043766295.1 Spartobacteria bacterium | reverse complement strand
GCCCTTCGATTTTCCATCCGCCATCCACCTTCTCCGCTGTGACGCTCGTGCCAGTGAGTCCGCCGCCGGGCCAGCCGACTCGCACTTCGCGGATGGTGAGATTTTTCAAATCCGTGGTGCGATCCTTTTCAAAATACGGAGGCAACGAGAGGTCTATGCGATCCTTGTAGCAATCGAGCGAGAGGCGCTGCACTTCGACGTTCTCGATGCGAAAGCGGCGCTCGCCGAAAAGCACGCGCAGGATGAAGGGCAGCGAAATATCGCCGCGAATATTTTCCACCTTCACAGCGGAGAAGCTGGCTTCCGAAGTGCCCGAGGCGCTGAAGCCATCGCTGAAAAACTGCGGCCCTTGGAAACGCACCGGAGCGATTTCCACCTTCGCGCGCATTTTGATCGAAGCTCTTTCTTCGAGCTGCTGACGGAATGCGGGGCTGCGGAGATACGAGTTCAGCCATGCTTGCCCGATCAGCGTGGCGGCGATGAGCAGCACGACGAGTGAGCCGAGCGTCCAGGCCAGGATTTTTGGCCAGCGTTTAGAATTTGGAGCGTTGCGACGGGGCATTGGAATGTCGGGTGAGCAATACCGAATGACGCATGAATGTCGAATGACGAATAGGCATGATTCGACATCCGCCGTTTTTCCGCACAGAACGAACCCGAACCCAGTCGCCAACCCAACTACCGCCGTGCTCGCACTCAAAGACACCACACTTTCCATCGGCAAGAGCCCAGATGAGCAATTGCTCCTCAATCAAGTTTCAGTGCTTGTCCCGCGTGGGCACTTCGCCGCCATCATCGGCCCCTCGGGCTGCGGAAAAAGCACGCTGCTCAAAGTCATCGCCGGCATCAAGGAGCACACCGATGGCAGTATTCATTGGGAGGGGCGCGACCTTTCCGTCGAGGGCGATATGGCACCGCACGAGATCGGCTATGTGCCGCAATTCAGCATCGCGCATGAGTTGTTAAATGTGGACGAGTGCATCGAGAGCACGCTGCGTTTGCGTGTGGACGGACTGAGCGGGGAGCAACTCGAAGAGCGTATCGAAAAAGTTCTCAAGAGTGTCGGCATCCATGAAATCTCCGACCGTCGAGTGGCGCTCCTTTCTGGCGGGCAAAAGCGCCGTCTTGCGATGGCGATGGAGATGGCGAGTTCGCCGCATCTGCTGCTGTGCGACGAAGTGACGAGCGGTCTCGATCCGAAGAGCGAGGACGAGATCGTCACGCTCATGCACGACCTTTCGCGCAAGGATGATCGCATCGTGCTCAGCGTCACGCACAGCCTTCAGCACGTCGCGCTCTACGACAGCGTCATCGTGCTTTACCAAGGCCACCTCGCATACCACGGCGCACCTGCGTTGCTCGTTCATTACTTCGGCATCAAGCGCCCGGAGGAATTGTATCCGCGTCTCGCGCAGCGTCGCGCGAAGGAGTGGCATGACTCGTGGCTGAAATACCGCGCCGCATATTACGGGCAGAGCAAACTGCCGGACATCGCCGCTGAGATCAAAAAGCCGGAGAAGGAAAAAAAGAGCGAGACCGAAGGGGATGCAGGCGTTGCGCCGGAGGTGAAGGAGGAGGAGGAAATCAAACGTCTCCGCGCAATCGTCGAAGGCAAAAAGCCGAACGACGAGATCAAGACTGAGAAAAAAAAGAAGCCCACGGATTCACCCTTGGAGACGCATCCGCCCACGCCGGGCGTGTTCACGCAATTCGCGGTGCTCCTCGCACGCCGCTGGAAACTTTTCTTCCGCGACCGTGGTCAGTTGATTCTCCAACTCGCGCTCCTCTTCGGCTTCCCGTGCCTCGTTGTGATTTTCGCGCTGGACGGTCTGCCCGATGTAAAGCGACTCGGCGACAGCGGCATCGGCACGCTCTTTGAACGGATGAAACAGGAGTCCGAAGTTTTTAAGAGCATCTCGAAAACTGGCGGCCTCGTTTCGGGGCTGATCATGTTTCAAGTGATCCTGCTCGCGCTCATGGGATCGAACAACGCCGCGCGCGAAATCGCCGGCGAGCGTTCGCTGTTTGAGAAGGAGAAATTCGCCGGACTCAGCCCGCTCGCCTACGTAGCGAGCAAGATCGTATTCCTCGGCGCGCTCGTTTTTGCGCAGAGCATCTGGATGGCGCTATTTGTAAATATGGTCGTCGGCTTCGAGGGCAGTTTTCTCATGCAGGCGTTCAGTCTCATCCTCGTGAATGGCGCGATGACCGCCGTCTGCCTCGCCATTTCCTCGTGGACGAAATCCGCTGAGCAATCATCGCTGCTCTCCATTTATCTCGTCGGCTTCCAGCTTCCCCTGAGCGGCGCGGTGCTCGCTTTGCCGAAGGCCATCGCGCTGATCACGCAAGTCTTCATCGCGAGTTATTGGGGCTGGAGCGGCTTCATCCGCTCGATGGAAAACACGCGCTATTACGACTCGATGACGAATACCGGCGTGCTGCCCACCGATCCCGCCGGCGGCTTGCTCTGCGTGTGGGTGCTCCTCGCGCACATCATCCTCGGCCTCTTCCTCTCCTACACAGGGAGCAAAAATTCGCGCTGGGAGTGATGGGGAATGCAAATAATCTGACTATCCCTTGTCCCTTCAAAGGATTTCAATTTTGTGCATTGGCGCTGCGGCTAGTGAAGTCAGGTTTCAGCTGACTTGAGAAAGCGAGTCGTGCCCCACAAGTCTATGTAGAGCTTCTGGAGTGCGGGATGAATCCGGCACCAGCCCCATTGAGCACTGGCGTCATCTACTTCGTAAAATAGGTCTTCCATGTAGTTCACATCAACGAGTCCCCTCAAGTAGTCGCCGCCTCGCTGGTAGGCTGATAATATCATAGCCAAGTGACCATCCACTCGAGACTCATCACGACACGTCATGGCGCGTGCTGTGGTCTCGGCAAAGTGAGTCAGCCAAAACCCGCAGATGGGAAGAACCGACCAGAGATCGTTGAAACGGTCATCAGCCATCTTCACGTCGTCTGGAAATATCAGCAAAATCCTGCGACGGAGCCGCAATAAGGGGCGATTGCTTGG
>JAYUIF010000361.1:0-3025 GCA_043766295.1 Spartobacteria bacterium | reverse complement strand
CTACGGCTGCGACCAATCTTCCACCGTCAGCCCCGGCACTGCGCGGAGGTCGCTGTCCTTTGAGACCACGACGCAATCACCGAGCGTCAGCGCGATGGCGGCGATTTGCATGTCAATCTGCCCCATCGGGCGTCCGATTCGGATCAGTTCCGCGGCGAGTTCGCCGAATCGTTTCGCCGCCGGTTCATCGAATGGCCACACGACGAAATGGCTCCGGTATCGCAGCAATAGCCGCTGATTCTTTTCACGGGAGGCGCTGTTGAAGACACCCGTCCACAGTTCCCCGAGACCCGGCATCGCGAGACCGATGCGATGACCTCGCGCGGCTGCAGCCTTCACACGCTCAAACACGCCGCACCGCCGGTTCATGTAGTCGCTCGCGATGCCGGTATCGAGCAAGTAGCGGGTCATGGAAACAGCCGCCCCGTTTCCTCAGCCCACTTTGCGAAGAGCGCCTTCTGCTTCTCGCGATCCTCTTTTCGGATCGCTTCCCATCGCTCGATTTCCGCGTCCGTCATGTCCATCGGCGGAATCGCATCCATCTCGGCGACGAACGCCGCGATTCCCTCCGGCGTCGTTGGCCACGGGCGTCCGTCACAGCAGACATCCACTGACTCATCAGCCAGCGTCACGCGGACGTGCGCTCCCTCGGGAAAGTTCGCCGGTTCGTCGAGCACGACGCCACCGTTTTGAAATGTACCTTGGACGGAAATCACGGCGATAACATAGCCGGATGCGACTCCGGCTCAAACTGAAAGTCGGCCGCTGCCGCGCCATCGTTTGCTCGTGGTAGATACACGAGGGATTTTACGGCGAAGCTGCTCCGGCTTGCGCCACTCTAATTCCGAGAATGCCGATCAACCGCGTGAACAGCGGCGTGAAGCTGACGAACTCTGCTGCGTCTGCCGTTCTTGCAGCTTCGACTAGAGTTGCCTTTTTGGAGTCTTTGATTCGGAAAACCGCGGAGCCGTGGATTCCGCTGCCCGCGGCATCGTATTTTTTGAGAAAAGCATCAGAGTAATAGTGCTCCAGTTCGAGAACCCGATCAGCTATCTCAGCGCTGTCGAATGCTTCACGCCCCACTGGTATTGGCAACAGCAGAGCATGAACCTTTTGCGCGGTGTGGCGAAGAAGAGTTGGTTCGCCAGCTTCGGAAAAGCCTTTCTTTTTCAGCCCACCAAACTGCGCGGCTCCCGGCTGATCGTTGTCGAAAATTCCAACAGCAACGGTGGTCGTCATCTTGCAGACTAGCTCAAGCATGGTGTTCAAACGTGAAGCGCCACCACCGCCTTTGTCCTTGCCAGTGCTGTTATCGCTGATCGCGCACACCGTGAAAGGCGGCGACTGACTTGGATTGAGTTTGCTCCATGCGATTTCAAGGTGCTCTTTGTCATGCTTTCCTTCGACAAGCACGAGCGGTTTCGATGAGGCAAGAACCTCCGTGCGCAGTCTTTCTTCAAAAGCCTTCGTTGCTCGGAAGGCTTCAAACGCTTGGACAAATTCCGAATATGCTTCGGTCGAGATTTGATTTCCGGATGGCATATCCACCAACCGAAAGCCGTCCTCCGTGAATGTGTTCCGCATTCCCATTACGAACATCGGCGAGTGCGCGGTGACGATGAACTGCACCTTTGGGAACATTTTCATCAGTTCCGGCAAGACCTGAAACTGAAGATCGAGATGAAGATGAAGGTCCGCTTCGTCGATGAGGACGATTCCTCGAATTTCTTCTGGTTTGGAGAACTGCGCACCCGCCAAGTCAAAATCACGGATGATGTTGCAGAAGAGGCAAAACAACGCGCTCTGTCCCGCAGACAAACCCAACAGGTTCGGGATCCTAAATGCAATCTCCCCGTCTCGAATGGCAGCAGCGACAAAGCGGCGGGAGCGGCGATCTTCAACCTCAATTTGGAAAGAACTCTCCTCAACACCGAGAATCCTCGCGAGGACGAGTCGCGCGGCATTAAACAATGCACTCGTTTTACCTGCTTGGATATACCGCGTCGGCATCAGTTGCACTGACATGCCAGATCGGCTCACTGCGACCGGGACAGGTTGGGTCTCGGTGAGTAATTGATCGAACCTGAGACCTTGGAGCCATTCGAGTGTCGGTTTCAGCAAGGACCGCGCGAGTATTCGGCGTGCCGTGAACCCCTCCGTTGTGACCGGCTCAGGAAGCCGTAAATCGGCGGAAAGATTTTTTGAGTTGAGCCAGTCCGGGGGCTCAAATCGATCTGATGGAAAATAGAGGACGACGTTTTCTGAAAACAGTTTCGCAAGCTTCGGCTCCGGTCGTTTGCCAAAAGGGGGAGGCTGCGTAGCTGGTGAAACCTCGAAGCTGCTAAAATCGTTTTCCGGAACCTTCTTCCATCCTTCATCTGCGGGTTTCCGCGTTACCTCACCCTCGAATGCTTTCCGTGTTCGATCCAGAACCCATTCCTCCAGCGACAATGCATCCTGAAATTGAAGTTTTGCGCGGTAGTAGTTTGCGCCACCACGCAGGAACAATCCTGATCGAATTCTGAAAACACGATTGGCCTCAACTTCGGCATCTTCAAATACCTGCTGCTTAAAAGCGATGAGCGCGTTGACGATGAAAGACAGCAGCGTCGTCTTGCCACTACCATTCGTGCCGACAAGAACAGTCGGGAGCGGTCGCTCTCCCTTGAACGGCAGCGTGAGTTCTACCTTTGGAATTGGGCCGACGTTTTCGAGGACGATTGATTTTAGATACATATTCCTCCCCTCACCCCTCCATCGCCCGCTCGATACTGTGCTCGAACGGATCGCTCACTTCCGCGAGCGGGGTCGCGAGCGTCGCGCCGTGCGCGGTGATGCTCAGCTTGTCGCCGCCGACGGTGCCGAGGCGGCTGTGCGGGATGGCGGCTTTGGCGAGGGCGGCGAGGACGCGGTCGGCGTTTTCGGGGGCGATGCCGAGGATGATGCGGCTCTGGCTTTCGCCGAAGAGCAGCGCGGCGCGGGCGGCGTGCGCGGGGTATTTGTCGAGCGCGGGGCCGCTCGGCAG
>JAYUIF010000360.1:0-3025 GCA_043766295.1 Spartobacteria bacterium | reverse complement strand
GGGGAGCAGCAGCGCGATCATGAGCGCATAAACGGGGAGTCGCGCGGAGCAGGACATGAGTGGCGCGACGAGGATGGTGACGAGGCGGTCTTTGCGGTTCTCGATGGTGCGCGTGGCCATGATGCCGGGGATGGCGCACGCGAACGATGAGAGCAGTGGGACGAATGATTTGCCGTGCAGCCCGACGCGCGACATGAGGCGGTCCATGATGAATGCGGCGCGCGCCATGTAGCCGCTGTCTTCGAGCAGGCCGAGGAAGAAAAAGAGGATGAGAATTTGCGGCAGAAAAACGACGACTGCGCCGACGCCGTGGATGACTCCATCGCTGACGAGGCTCTGGAGATCGCCGTCGGGCATGTGGGTTTTTGTCCAACTAGCGACGCCGTCCACGATGGCGGAGATCCAGTCCATCGGCCATTTCGCGACGAGGAAAATGCAGAGGAACATCGCGGTCATCATGCCGAGGAACGCGAGCCAGCCCCACAGTTTGTGCGTGAGCACCATGTCGAGGCGGTCGCTGATGGTGAGGCCGTGCGCGTCTTCGCCACGACGGTGAATGACGGCGCTGCAAATGGCGGCGACCCAATCGTAGCGGGCGTCCACGGGCGCAGCGAGCGGGTCGAGGCCGTGCGTGCGGAGGCGCGACTGAGCCTCGGCGACTTCGGCGCGGCGTGCGGGGTCGCATTGGTCGGCGAGGCTGGTGTCGTCGAGGGAAAGGAGGAGCATTGCCTCGATGCGCGCGGTGTCCGATGAGTAGTGAAGTTTTTTCCCGAGCGCGGCGATCTCGGTTTCATAAACGATGGGGAGTTGCGCCCGATGTTCGGGCTTGTGCAGCGGCGTGCGGGAGACGGCTTGTTTCAGCTCGATGATGCCGGTGCCTTTGCTCGCGACCATCGGGATGACGGGAACGCCGAGCCGCTCGCGCAGCGCCATGAGGTCAATGACGAGGTCGTGTTCTTCCGCGACGTCCACCATGTTCAACGCGATGACGAGCGGGATGCCGAGTTCGAGCATCTGCGCGGCGAGATAGAGATGGCGGTCTAAATTGGACGCATCCACGACGGCGATGATCACATCGGGCCTCGGCACGCCGGCGATGCGGCCGAGCAAGAGATCGCGCGCGACGGCTTCATCGGGCGAACGCACTTGCAGCGAATAACTGCCGGGGAGATCGATCAATTCCATCGTCTCGCCGTGGCTGCCGAAAAACCTGCCGGTCTTTTTTTCGACGGTCACGCCGGGGTAGTTCCCCACTTTCTGCCGGAGGCCGGTGAGGGCGTTGAAAATCGTGCTCTTGCCCGTGTTGGGATTCCCCGCGATGGCGACGCGGCGGAAGATTCCGTCGCTCATAGCCGTTCGACTTGGATGCCTGCCGCGTCGGCTTTGCGCAGCGAGAGGTGAAAGCCACGCACTTTCAGCTCCATCGGATCGCCGAGCGGCGCGAACCGCACGACCTCGATCGTCGCGCCGATGGTGACGCCCATTTCCATAATACGCCCCCGCGACGCGCCCGGCAAAGCGATGGCCGTGACTTTCCCCCGCTGGCCCGGCTGGAATGTGCTGAGGGGCTCCGATGGCGTCGGGGCGTTGTCCATTTCGCCCGAACTAAGCGGCGAGCCGCTCGACCTCCACATGTTCGCAAAGTTCCCGCCCCAGCGCGACGCGTGCGCCCATGAGCGCGCAAATGATGGCCATGCCGTCGGCGAGTTTGGTGACGACGCTGCGGTCGTGAAAGCCGAGTTCGCGCAGCCGCACGCAATGCGGGCAATCCGGGCAAATGTGCCGGACGCGCAGCCGCTCCCCGCATTTCGCGGAGGCGAGAGTGAGCTTTGGCGGCGTTTTTAGCATGGCTGAATGGCGGAAACTACGGAGACTGAGATTCTGTCGCAACAAGAATCTGCGATTCAGTCGCAAAAGGTGAAATTGGTGGGCATTTTAAGCTGTCGGGCGTTGGCTCTGCGAACTGCGGAACTTGGGCTACGGCTTCACTTTCAGCCCAGCAGCCTTGGCGAGCTTGCGTTGCCGTTGGTCGAAAGAAAGGAAGGACTTTGCGCCGGATTCGAGGGCCAGGGCGACGTGCAAAAGGTCAATGGTGCGCTGGCCTTCCGTCGCGGCGTGCTTTTCGCTCAATTCATCGGCGCGGCAGAAAACATCCGTCCACCCGACGGCGGTGTGAACAAGCAGGCCGTCGCGCAAGTCTTCGTCAATCTGGCGGAAAGCGGCACGTTGTTCGACAGCGGTAATTTCCCCGCGTCCCACCGCATTGCGCAGCGCGTTGCGAGTTTCGATACGATGCAGCGGAGTAAAGACCAGCGTTTGCGCAGAGCGCGCGATATGATGCTCTGCCGCCTCGCGATTGATGTCTTTACGGTAGAGGGAAACAAGAAAGCTGCTGTCGGGGTAAGCGTCGGCGTCCATCGGCTTAATCCCTCATGCTCGACCAAAAGGCTTCCGTCTCTGCTTTCGTGAGCATCCGACCAACCGGCTTGTAACGCTTGAGCCGCGCTGCCCAATCCACTTTGCGCGGCTTTTCAGCCTTTGCCGGGGCGAGCGTGGCGAAGGCCGTGCCGTTGCGGGTGATCATCACGGGTTCGCCGTGTTCAATCCATTTTGCCACGTCGGCGAAATGGTTTCTGAGGTCGCGCACGGTTGCTGTTTTCATGGTGATACAATTCTGTCTCACGAGGGCGCAAAGGTCAACGGTGATTCCCGCGCAGCCGTCACGCAGTCATTCGCACCACTTTCGAGGCTTTTCCGGCATCGGATGTCGCGTAGCGCCGCGATGCCTCGCCGAACTTGCCGTGCGCTCCGGCACCATGCTAACTACGTCCATGAACTCGCTTGCCGAATTTCCAATCCCTCTCGATCCCGGCGGCCTCGGCCTGCTCCTCGGAGTGCGCCGTCGCAGAGCGTGAGGTGCTGCAAACTGCCACTGAGGTCCGTCCCCCAAAGATGCGTCCGCACCAGCGTGAGCGCGGGAGGCGTCCCAGTCGTGTGGACGGCCCCGGTGTATTCCGCGATGGGA
>JAYUIF010000359.1:0-3038 GCA_043766295.1 Spartobacteria bacterium | reverse complement strand
GTTTATTTCAAAGTGAAATCGGAGTATGAGGCGAAGGCGAAGCAGTTTGATTACGCGCGGCTGGAGGCGATGGAGTCGGCGAGCCTCATCTTTGATCGAAAGGGGACGGTCATCGGGCGTATGTTCACGCAGAATCGCGATCAGGTGGGCTTTGATGACCTGCCGAAAAATCTGATCGCCGCCGTCATCGCGCGTGAGGACTCCCGCTTTTACAAACACAAGGGAGTGGACTACTGGGGCGTGGTGCGGGCTGTGTATGAGAACTGGCGCGCTGGCTACACCAAGCAGGGTGCGAGCACGCTCACGCAACAGCTCGCGCGGAATACTTTCCCGGAGCAATTGCCGCCGGGCGACAAGAGTAAGGAGCGCAAGATTCTGGAAATGTTCGTCGCGCTGGAAGTGGAGAAGCATTTCACCAAGGACAGGATTCTCGAACTGTATTTGAACCGCGTGTATTTCGGGAACGGCTTTTACGGTGCGGAGGCGGCGGCGAAGGGCTACTACGGCAAGCGGGCGAAGGACATGACGATTTGCGAATCCGCAATCCTCGCGGGGCTCCTGCGCAGCCCGGACAAACTCTCGCCGTGGGGCAGCTATCAAGCGTGCATCACGGAGCGGAACGTCGTGCTGAACAACATGCTCACGCAGCAGAAACTCACGCGCGAGGAATACGATGTGGCATTTAAAGAGGAGCCGGTGCTGAAAAACAGACGCTCACTTCACCAGGAAAACTACGCCGCCGACATGGTGTATCAGCAGGTGCTGCGGAAATTTGGAAAAGACACCGCGCTCGGCGAGGGCCTGCGCATTTACACGACTGTGGATACTGCGCTGCAAAAGAAAGCCGAGGAGACCATCCGCTCGCAGCTTGCGACCGTCGAGCGGCGCGAAGGATACGATCACCAGACCTTTGCAAAATACGACGCCATCTACAAAGCCGCGAACAAACTGCCGCTCGGCCCCGATGGAAAACGAATGCAGCCCGAGTATCTCCAAGGCACCGCCGTGATGCTCGATAATCACAGCGGCGCGATCCTCGCCATCGTCGGCGGTCGTGACTTTCAACACAGCGAGCTGAACCGTGCCACGCAGGTGCAGGTGCTGCCCGGCACGGCGTTCAAGCCGCTCGTCTATGCGGCGGCTTTTGAAAAAGGATTCTTCCCCGGCACCGCCGTGCAGGACGCGGTAATGGACAATACGAAAGTGATGATCGGCGGCATGACTGGCATCCTCGGCGAGTGGGGCCCCGAGCGGGCGGACAACCACTTCGAGGGCACCATCTCCGCACGCACCGCCCTCGTGAAATCCAAGAACGGCGCCACCGCCCGCCTCGGCATGATGACCGGCATCGAAGACGTCCTCAGTCTCGTCGAAGACGCCGGCATCACCTCCCAACTCGCCGCCTATCCAAAGACCTATCTCGGCGGCAGCGAAGTCTCCCCGATGGAACTCACGCTCGCCTACACCATGTTCCCGAATGGCGGCTCGCGCCCCGCGAAACCCTTCATCATTTCCCGCATCGAAGACAAACTCGGCAACATCATCTTCGAGGAAAAGCCCGACATTGTCGCCGTCATCAAACCCACCACCGCCTACGAAATCCACGACTGCCTCGCACAAGTCCTCGAACCCGACGGCACCGCCGAACGCGCCGCCAGCGAGCTTGGCCTGCGCAAAATCCCACTCGGCGGAAAAACCGGCACCGCCTACAATTTCACCGACCTGTGGTTCGTCGGCTACAGCAGCGAGATCACATGCAGCGTGTGGATGGGCTTTGACCAACAGCGCGGCAAAGCCAAGCGCAGCATCTACCGTGGTGCATTCAGCAAAGACCTCGCACTCCCCATGTGGGCCGAGTTGATGAAAGCCAGTTTCGCCGACTACAAGCCGCAGGATTTCACGATGCCGAAAGGAATCATCCGCGTCGAAATCTGCCGCAACAGCGGCGGCCTCGCGACCGACAAGTGCCTCGAAAACGGCGTCCGCACCACCTACCAGGAAATCGCCACCGAAGAACAGGCCCCCAAAGACCCGTGCCCCGTCCACAGCGGCATCATCTCCGAAGCCGTCGTCGCCGGTGGCGATCCCAATATCAAACGCGCCATCCGCCGCGAATCGCAGACCGTCACCGCAATCGTGATGAAAGAAAAATCCGTCATCGGCGCAGACCCCTACGGCTCCGAACTCGCCATCGAAAAAATGAAACAAATCGCCGGCGTCGGCAACGCCCAGGCCCCGCTCATCACCACGGACACCGTGCCCCTCCCGGAGCCCCCGCAGCTCGTGAATCCCAACGCCCCCGCCCCCAAACCCCTGCTAGTCCCGCCCTCACCAAACTCCGACACCAAACTCGATCCGCCGGAGCCGCTGAAGTTCAACTAAAACGAAGGAAACGGCGCATCCATGCGGCGGGTCGTTTGGGTTTCACGATCCACAATCGTCCATCCGCAGATGATCTTTTTTTCCGCTCGTTTTCCCGCACCCACGGCACAGCCATCGCTCTCGCAATACTGGCTTGAGCAATCCCATGTTTCATCGGATGGGTTTTGGTTCGGGGCGCAGTTCAGGGCTGCACTTTGATTTGGTCGAGCAATTCTATTTTGATCTGAAATGCGCCGTTGCGTTCGGTGAGGACGCCGTTCACGCGGACTTTTTTGCCGACGTATCCGGCGACTTTCTCCTTCGTAAAAGTGCCGCCGCCGGTGTTGGTGTAAAAAACGAGTGATACGGAATCGCGGTAGTTATTCGTGAAGTTGAGGAAGCGGATGCTCTCGGTCTTGTTGGCGCCCGCTGCGACGATGGCGCCTTCGATAATGATCCTTTTTCCCGACGCCGTCTGGAGCGCTGCGAGGTCTGTCGGTTTTAAAATGTTGTCGTCGCCCGGCTGGCTTGCAGGCGCTGAGACTTCGGTGGGCTTCACTTCATCGGCAGCGATGGAACTTCCGGCCAGCGCGGCTGCGAGGAGAAGTGTGGAGAGCTTCATGTTGGCTTCGGTAGCAGCAAGACGGCTACAGTTTGCGCCAGCGGATTTCCTTCAG
>JAYUIF010000358.1:0-7293 GCA_043766295.1 Spartobacteria bacterium | reverse complement strand
CTACAAGCAGCACAAACTCAACCCCGAGGATCCCGCGAACGAGGACGCCACGCGCCTCATGTGCGACCTGCACGATGCCCTGGAGGAAGGCGAATATGGCACCGACAACGAGGGCCGCGCGGGCCATGAGCTGAAACAGTTTCTCGTGCGCCTGCTGTTCTGTTTTTTCGGCGAGGACAACGGCATTTTCCCCCCGCGAGCTTTCCAACTTTATATTCTGGATCACACCGCTGAGGACGGCTCCGACCTTGGTCCCAAGCTCGGCCAGATATTTGATGTCCTCAACACCGAGGAAAGCCGCCGCCAGAAAAACCTCGACCCCGATCTGCTCCAATTCCCCTACATCAACGGCGATCTTTTCGCCGAGCGCCTCGCCCTCCCCGCCTTCACCAGCACCATGCGGGCAAAGCTCCTTGCCTGCGGCACCTTCGACTGGTCCACCATCTCGCCCGCTGTCTTTGGCTCCCTCTTTCAAGCGGTGATGAAGCCCAAGGATCGCCGCCAAATCGGTGCGCACTACACATCTGAGAGCAACATCCTCAAAGTCGTTCGCTCCCTCTTCCTCGACGACCTTCGTGCCGAGTTCACCCGAGCCAGGGCCCTCAAGATCGGCAGGGCACAGCGCCTGACCGAGCTACAAAAGAAGCTTGCCGGCCTGCGTTTCCTCGATCCTGCGTGCGGCTGCGGCAACTTCCTTGTTATCACCTACCGCGAGTTGCGCGTCCTAGAGTTGGAAATTCTCGCCGCACTCCACGGCAAGCAGCAGGAGATGACCCTCGCCGACGTGAACAAGCTCTCCCTGCTCGATGTGGATCAGATGTTCGGCATTGAGATCGAGGAATTCCCCGCCCGCATTGCCGAGACGGCCCTGTGGCTGGCCGATCATCAAGCAAACGTCGCGCTCGGCCTGCTTTTCTCACAGAACTACCTCCGCATCCCGCTGCGCAAAAGCCCGCACATCCACGTCGCCAACGCACTCCGCAAGGACTGGAAGGAAATCCTCCCGCCCGCCCAATGCAGCTACGTCCTCGGCAACCCGCCGTTCGTGGGCAAGCATTTGCTGAACGTGGAACAGCAGACGGACATGGACGGAATCTGGCACGGAGTGAAAGGAACAGGACTGCTCGACTATGTCAGCGCCTGGTATCGGCGCGCAGCCGAATACATCAAGGGCACCCGCATCGCAGTCGGCTTCGTCTCCACCAACTCCATCATGCAAGGTGAGCAACCCGGCGTGCTCTGGGCAGAGCTGTTCTCGAAATGGCATATCAAGATTCATTTCGGCCACCGCACCTTTACATGGGAGAGCGAGAGGCGGGGGAAAGCCCACGTCCATGTGGTCATCGTGGGCTTCGCTGCCTTCGACGTGCAGGAAAAACGCATCACCGACTACGACGCCGACGAGAAGACGCCGGTGATTTCAGTCGTGAGCAACATCAGCCCGTATCTTGTCGAGGCGAATGACTTTGCCCTGCCTTCCCGCACTGTGCCCATCTGTGAAGTGCCGCCCGTCATCTACGGCAACAAGCCAGCCGACGGCGGGCATCTCATCATTGAGCCACAGGATTATCGTTCCTTCCTCGCTGCCAATCCAACAGCCGCGCCCTATGTGCGGCCCCTCGTGTGTGCCGAGGAATACTTGCACGGGCTGCAACGCTACTGCCTGTGGCTGGCAGACGCCCCGCCCCACATCATTCTCAACAACCCCGGCGTGAAAGAGCGCGTCGAGGCCGTGAAGGACTTCCGTCTCAAGAGCCGCAAAGTCCCGACACGCGATGCCGCCAACCGCTCAACTCTCTTCGCAGAAATCCGCCAGCCGAGTCGGACTTACATCCTAATTCCCCGGCACTCCTCCGAGACGCGCCGCTACGTCCCATTTGGCTACTTCAAAGCGAAGACAATTGTTCACGACAGTTGCACTGCCATCCCCGACGCCGACATCTATCACTTCGGCGTCCTCTCTTCCGCAATGCACATGGCATGGATGCGACAGACCTGCGGGCGGATTAAGTCGGACTTCCGATATTCCAACAAGATCGTCTATAACAACTACCCGTGGCCCGCCTCGCCGACACCCGCACAACGTAGTGCCGTGGAGTCCGCTGCCCAGCGCGTGCTGGATGCCCGCGCCGCCTTCCCGGCATCCACGCTCGCCGAGCTTTACAACCCACTCGCCATGCCGCCCTCCCTCACCGCCGCCCACACCGCCCTCGACCGCGCCGTGGATCGCTGCTACCGCCGCGACGCCTTCCCCACCGACCGCGCCCGCGTCGAATACCTCTTCGCCCTCTACGAAAAGCTCACCGCGCCGCTCGCGCCCACTAGCACGAAGAGAAAGCGCAGGAGTTAGGACGACACGACCCGAATCATGCGCCTGTGGACTATTCATCCAAAACATCTCGACGCGAAGGGACTCGTCGCGCTGTGGCGGGAGGCGTTGCTTGCGCAGAAAGTTTTGCAGGGCGGCACGCGCGGCTACCGGCATCATCCGCAACTGATTCGTTTTTTTGCCACGCCCCGGCCCGTCGCAGCACTGGCGAGCTACCTCGCCGCCGTTCACGAGGAGTCCGTGTGCCGCGGGTATCATTTCGACGCTGCGAAGATCGGGCCGGAACGTTGCCGAGGTTTGATCGCCGAGACGCAAGGCCAGTTGCTTTACGAATGGGAGCACCTCCGGCGTAAGCTGGCGCAACGCGACCCGGCGAGGTTTCGCGCCAGCAAGTCCGTGAGCGCACCCGAACCTCATCCGCTCTTTCGCATCGTCCCCGGAGAGGTGAGGGAGTGGGAGAAAATCTCAGGCGGGCAGTCGGATGGAACGTGATGGCGGCATGGCGGAAACCACGCTCCGGGAAAACACGAAAGGAGGAGTGCGAGGGTCAGACAGATGATTCGTTTTCACCGCAACCGCGCTTCACATTTCTCCCGATGAAAGCTGCGCATTGATGCCCCGTGCTGCGGCGTGCATTTTCTACGCATGAGCACGCTGGCTGAGATCGAAAATGCTCCGTCCGATACGAGGGCGTGATGAGTGTATGAGGTGGAGGCCCCTTGCTGACGCGCTACGCGGGGAAGGGGAAGAAGGCGTTGGCGGTGGCTTCGGTTTCGGTGGCGAGTTGGGGGAGGGGGATGTTGCGGAGTTTGGCGATTTGCTCGGCGATTTGGCGGACGTGGGCGGGCTCGCAGACTTTGCCGCGATGGGGCTCGGGGGCGAGGTAGGGGCAGTCGGTTTCGAGCATGAATTTTCCGGCAGGCACGCTGGCGGCGCTGGCTTGGGCGTCGGGTGCGTTTTTGAAAGTGACGATGCCGGTGAAGCTGACGAGGTGGCCGAGGGCGATGACTTCGGCGGCGTGCGCGGGGGATTTGCCGAAGCAGTGGAAGACGGCGCGCACGCGGCCTGTGTATTCGCGGAGGATGGCGAGGGTGTCGTCCCACGCGGCGCGCTCGTGGATGATGACGGGCTTGCAGATTTCGACGGCGAGATCGAGCTGCGTGCGAAATGCGGCGGCTTGTGCGATGCGCGATGCGGTGTCGTCTTTTGCGAGGCGGAAGTAGTCGAGGCCGGTCTCGCCGATGGCGACGATGCGCGGGTGCTGTGCGATTTCGCGGAGCGATGGAAGAAAGTCGGCGCGCTCGTCGGGGATGTGGTTGGGGTGAATGCCTGCGGCGGCGTAAATTTTCGGGGATTGGGTGGCGAGGGCGAGGACGCGCTGGCTGCTTTCGAGCCCGGTGCCGATGGCGATGAAGCGGGTGATGCCCGCACTTTCCGCGCGAGCGAGGATGGCGGGGAAGTCTGCCTGAAACTGGGGGTAGTCGAGGTGGGCGTGGGTGTCGGTGAGCATGGGCTCGACTACCACTGGATGACGGAGCTGGCCCATGTGAGGCCGCCGCCGAAGACGACGAGGAGGACGTAGTCGCCGACTTTCATGCGGCTGGTGCGGTTGGCTTCGTCGAGGGCGATGGCGACTGCGGCGGCGCTGGTGTTGCCGAAGCGGTCGAGGTTGATCATGAAGCGATCCATGGGGACTTCGAGGCGGTCGGCGATGGCTTCGATGATGCGGAGGTTGGCTTGATGGGGGATGATGCAGGCGAGGTCGGCGGGGGTGAGGCCGGCGTCGTCGAGGACTTGGCGGGCGCTTTCGACCATGGCGGTGACGGCGTGTTTGTAGGTCTCGCGTCCATTCATCTGGATGGTGGCGTGGCGCTCGGCGGCGTTTTCTGCGGTGGTGGGAATGGCGCAGCCGCCGCCGGGGATTTTGAGGATGTCGGCGAGTTCGCCGTTGCTGCCCATGCGCGTGGCGATGACGCCGTGGCCGTGGGCGCGATGGCGGAGGATGGCCGCGCCCGCGCCGTCGCCGAAGAGGACGCAGGTGTTGCGGTCGGTCCAATTCACGATGCTGGAAAGTTTCTCCGCACCGATGACGAGGATGGTATCGTAGGTGTGGGAGGTGATGAATTGCTGGGCGATTTCGATGCCGTAGAGGAAGCCGGAGCAGGCAGCACTGACATCGAAGCACGCGGCGTTTTTCGCGCCGATTTTCGTCTGCACGATGCAGGCGGTGCTGGGAAAAAACATATCCGGCGTGACGGTGGCGACGATGATGAGATCAATTTCATCGGCGTTGATGCCGGCATTTTCCAAAGCGGCGAGCGCGGCTTTGGATGCGAGGTCGCTGGTGAATTCGCCATCGGCGGCGATGCGGCGTTCCTTGATGCCGGTGCGGGAGGTGATCCATTCGTCGCTCGTCTCGACGCTCTTTTCGAGTTCGGCGTTGGTGAGAATTTTCTCCGGCACGTAGCTGCCTGTGCCGATGATGGAGACGGTGCGCTTGGGTGAGTTGTTACGCGGGCGTGGGTGTGGCGTGATCATGGTGGCGCTGGATGGCTTCGATGATGTGCGGGTTGACTTCGTGGCGGATGGTTTCGCAGGCCATGCGCAGGGCGTTTTTGATGGCGAGTGGGGATGCGCCGCCGTGGGAAATGATGGTGACTCCGTTCACGCCGAGGAGCGGCATCCCGCCGTATTCGTCGGCGTTGGTTTTTGTGTGGACGCGCTTGAATGCTGGCTTGGCGAGCAGGCCGCCGATTTTTGTGCGGAGGCTGGAGTATAGCTCGGTCTTGATCATGGAGAACATCGCGTGCGCCATCGCTTCGCACGTTTTGAGGAGGATGTTGCCGACGAATCCGTCGCACACGATCACGTCGGGCGGGTCGTTGAAAAGATCGTGTCCCTCGACGTTGCCACGAAAGTTCAGCGCGGGGATGGCGCGGAGCAGGGCGTGGGTTTCTTTCGTTGCGGCGTTTCCTTTTTCCTTCTCGGTGCCGTTGGACATGAGGCCGATTTCTGGATTTTTGCGACCGAGCACGCGCTGCGCGTAGGCGGCGCCCATGAAGGCGTTTTGCACGATGTGCGCGGGCTCGGCGTCGGGATTCGCACCGGCGTCAATGAGCACCCAGTGTTTGCCGAGCGAGGGCATGATGCTCGCGATGGCGGGCCGCTCGATGCCGGGGAGGCAGCGTAATTTAATGAGCGACGCCGTGACTGCCGCGCCTGTGTGCCCGGCGCTGACGACGGCCTGTGCCCTGCCGTCTTTCACCAAGTCCACTGCGCGCGATACGGAGCTGTCTTTTTTCCGCCGGACGGAATCAAGTCCGCTGTCGGCCATGTCCACGACTTGCGTGGTGTGGACGATTTCGATGCGCGAATCGTTGCAGCCGTGCTTGCGCAATTCGGCTTCGATGCGCGGCGTATCGCCGGTGAGGAAGAGCCGCGTGATGTGGGGGAACTCGCGGAGGGCGAGCAGTGCGCCGTGGATGATATTTTCCGGGGCATAGTCGCCGCCCATTGCATCTAGCGCGATTTTCATCAGGTGAAAGTGGGGGTGCCCATGCGTAGGCACGGGCGCAATTGCATCAAGCCAAAAAACAACTCAGCCGCCGCGCGGTGAAGCGGGGCGGCTGAGGGGTTTTGGAAAATTCGCTTACGCGCCAATCGTGAGCACCTGGCGTCCGGCATAGTAGCCGCAGCTTGGGCACGCACGATGGCTCTGGCAGGTGCTGCTGCACTTGCTGCATTTATTCAGCAATGGCGCGTGCCAGCGGAGTGAGGCTTTGTGCGTGCGGAGACGCATCTTGGATTTCTTACGTTTTGGGACGCCCATGTTCGGTGATAGTTAAAGTTTCAGTTTATCGAGTGACTTCCAGACATCGCGATTTTCATCGAGTGGCTCGACGACGGCGACTTTATCGGTGAAAAAATCGGCCTTGCAGACGTTTTCACCGCTCCAGTCGCAGTGCGGATGGGCCGGAAGGGCGAGCAAAATGTCTTCTCGGATATGTTCTGTCAAGTCCACCGTCTCGCGACCTTCAAGTTCGATTTGGAGCGCAAAGTCCGGCACCTCCAGCACGCGGCGGAATTTCGTCAGGCAGCGCACACATTCACATTCCATCTCGGCGGAAACATTCCCCGTGGCAAAAAGCCCGCCCTCGCTCAGCCCCACATCGAGACTATAGCGGATCGGCCCCACGGCGCGCGAGCGAGCGTGCGGGTCTTTGAGGTCGAGCACGTCGGACGACTCTTCGCCTTCGTAGTGCTTCCCATCCTCCGGAATCTGATAAACAAGAACCTTCATGGCGCGGGACAGTAAACAGCATCGCGCAGATTTCCAGCAAACTGTGAGACCGCCCGCCGCTATGAACGTCCGCGCTTGCACGCGCCGCCGGTTGTTGCTGTGTTGTTCCCGCTGCTGATGTTGCTTTTCTCGAGCTAAAAAACCAGTGAACCACGCCCGCCGGGAACTTCTCTCTCGTGTCTTTTAAAAAATGAAAACCTCAATCAATATCATCCTCTCTGCGGTCGCCTTCACTTTGTCGGGGTGTGTCATTCCGTATCCTCACACTTCGACGCGCTTCCAAGGTGTTAGCGGCCAAGTCCTCGACGCGCGGACTCACCATCCAATCGCCGGAGTTCGCGTCGCCGTCCATGAACACCCACGCACGAGCACGACGACGGATGCAAGCGGAGCATTTCGTATCAGCGCCCAGCGCAATCTTCATATCCTCCTCGTTGCAGGGCCATGTTCGAGTTCAATCCCGATGGGCCATTATTGGTTTCCGCTACTCGACTTTTCTCATCCCGGTTATTGCCCCGTCAGATTTAATGCATATCAGCACGCCAACCCCGCGCACCGAGACAAAGGCGAGCTTGTCCACACAGATGTCTTACTCAGCCCGCAATAGCAAACGTGACCATGCGCCGTAGCGAACTGCCATTGAATTGATACGATGAATCCCGAC
>JAYUIF010000357.1:0-3062 GCA_043766295.1 Spartobacteria bacterium | reverse complement strand
GACGGCGAATTTTTCTCCCCATCGGCGCAGGCTTCGCTTTTCTCGCAATCTTTGGCGGCGGTGGCGCGAAGGCTGATGGCACGACGATTCTCGATGCGGAAAATGTGGATGTGCTGGCGCATCTTTTCGGACTGCTCGCGGGTGTTGTGTTGGGCGCAGGCTTTTTTGCGGCAGGGTGGAAAGGTGGCGCTACATCGCGCAGACAGATCGCATTTGGCGTCAGCGCGGTGCTGCTGCTTGTCATTTCGTGGGCGTGTGCAGCGAGCCGGTGAGGTTGCATTTTACCAAGGCTGCCCGCTTGCACAGCCGCCCCGCGCCCGCTAACGCTCGCCGCTGCTCAACCAAATCCCAACACCATGCGCAAAATTCCATTCATCAAATGCACGCTCGTTTTTCTTACAGCCGCCTTTTTTAGCCTCGTCGGCTGCAAGGATGCGAACACCGCAGGGGACATTATCGTTGGCGAATTTGCTTCGCTCACTGGAAAGGAGGCGACGTTTGGGACTTCATCGCACGAGGGAACTCTGCTCGCCGTTGAAGAGTTGAACGCTGCGGGTGGCGTGCTTGGAAAAAAAATAAAGCTCATCACCGAGGATGATCAGTCGAAGGCCGGCGAAGCGGCGACGGTCGTGAATAAACTCATCTCGAAGGATGGTGCCGTGGCGATTCTCGGCGAGGTCGCGTCGTCGCGCTCGCTTGAAGCGGCACCGATTTGCCAGAGCAACGGCGTGCCGATGATCTCGCCCAGCTCGACGAATCCGAAGGTGACGGAGACGGGCAATTTCATTTTCCGGGTCTGTTTCATTGATCCATTCCAAGGCACGGTGATGGCGAATTTCGCAACGAACACGCTCAAGGCAAAGAAGGTCGCGGTGTTCACCGACGTAAAAAGCGACTACTCAAAAGGGCTGGCGAAATTTTTCAAGGAGGGCTTTGTGAAGGCGGGCGGGCAGATTGTTTCCGAGTTGGATTTCAACGGCGGCGACAAGGATTTCAAAGGACAGCTCACGACGATCAAAGGCGCTGCACCTGACGCTGTGTTCGTCCCCGGCTACTACACGGATGCGGCGCTGATTTGTATTCAGGCGAAGGAGATCGGGCTGAATGTGCCGCTCTTTGGCGGCGATGGATGGGAGTCGGATACGCTGATGAAGCTCGGCAAGGAAGCGGTGGAGGGAAATTATTTTTCTACGCATTATGCGTCGGATGTGGCCACGGACTTGAGCAAGAAATTCGTCGCGGCGTATTCGAAGCGGTTCAACGGAAAGCTGCCCGATGCGATGGCGGCGCTCGGCTATGACTCGGCGATACTCCTCGCGGACGCGATGAAGCGCGCTGGCACGACGGATGGTGCGAAAGTGCGCGATGTGCTCGCGGCGACGAAGGATTTTCCCGCAGTGACGGGCAATATCACGATCAACGAAAAACGCGACGCGGTGAAATCGGCGGTCATCCTCAAAATTGACGGCGGAAAGTTCAAATTCGTCGAAACGGTGAATCCGTAAACCGAGCGTGCACTGGCTCCAGCAACTCACAAACGGACTCGCGCTCGGCAGCATCTACGCGCTGATCGCGCTCGGTTATACGATGGTGTATGGCGTGCTGCGCTTCATCAATTTCGCGCACAGCGATGTGCTGATGCTCGGCGCGTATGCAGCGTTTTTTCTCGCACCGAAAATGGAGGCGATATTCGGCCCGCAGTCCGCAGTCGGCACGCTGATCATCATCGTCGCGGCGGCGGCCATCTGCGCGACGATTGGGATTTTGATCGAACTGCTCGCCTACCGTCCGCTGCGAAACCGCCCGAAGCTCACCGTGCTTATCACGGCCATCGGCGTGTCGCTGTTCATCGAGTTCACCTGCCAGCACCGCGCTGTGTTCGGCGCGGACACGAAGTCCTTTCCAAAGCTGCTCCCGACGCGCGAACTGCATTTTGCCGGGATCGAAATGGCGAGCAATGATCTGATCGTGCTCGTGCTCACGTCGGTGCTGCTCTTCGCGATGTGGTTCATCGTGCAGCGCACGAAGATGGGCATGGCGATCCGCGCGGTGTCGTTCAACCAGCATGCGGCGGCACTCATGGGTGTGAATGTGAACCGCGTGATTTCATTCACGTTCGGCATCGGCTCGGCGCTCGCGGCGGTCGCCGGAATTTTTTACGCGATGCGCGCGCCCGGCATCGAGCCGCTCATGGGCGTGCAACCGGGCATCCGCGCTTTCATCGCGGCGGTGCTCGGCGGGATCGGCAATCTCCCCGGCGCTGCGCTCGGTGGCTTGCTGCTCGGGGTGATCGAAACAGTGGCCGGCGGCATCCCGGGAGTCTCGAATTACCGCGACGGCATTGCGTTCGCGATCCTCATTCTCGTCCTGCTTTTTCGCCCGGCGGGACTGCTCGGAAAATCCATGGTGGAAAAAGTATGATGCACACCGGCGCCAAACGCAGTCTGCTCACGGCGATCCTCATCGCCATCGTGGTTTCGTTTTTTTCCGCGCACTTTAACCGCTACTACCGCGACGTGGCGATTGATGTGGCGATCAGCATCGTCCTCGCCGTCAGCCTGAATCTTATCAACGGACACACGGGCCAGTTCTCGCTCGGCCATGCGGGATTCATGGCGGTCGGCGGCTATATCGCCGCGAAAATCACGCTCGTATTCGGAGTCACCGCTGTCGCGTGGGCGCAACCGCTGATCTTCCTCGGCGCGCTCACAGCGGGCGGTCTGATCGCGGCACTCGCGGGGCTCATGGTCGGCGTGCCGTCGCTGCGATTGCGTGGTGATTACCTCGCTATCGTCACGCTCGGCTTCGGCGAAATCATCCGCGTGATTTTCCAGACGAGCGAAACTTTCGGCGCAGCCACTGGCCTCGTTGCGATTCCGAAATGGACGACGCTCGGCTGGGGATTCGGCATCGCGGCGATCACCGTCTATGTCGTCGGATGCCTCGTGAATTCGACCTACGGGCGCGGCTTCCTCGCCGTGCATGACGACGAAATCGCAGCGGGCGCGATGGGCATTAATCCCGTCCGCTACAAAGTCACAGCGTTCGTCATCGGCGCATTT
>JAYUIF010000356.1:0-3073 GCA_043766295.1 Spartobacteria bacterium | reverse complement strand
TTGTGCTTCTTGTCCTTGTCGTGCTTGGCCAGATCGTATTTGAACTTTCCAAAGTCCACGATGCGGCAGACGGGCGGGACTGCGGTGGCGGCGACTTCGACGAGGTCGAGGCCGTGTTGCTGGGCGGCACGCAGAGCGTCCTGAATTTTCATGACACCGAGTTGCTCCCCGGTGGACGCTACAATTACGCGCACCTCACGCGCGCGAATGCGTTGATTAATCCGAATCTGATTGAGTTGTATGGCGGTTGTCAGGGTTAGGCCGCTGGCGGTGGAGCACCGGGCGATCTGTGTTGTTCTTGTGTCGCCTTCGCTGCATCCGATTTTTACACCGGGTTGGCAGCGGCTCCAGCCTCACCCGCGCTGGCGACTTGCGCGGAAGGGATGCGCATTTGTTTGCGCGCATCCAGTGCGGGATTTACGGGCGAACCCGCTTGGCGGCAAGGGATATTTCCATCTGCCACCAAATGTAACTTATCAATGCACCCGCTGAAAATGCGGCCACATCAAGTAAATCGGCGGTGCCGTGGTGCAGATAAAATGGGCCGATCCATTCGGAAATGAGCGACCAAAGCAGGAGGTGGATCGCGATTTCTCCAGCGCGTGGAGGATGATCGTGTGTGCGCAGCGCGAGTCGTCGCTGGAGCCAAAAGACGAGCGGCAACGCAGCGGGGATGAGGAGCAGATCATCGAAGTGCCCTCGCAAAAACGAGCCGGGCGCGCTGTGCGGTGCGAGGAAAAAACGATTCACCACGTAGGCCACGCAGGCGAGGATGCAAAGCGGATCGCGCCAGTAGCGGAACGTGCGCGATTTCAAAGCGCGAGCAGGACGAAACCCGTGGCGACTGCGATTATGATTTTAAAAAGTGTGATCATTGTTCCGGTAAATTGCGAAGTGTGCGCGGCGTTGTCCAGCGATGGTCGCACCTTTCGCTCGCCCCGCGTGGCGCAGGCTGAGTAGCTTCCGCGCATGATGGACAAAGCCGCAAAAAAATTCCTTTTCGATCTTCTCAGCACACCGAGCCCGACGGGTTTTGAAACGCCGGGCCAGCGCGTCTGGACGAAATACATCGGGGCATTTGCCGACCGCGTGGAGAACGACGCCTACGGCACCGCATGGGCGACGCTCGATGGCACGGCGAAGAAGCCGCGTCGTATTATGATCGAGGCGCACGCGGACGAGATCGGTTTCATCGTGAAGCACATCACGAAGGAAGGCTGGCTGCGCATTGATCGCATCGGCGGCAGCGACACGGCGACGGCGCGCGGGCGGCGACTGCATATTCTCGGCGACAAGGGCACGGTGCGCGGCATCATCGGCAACACCGCGATTCACCTACGCAAAGACAGCCTCGCCGACGAGAAAGCGCCGAAGATTCACGAGCTGTATGTGGACGTGGGCGCATCGAGCGCAGCGCAGGTGAAAAAACTCGGCATCCGCGTGGGACACCCGGCGGTGTATTCGGACGCGGCGGAGGAATTCGGCGACAACCGCGTGGTGGGCCGCGCGCTGGATAACCGGCTCGGCGGATTTATTCTCGCGCAAGTGATGGCGCGACTTTCAAAGCGGAAGCCGCGCAGCACAGTCATCGCCGTGAACGCGGTGCAGGAGGAAATCGGCGGCCACGGCGCGAAGATGGTGACTCATCGGCTGATGCCGGACGTGGCCATCGTGCTCGACGTCACGCACGCGACGGACACGCCGGGCATCGAGCACGCCGTGCATGGCGAAGTGAAACTCGGCGGCGGCCCGGCCATCACGCACGGGACGTGCAACCACCCGCAAGTCATCGCGCGCCTTCTCGCCGTGGCGGAGAAAAAGAACATCCCCATCCAGCACGAAAGTTCCTCGCGCTACAGCGGCACGGATACGGATGTGATCTTCACCGTGCGCGAAGGCATCCCGAGCGCGCTGGTGAGTTTCCCGCTGCGCTACATGCACAGCGTGGTGGAAATGTGCGACCTGCGCGACGTGGAGCAGACCATCGAGTTGCTCGCCGCCTTCATCGAGAGCGTCGGCGAGCGCGAAGAGTTTGGCGTGAAGCTCTAGCCGAGTTGTGTTTTCAGCCATGCGCCGAGGGTGGCGCGCTCGCAGGGTTCGGCGTTGGGGAAATCCGCCATGCGTCCGATGCGTCCGTCTTTCCACACCCATGCGCGGGGCTGGAACGGGCCGACTTGTCGCGGGTCGCTCCATGTGTGGATGGCGAGCAGGCGTTCGTTGAGCGCGGCGGCGAGATGCGCGGGCCCGCTGTCCACGCTGGCGACGAATTCCGCACGGCGCAGCAGCCAGCAGAGTTCCGGGAGCGTGGTGCGGCCGAGGAGATTCACGAGATTTCCGAGCGGAGGAAATGTGACATCGCCGCTGCCGACGATGACAACCGGCATGGGCGCAAGCGCGCGGCAGATGTCCACGACTTCGGCGATGGTGAGCGATTTTCCGACGCCACGGGCGAAGGGATGCAGGACGACGAATCGCTCCGGGATGCCCGCTGGTGCTGCGCCGGCGGGCAGCGGCCATTCGAGCAGTGAGGTGTCGCAGCCGAGTGCGGTTGCGAGCGCGAGGTAGCGCGTGATGGCGTGGACGGGCGCGCTGCGCGGCGGCACGGGCACGATGTGTTGGTGGAGAAAACTCGCGCCCTCGCGGGAGTCGGATGTGCCCCAGCTTTCGCCGCCCGCACGCCGTGCGATGAACGCGCTGCGAAAAAGTCCTTGGAAATCGAGCACGAGATCCGGCTGTGTGCGTTCGCGCAACGCACGCATCCACGCGGGAAAACGCAGCCAGCCGAAAAGCCCGCCGAGTTGTTTGCGGGGAAACTCGATCACATCGTGGACGTAAGGATTTTCACGCAGCAGCGGTGCCCACTCGGGATTCACGAGCCAGCTCACGCGCGCCTGCGGCCAATGGCGTTTCACGCTGGCGACGGCGGGCAGCGTGTGGACGATGTCGCCGAGCGAGCTGGGCTTGATGACGAGGATGGAGCGCGGTGTGTCCAATCTGCGGGCTGGTGTTTGATGACGGTAATTGTTCGAGCATCGCCTCGCCGCCCAACTAGCGGAGATGGTTCAGCGCCCTT
>JAYUIF010000355.1:0-7350 GCA_043766295.1 Spartobacteria bacterium | reverse complement strand
TGCGTCTCGTGAGTGACGCCGGTGGTGGCACTGAACTCGACGGCGATGCGATGTGCGTCCCGCTCAAGCAGCAAGTCCACACTTCCGCCGCCGATTTGGGCTTCCATCGTTGCGCGGAAGCCGAGTTCTTCGGCCTCGTGTTTGATGCGGCGCTGCGTGTCGCGGTGAAGTGTTTTGCCACGGCCGATTTCGGTCGGCGGTTTCGGTTCCGCGATTTCGACAGACTCGGAAACGGATGGCGGTGTTTCCGAAACGACCGGCGGGAGCGGCGATGCGGGCGGCTCGTCTATCGGGGGTGGCGCTGCGACTGACGGAGAAGTTTGCGGCGGCTCTGCCGACTTCGTGGGTTTCGCTGGCGCATCGGCAGTGTGCTGCCATTTCCGCAACAACTCGGCCTCCACTTCGGAACGCGGGCGCGCGTAGCTCGCGCGAGATGCTGCGATGACTGACTGCCTCGTCGCTTCCGCGTCTGCTTCGTCGAGTGACACGGGCTGCGGCACGCGCAAATTAAAATCGTAGTCGCTGCGCTCCACACGACACACCGCCTCGCCGATGCCGAGATTCATCAAATCGTGCGCCTCGAAATGAGTGAAGCCAGTATCCAGCGCGCGAGCGTCGGCATCGCCGACTTTGAAGACGACGCGAGTGTGGCAGTTGGAAAGCACTGCGCTCGCCACGTCGCGGTCTGTCTCCAAGTGCCGCAACTCCTGGTGCGCGAGAATCAGACCGAGCCGATACTTCCTCGCGCCCGCGAGAATATGCGCCATCGAGGGCGTGATGAAATTTTGAAACTCGTCCATGTAGCACCAAAAATCACGGCGCTCTGCGGCGGGCATTCGCTGCCGACTCATTGCCGCCATTTGAAGTTTTGCGGTGACGAGTGAGCCGAGCAACGCGGTGTTCTCCCGGCCAATCAAACCTTGCGGAAGCCGGACAAGCAGGATGCGTCCGCGGTCAAGGACTTCGGAAAAATCGAGTCGGTTCGCGTCCTGCGAAACCATGTGGCGAATCGGTTTTCGCGCGAGAAATTCGTCGAGCCGCGTGATGACGGGGCCAATGGATTTTCCGCCAGTGAGTTGCGGAAATGCCTTCTGCCAGTAGAAAACAATTTCGGGGTCGGTGACTGTGGCGAGGAAGTCTTTCCGAAAAGCTGCGTCGAGAAGGAAGCGTCGCAAGTCCGCGAGTGTTCCGCCGCGCGAGCTTTCGAGAAATGCAAGGATGGCGTTCCGCAAGACGCTCTCCATTTGGTCGCCCCAACTTGTCGAGAGTCGGCGGAAAATCGAAGTGAGGTCGGACGCGAGAAGGTTCCGCTCAAAGTCGGAGTGCGCTGCGAGGATGTTCAACCCGACGGGGAATTGCTCGTCGGATGGGTCGAGCAAAATCACGTCGTCAACGCGCTCCGGTGGAATCGCGCCGAGCACTGCATCCACAAGGTCGCCGTGCGGGTCGAGCACTGCCAGCCCCTCGCCATTTTCGATGTCCTGCCGGATGAGATTCAGCAGCATCGTGGTCTTGCCCGTGCCCGATGCACCGATGACGTGCATGTGACGCACGCGATGTTCCGGGGAAAGAAAGACCTCTGCCTTCGTGCCGGCGTGCGTGTTGATTCCCAGCGAGAGAGCACCGGCGCTGAGCAACATTTCCGGCGCGGCATTCGTGCGTTTCGTTTCGCGTCTGAGTTTTTTCGCCGTCGCGGTGGTCGGCGGTGTCAGCAAAGGAATCAACTCCTCCATTGAAAGCACCATTCCGCTGCGGTGGGAGAGACGATTGAGAATGTCTTCCTCGTGCTCGTGGACGGGATAATCTTCGTCATCGAGAGGAATGAGATGGTTGCATCCCGGTCGTGCGAGCGCGGACAGCGGTGCGGCCAAGTCTGCGATGATTTCCCAAGTGCGCCGCGTATCTGCGGCAGAGGATGCGAGTCTCACCACAACACCGAAAAGTGGCGATGCGGTTTTCTGCTCTGCGCCACGCACGAGGTCGGCGCGGTCGTTGAAGAATGGTTTTCCTTCACCGTCCGTCACTGCCCGCACCATGCTGTCCTCCCACGGAGCTTGCACCGGCTCGAACAGGATTTGCAGCAGGGCCAGTTCTCCTTTTGCGAGCACGTCCATCGCCGCCACTACTGAGGCGAGCAAGTCACAGCGCGGGTTGCCGAGAGGCAACATGAACTCGCGCCCCAAACCCAATTCCACGACTGCGAACTTCGATTCGCTATCGTGCCATGCTTCGGCAAGGGCTTCGCCGGTGTTGTCGGAGTCACCGAAGGGTGCGCAGACAATGCCGGGGAAGCACGTCTCGATGGCGCTCCTGACTCGCGTGGCCGCGCGCGGCGACGCGACAAATTGCGGAACGGTCTCACGCTCGGTGCCGAGGATTTCCAGGGCGAGCGATTCTCCGGTGCGGCAAGCGTGGCGGAGAAATAGCTCGACCTGCGGTGTGGGCACGGAGCGGGAGAGTGGCAGGGAAAGTTGCAACTCAACCGTCTCGCACGGTTCACGAAAGTCCGGCTCGGGTTCGGCATCCGGCTCGGGGGGCGGTTCGGATTTCGGCGACGTGGCTACCTGCTGGCGGAGCCGTGCGAAGAAACCGCTCGCTGCGGTGTGCTTCCGTCCGTCATCGCGCGGACGCTGCTGTGGGAGAGAGTAACCCTCGAATGGACGAAATGGCGGCTCCAAGGAAACAGGCTGCTCAAAGACGCGCCCGCCGCGCCCGCGCAGTTCCCAACTGCGAAACTGTGCGGTCAGATGCTCGTCGAGCTTGCTCATTATCGCCGGAGTTTGAGCAGGGACGCTATCAGCGCCATCACGGTCGGATGCGAGGGCGGCGTATCATCCCGATACGTGACGAGCTTCGCGCCCTTCTGCTCCACCAGCTCGTCAATCTTCGTCTTTGAAATCGCGTCCACGATGTCCACGTAGGCGTTGCGGGTGTCCTCGCGGTAGTAGGTTTCCCTGCGAAAGAGGCATTCGTAGATGGCCCCGATGACGGGAATTTGGAGAAGGGCGGCATCAAGGTCATGCAGGCCCATCGAGACGAGATTGTGCATGAGCAGCGCGATGCCGAGGACGGAGCCGCCAAAAATGCACAGGCCGAGCACGAGTCCAAAGATGACGATGTAAAATCCGGCTACGCTCGCCAGCAGCAGGAACACCACGACGATTTGCCACACCTCCAGTGAAAACGGGATGATGGAATACCGGCGCGAGATGAACCAGTAGGTTCCGAAGGGAGCGAGGCACAAATCGAAGACCAACCGCTCGCGGCGGATTCGGAGGTATTCCCGCTTTGCGGAAAGAAGTCCGCCCTCCTTGTGCTCGATGCGTTCGATGGTGAGTCCGGGCATCTCTCGTGACGCCAATTCCTGCTCGATGGATTTGTAAAACTCATCCGGCGAACACTCGAACTGCTCAAACGTCCAGCGGTCTTGTTTGAGCACCTCGGGTTGCTTCGATTTCCAGATTCCAAACATGGTCACGGGCCTTTCTGCTGGTCGTGGGTTTGGGCGTGCTGACTGACGATGAGCGGACCGTCGTTGGTCACTTCGATTATCAGCGAAACGTCAGAAATGCCCTTCGTCCACCGGCCATCTGAACGGACACGGTGATAGCTGATGCTGTAATTCACCGACCAAGTGTTGCCGTCGGAAGGAAGGCGCTTGATGCTCGGCAGCGTGATGATGGTTTCCGTGACGCGCGTTCCGGATGAATGGTATTCCGATTCGTCCTTCCGAATGAAGGCACGGTCAACGATGCCGTTATTGAAATGGTTCACCTTTTCGCCGTAGTCGGCGATGAGTCCATTCACGTCTCCGCGTGACGATTTTGCATGATGCAGAATGAGAAAATCGGTGAGTTTTTTCTGCATGTCGCCCACGGGTTCCGCCGCCGTTGGCTTTGGAGGCGGAACATTGTTTGATGCGCGCTTGTTCACCTGATCGGGCGCGACTTTCTCCGCACGGTCAGTGCCGCCGCTGCTGTCAATGACGAGCGCAGGCTCGCGTTCAAGGTCGGCGGCATCTGCCCGCGCGGGTGGAGTGGACGCGCTGTCGAGCGATTCAATCACCGCAAACCATTCATTTTTGCAGAACTGTCCGGCAGGGTGCGGCTTGGTTGCTTCCCATGTGTGCGGGTCGCAGACAACATCACCCGGCTGGACGGGAATGTAGTTCTCATCAATCCAGAATTCCGCCATCTTGTCCTGCCACTTGGCAACTCTCACGATGGCCTTCACCAAGCTGCGGTTTGGGGCAACCGTTTTGCCATTGAGAGGATTGATGACCGGCGCACAGACAAAAGCGGCCACGTTCTTCTTTGCCAGCATGCCGGTCATTGATGCCTCGGGTGCTTCCGACATTGAAATCTTGAAACGTGTCGGTGGTTCCTGGCGCAGACCCATGAAAAAAGCTGTCGCCTGTTCGTCGTGAATCCTGATGAGCCTCGTGCCGTCGCGCGATGCGGTGAAGCCGTCCCCCCAGTCTGCCCTTACGGATGGGAGCAAAAATCGGTGGGCGTTGCGCCGGTCAACAAGGACGACTTGCAGGGAGAAAGACCACTTCCATTGCTCCGGTGCGTCGGGGGAAATGGAATACGACCGCAGCGCGGTTCCGATTTGCATTTCCCAGCGCTCATTCCGGGGGAGGTGCGTGGCGGCTCCCCGGAGAATGTCGAGCTGTTCCGTGTTGCCCAATGCGTTCCATAGCGGGGAAGCATCCGCCGGTTCCACGCGCAGCGTCTCAAGATTCAAGACGGAACTGACTTTCTCGCCACGAGCGAAAGCCACTCTCTGCACAACCCACCAAATCGGGCGTCCCTCGGGCAACCGCGCACCGCGCGGCAGAGGCAATGCCATCATGCGAGCCTTCGCAACATCCATGACGGTCAGGCTTCGCTGTTCGCCCTCGCTGACGATGAGCAGCATCTTGGAATCCGGTGACCAAGCGAATGCGCCGGGCGATTCCGGTGCCTGGGCACTGGCAAGCACGTCGAGTGATTCAAGGTCGGTAATCTGAACCTGTGTCCGCTCTCCGCCGCGGCAGCAGGCAAAACGCAGGCCATCGGGGGACATCGCGGCGGGCAGACCTTTCGCGATTTCACCAAGGCTGCGTTGCTCGGTCACGATGATGCGCCCCGCCTCGGCGGTATTGAAACTGTCGGGCATTTGGTAACGCCATGGCGGGGGTGGCTGCGGCGTCGGTCGCGGTGTGGGCGTCGCGGCAGGAGTGGGTTTGGGTGCGACCGCAGCAACGGGCGCGGGCTTCGGCGCGGGCTTGAGGGTGACAAGCAGCGGGGATAGGTAGCATCCGATGGTTAGGAGCAATGCGAACCGGAAGGCCGCGCTTTTTTCAGTGCGCCCCGTTGCTTTGGATGGTGTGCGGGCACCGGTTTCACCCGCGTTGCTTTTCAGTATCTCCGCGAGCAGTGCGCCCGTGAGTCCGAAGAAAACCGATGGCGGAAGCGCGAGAAGCGCGAGAGCAATGGCGGGACTGGACGGAAGAATTACTTGGAGAAAATTCCATCCAAATCCTCCGCTCGGAGGTGAGCCGATTCCGAATGAATGAAAAGTTGAGGCGAGCACTGTGCAGCCGCCAGCAACAAGCGAGGCGACTACGCCGGCGCGTGCGCCGATGCGGAGGGGAACCCCGCCGATGTCAGGTGCTTTGGCCGCATCCACGGTCGCGCTTGCAATCGCACCCGCGAACGCACTGAGCATGACGATGGGCAGAATGAGCGCCGCCGGACCGTTCGGAAAAATGCCGCCGAGCGCACCCGCGTAGAGCGCGAATGGAAAGCAAACGATGCCGAAGATGATGCCGACAATTTCACCATGCCGCCTTACGGCGACGGGCAAAGGAATGGCGAGCGGGTTCATCAGAGGGCTGCGGAAAAGCGCAGCAATTTCACTATCCGCAGTTGCTCACAAACAAAAGTAAAGAAGTTGCACTGCCCCATACGCTCGGCTGGCAGAAAAAAGCCGGCCAATTTATGCTGGCAAAAACAGGGGCAAGCCAGATGGACTGCGCGGCGATGATGCAGACGGTCACGCCGAACTTCACCATATGGCCGGTCGCATGCAGACGCCGTGGCCTCAGTGCGTAAGCAACTTGACGGCATAAAAATGGAGTGCGGAGTATTCAGGTGTGTGTCGCTGCGGTCGCCACTTGCCAGCACGCAACAGTCACCGAATAGGCGAGACTACATCACAGGCGAATAATCGGAAACATGCCTGCCACATTCATTCCGCTTTTGCATTACGTCGCGGCGAAACGTAACAAGGCACCTCTTGCTGATTTTTTCCACCGCAGGCATGGATCAACCGCCACAACAACCAACGACCATGCAAACGATCCAATGCCCGCGCTGCAGCCACACGTTCCTGAGTTACGCTGCCGAATGCCCCGAGTGCGGATTGAAGCGCCCGCGCGACACCCGTTCCAAATGGGGGCCGAGGGCCGCTGTAATCATCTCCGGTATCGCGCTCGGTGCCGCCGCATTGATGGTGAAGTATATCATGCATCAAGATGACGAAACGCCTTTGCGCGCGCGAACGACTGTGCAAGCTGCCGCGCGTCCTGCTGTGCAGATGACTGCGGCTGCGATTGCACAAACCACGGCGAAGAGCCGCTAGTCCCCGCACGCGGCTGCTACCGCCAGGGGAAAGTCACCGGCTTCTCCACATCGGGGTGCAACTCGGCATGGACGGGACGGGAGAGCTTGGCGGTCTGCGTGCGACTAGCGCCCCTGCATTCGCTTGCCGACCTCTTCAAATTCCTCGAATGATCCCCTCGATGGCAGTGGGATGACTCGCGATGGCGTGTGCAGGCCGGTGAGCAGTTCCATCCGCCCGCAGTGATGCTCGACCAGCGCGGAGCAGCTCTCCACCCAGTCGCCGCAATTGTAATATGTCACGCCACCGATGGGTCGTACGACCGGCGCGTGGATGTGCCCGCAGACGACGCCATGCACCTTGTCATCATGAGCGTAGCGAACGATGGCCTCCTCGAATTTGCCGACGTAGTTCACCGCGCTCTTCACCTTCTGCTTCGCGTACGAACTCAGTGACCAGTAGCCGAGGCCGAAGATGCGCCGGAGGAAATTCAGGGGGCGGTTTAGCCACAAGAGGAATTGATAGCCGACATCGCCGACGAGCGCGAGCCAGCGCGCATTTTGCACCACCGTATCCAGTTCATGCCCGTGGATGACGAGCAGCCGCGTGCCGCCCGCCGTGGTGTGGATGGCGCGCTCCTGCACGGTCATGTTGCCGTATTCGCCGTGGTGGCGTGCGAGGAACTCGTCGTGATTGCCTGGAATGTAAATGATTCGCGTGCCCTTGCGCCCGGCGCGGAGGAGC
>JAYUIF010000354.1:0-3075 GCA_043766295.1 Spartobacteria bacterium | reverse complement strand
CTGGCGGGCTGTAGCACTTGGGGGACAAAGGTTCCAATGGGAGATCACCGATACCCAAAAGTGCCGCGCGAGCATGTGGTGATATTGTTTGAGACGCCGACGCGTCCGTTCACGCAGATTGGTATCGTGTCGTCGCTCGGTGGCCGGTTTGCAAGTGAGGGAGATATGTTCCGCAAGATGCAGATGGCAGGGGCGGATTTGGGCGCGGATGCGATCATTGTGCGCGGTGCGGGGACAACGGTGCGGAGTGGCGCGGGTGTTACGGTGGTCCAGAACCAGACGGTCACGAATGGATGGGATTTCCCGAAGACGAGTGCGATTGCGATCCGGTGGCAATGAGTGCTTCGCGCTGGCTTAGGATGTGGTCCTTGCGCTCGGTGCTTTCGCTCGCATTCGTCACTGTGTGCTGCGGACGCATCGCGGCGGAAATCCCGCACAAATCGAAGGCGGCGGAACGGGTGCCTGTAAACGAATGGGGCGATCCGGCGGCGGACACCGTGCCTGCGGCGGAATCGAAGAAAGCGACCGTCAAGGCACCGACGAAAGTTAAGATTGCCACGCCGATTCCGACTAAAAAGACGCCGACACCGAAAGGGAAAGCGTTCGATCCTGATGCGTTTCTCAGGGAAAGAGGACCGGACATTTTCGATGAAATCTCGGCAACTAACAAAGCTTCCGACCCAACGGCCCAGCTTGATTCAAACGAATTCCGCGCACTCCAACTCAAGGCTGAGGGCGGCGACGCAAAAACACAATACGAACTCGGCCTCCGCTACGCTTGGGGCAAGGAGGTTGGCAAGAACGACGCCGAGGCGGCGAAGTGGTGGGGACGTGCGGCTGCGCAGGATTATCTTCCGGCGAAATTCAATCTCGGTCAGGCGTGCCTGTTTGGCTTCGGTGTCCCAAAAGATACGATCCGCGCGGCTGCTCTGCTAAAGGTAGCCGCAGAAGAAGGTTTTTGGGTACCTGCGTATTATTTGGGATCGTTGTACGCTACTGGCGATGGAGTGCCGAAGGATTTGATCGAAGGACTGGCTTGGTACACGCTTGCTGCCGCGTCAGGCGACGAAAAGCCGAAAAAGAACCGCGACAACTTGGAACGATATTTGGGGCGCGAGGCGACTCTCATCGCCCAACAACGCAGCAAGGTTTTGCTGAAAGAAATCGACGAAACGAAACAAAGGCGGGCGACGCTCTCGGGCGGGAAACCATCGTCGGCACCACCAACTGGACCGGGCGCGGCATTCGTGGCGAAGGCATCGGGCACCGGTGCTTTTCTGACGCGCGGCGGCGTGCTTGTGACGGCTGCCCATGTCATCCAAGATGCCAGCCTGATCGAAGTCGCAACGGCTGGCGGGGTGGTGCCCGCAAAGGTGCTGCTCACCGATCCGGTGAACGACTTGGCACTACTAAAATGTGAGGGCAATTTCGAGGCGATGCCACTTGCCCCTTCACGCGCCGCAAAGCTCGGGCAAGCGGTCTTCACCATCGGTTTTCCGAACGTGGACGTTCAAGGGTTCGACGCCAAGGCGACGCGAGGGGAAATCAACGGCCTGAACGGACTTCGCGACGATCCGCGTCAGTGGCAAATCAGTGTTCCCGTACAGCCGGGAAATTCCGGCGGTCCCCTGCTGGATTTGCGCGGAAGGCTGCTCGGTATCGTCGTCGCAAAGCTCAACGCACTCGTGATCGCCGGAGCGACCGGCGACGTTCCGCAAAACGTGAACTACGCCATCAAAGGTGCTTACCTTCGGCCTTTGCTGGAGCAGGCGGGAATCGACGACACGAAACCGCAGGATGACTCATCACCACTGCCTTCTTTCGAGGAAGCCATCGAACGAGCGCGGAAGTCCATCGTTCGCGTGATCGCTTACTAACCCTCGCGCCAATGTGGCATCAGGCATCCGCTGCCGGATCGGGCAGCGCGAGCGGATGAGCACGACTTTTTGCGCCATCGTTTGCCCGAAATTTTCCGCGAGATGACCATAGACTTTCCCCACCAATATCCCGCCGTTCTTGGGGCCGCTATTTTTTGAAAGCCCGTCCGCGCCGATGACGAGGCGTTTGCCTTTCAAATCCACATCCACCCAGCGGATGTGGAGCGCCTCTTTTTCGCGAGCGCCGCAGTAGGCGAGGAAGCGGAGGTAGTCATGGAGTTCCTGCCCGTTGCGTTCGCACGCGGTCAGCGCGGTCAGCGCGGTGGAGCAGAGTTTTTCAAATTGCGCCGGGGTGAGCAGCGGGCGCTTCGGCGATTTGTGCGCGAGGCGTTTGAGCCGCTTCGTGGGATCGTCTCGCAGCAAGCCGTCTTCGGCGGTTTTTTCAACACGTTGCGAAGATGCTGGACGTTGAGATTTACGGTGCGCGGGGAGCGGCCTTCGATGAGCCGTTGATCGCGGAAGGCGGCGATCATGCCGGGCGTGATGTTGTCGAGGCGGACGCGGCCTAGAAACGCTTTCCACTTTTCCAAGCCCTGCCGCTCACCGGCCACGGTCATCGGGCGCTTGTGGCCGTGCTGAGATTTTTCGAGAATCGCCACGTAGGCGTCGGCGTAGTCGGCGAACATCGGCTTGCGACCGCGCGCCGGGGCGTTCCCATCGCGGATTTCGAGTTTCTTGCGCTCCATCTCCTCTTTGGCGTCGGTGAGGGTGAGGGCGTCGAGCGGGATGCGCCGGGGCGTTCGATCGCCGGGCGGCTTCACCTGGAGGTAATACTTCGCGCCGCGCTGCCAAAGTCCCCGGACTTTCTTGCGCGAGCCGTCGCGCACTGCTATGAACCGCGCATTGGTCTTTTTCTGATGTCCTACTTTTTGTGCTACTTTCATGGTGTCCTGCGCGAGCAGCGGATACTCGCCAGCCGGGGAGTTCTCCCGGTGCGTGGGCATTTCGCGAGCTTTCGCGGCGTCAAAGCAGCACATTCAGTAGCACAAAGCGCAAGCGAGGCGTGCAATCAGGAAGGATTTACAGAGAAGCCGAGGTGGTGAAATTGGCAGACACGCCAGACTTAGGATCTGGTACCGCAAGGTGTAGGGGTTCAAGTCCCCTCCTCGGCACTCCTTCCTGCGTTCCGCAGGTGGAG
>JAYUIF010000353.1:0-41206 GCA_043766295.1 Spartobacteria bacterium | reverse complement strand
TCCGGGCGCGACAACACCACAGCCCTCGTCATCGAGGTGCGGTGAAATTGAACGTAACGGATGATTTCATTGCCGAAGGTAGGGATTCACGCGAGTCTGCCGCGCGATTTCCACCGGATGAAATATACTCTGCCAATGTTCGCCGCGCTGTTTGTGTGCGCTTTTTCCCCGGTGCTCCGCGCGCAGCAGCCGGTGACGACGGATTTCCAAGTGTATCGCGGGACGCAGGTGCCGCCGGAGGTCGAGCGGATTTATGAAAAGGGGCTGAAGTTTCTCGTGGCGGCACAGAATGCCGATGGAACTTTCCCCGGCCAGTATGGGACGGAGCCGGGCGTGGTCGGGTTTGCGCTGATGACGATGCTGGCGCACGGCGATGATCCAAATCACGGGCCGTATGCGAAGGCGGTGAAGAAGTGCGTGGAAAACTTACTGAAAAATCAGGCGGAGAACGGCTACATCGGCACTTCGATGTATAATCACGGTTTTGCGACGCTGGCGCTGGCGGAGGCGTATGGCGCGGTGCAGGATGATCGCATCGGCCCGGTGCTGAAGAAGGCGGTGGAACTGACGCTGAGTTCGCAGGACAAAAACAAATTTCACGGCTGGCGTTATTCGCCCGAAGCGCAGGATGCGGATTCGACGGTGAGCGGGGCGTGTTTTGTTTCGCTCATCGCAGCGCGCAATGCGGGAGTGAAGGTGCCGGACAAAAACATCGAGGACGCGCTGAGATTTTTCACGGACTGCCAGGATGTGAGCGGTGGCGACATCGGCTACATGCCGCGCAGTGGCGCGCATGGCGGAGCGACGACGGCCATCGGCGTGGCGGCGTTTGCGTATGCGCGAAAGAAGGATCAGCCGACATACAACAAGGCGCTCAAGGCGATGAAGGGCGGCGATGAAAACGGGGGCGGGTATCCTTTCTACTACGAGTATTACGCGGCGCAGGCTTACTTTCAGAGCGACATCAAACTCTGGCAGGCGTGGAACGACAAACAGGTGAAGCGTCTCGCCGAAATGCAAAACGAAGATGGAAGCTGGGACGCGGGCCTCGGCCCCGGCACGAGCACCGCGCTCGGGCTGCTCTCCATCGCGCTGAACTACCGCTACCTTCCAATCTATGAACGCTAAACTCATGACACGCGGCGTTCGATTTACGATGGTCGCCGCGCTCTTTCTGTTTTCGCGAGCGTGGGCGGAGAAGATAGTGCGGCAACAGGATGACCTTGGAATTGGCGATCTGGAAGTGTTCGAGGGTGAAACAATCTCGAACCGCGAACTCAACGCACCGAATCAAAAGAAGACGGTCGAAAAAGCCGCTGAAGCCGATGCGGCTGGCGAGCAAGTGCTGGAATTAACGGACGGCTCGCAGCTTCACGGGCAACTCGTCTCCCTCGGAAAAAGCGAGGTCGTGTGGAAGCGCGGGGATGCCGAGCAACCGCTCATTTTTTCGCCGCAGGAAGTGCGCAGGCTCCTTCTCGGAAAACCGCTACCACTCAAGGATGCCAAGGCAAACGCCACGCTCAAACTCAGCAGCAACGACTGGATCACGGGCGATTTGAGTGCGCTGCACGAAGGGAAATTTCAGATCGAAATCGGCGGAGCGACGAAGCTCGAAGTCGAGCGCGGCAAAGTCGAGTGGCTCGCACTTTCCCCCACATCGCCGCCCGATGCCTACGATGGGCCGGTCGGGCCGATGGGCATGGCGGGCTGGGATGCGGGCGGCGAAACGGGCGGCTTGTGGGACTACGCGGATGGCGCGTTCCTCGCGAAGATGCCGTCGCTAATTTCGCGGTCGTTCGATGTCTTGTCGGACAAGGTGGACATTCAGTTCACCACAGGCGACGGCGGCATCAATAATCGCGGGATGGCGATGTGGCTCCAGCCCGGGAAAAATATTCAGGGCTACAGCAAGGGCTCGGTCTATCTGCGCTTTCAAGCGAACAGCGTGAGCGCGAATGTTTACACCGGCGAGCAGATGAAAAATTTCAGTGCGGATATTCCCGCCGAGAAGGAGGAGAAAAAAATCACGCACTACCGAATGCTCTTCGACCGCAAAGACGGGCGGCTGATCGTTTTTGTGAATGGCAAACAGATCGCCGATTGGGATTTTCCGGAGTCGAAGGAAGTTCCCGTGGGCGGCATGTTCAACTGGCAGCCGAATTACTGGAACTCCCAATCACCATGGACGCTCTCCAGCATCTGCGTGCAGCCGTGGGATGGTAATCCGGTGCCCGATGCGAAGGGCGATGAGACCGGGAAGGATTTGATCAAAGCCACAGCGACGGAGCGCAAAGCGGGAAAGCTGGAGGGCATCACGATGGACGCGGTGAAATTCAGCGGCACCGAGATTTTGCGAAAGGAAACAATTTTTCTCCGTCTCACAGCGCCCGCCAATGCAGAGCCGCCGCCCGCGACTGTTGCGCGCGTGTGGCTCACTTCGCGCGGCGAGTTCGATGTGACGGGGATCGGTTTTCGCGATGGGCAGCTCAAAGTTCGCACATCGTTCGCGGGCGATCTCGCGCTGCCGGTGTCGGCGATCCGCGCGATTGAATTCCCGCACAATGCCACCGCCGCCGAGAAAGCCGTGGCCGAGGGAGGCGACACGCTCATTTTCAAAAACGGCGATCAACTGCGCGGCACGCTCAGCGCCGCGAGCAACGATCAGCCACTGCAATGGAAGCCGGTAAAGGGCGACAAGCTCATCGCGTTTGCGCCGGGCAGGCTCGCGGGCGTCTTGCTCGCGCTGCACAAGGAGGTGCCCGCAGTCGGCGGCGGTGCGGCGGTGCGTTTTCAAAATGGCGACTGGCTGCCGGGGAAATTACTCGCGCTCGATGGACAACTTTTGCGACTCGACACCGCGCTTTCCGGCGAGCTGAAAATTGCGCGCAGCGGCGTGCGCACGGTTTATTTCGGAGCGGAAGGCGAGGTGCCTGTCTGGGATGGTGCGAGCCAGCGTGATACGTGGGTGCGAGGCACTGCGGCGCCCGGCTATTTCATCGAAGGGCAGACCAAAAAGGATGTGAAAAAACCGAATCCGTGGCGCTATCTCGATGGAGCTTTCACTTTGATCAGCGGCAGTAGTCGCAACGGCAACGGACAGAATCTCGGGCGCAAATTCGACACGCTGCCGGAGAAAGTGGACATCAGCTTCGAGCTTTCCACGACGAAGGGCCCGGCGGCTTTTGCGATCCAACTTTTTACCGAGGAGAACAAGCAGGAGGGCATCATGGTGCAGGGAAGTTGGAGCAGCGTGTATCTCTACGACGTGTCGCCGCGCAAACAGGGCGGTGCGTTTTTTAATCAACCACAGCAGATCGAGTTTGGATCAAAAATCGGCGGCGAGGGAAATCGGCGGCATTTTCGTTTCCTCGCGGATCGCAAGACGGGGCGGCTTTGGATGTTTGTGAACGGCCAGCTTGTGGGTCAGCTCAAGCGGCGCAGCGCCAGCGAGGATAATCCCAAAATCGGAAAGGGCATGGCCATTATTCCGCAGCCGATGGGCTCGCGCGTGACGGTGTCGAATTTATGGATCGCTCCGTGGAGCGGCGCGCTGCCCGCGCTGGAGAAGAAGGATGAAAAGGTGGTGGAGGAAAAGAAGCCTGCTCCCGCGCTCGACGCGCTCGCGCTCGCAAACGGCGACGAGACGCAGGGCGAAATCGTGAGTGCCACAGCGGACACGCTGCGAATCAAATGCGACGCAGGCGAACTCGACATCCCCATCGCACGCACGCTGATCGCGGATTTCGCCAGCCCGCCCGTTGCGGCGAAGCCCGGCATCCGTCTGCGCTTCGCAGGCAAAGGCGCGCTCACGGTGCAGTCGTTTAAAATCGCAGACGGAAAAGTCGTCTGCCAAAGCGCGTATGCGGGCGAACTCAGCTTCCCAGCCTCCGCGCTGTCGGAGATTGTTTTTCAGCCAAATCAAGCGCGCCCATTTGAGAGTGCCGGAGGAAAAGAGAGCAGCGCGGGGCAGACTGGCGGTGAGTGGGAGAACGGCGGCTTTCTGCAAATACAAGGCGGGATGATTTTTATTCACTGAGCCCTATTCCATTTTGCGGCTCGCACTCCGCCGCTACGTAGGCAAAAATTGCAGCTGCGATGGAAACGACGCTCATCACATTTCTCCAACTCCCGCTGCTCGCCGATGGCGAAGAGCGCGCGGAATCCAACGTGACTGTCGCGCCGTCGGCGGAAGATTTTCCGCGCTTGCTGGACGCAGCCATCGCCCGACTTTCTGCGCCCGACGATGCGGGTTGCGTTTTTCCCGACGACGAAATTCACCGCGACATCCTGCTCCCTTTATTGCCAGCGATGCTCGGCGATGCAGCGATCCGCGAACATTGGGCGGCGGCTGGCATCGCTGCTCGTGCGTGGTTGGCGGATGATTTTGAAATCCCCGTGACCGCGAGCTACCACGCCGGCCCCGATGCACGCGCGCTCGCCGACACGCTGCTCGCCGAGCCGTCGTTCCGCGAATTGTGCGCCGCGCTGTTGAATCAAATCCGCACCGCGCCGTCCGTCGAATTGGAGAAGCCGTTGCCAGAAGCGCCACAGATCGATCCTTTCGATGCGCTGCTTGCGCGACTGTGCGGGCCGTGCGGAGTGCCGCTCGCTGAGTTGCTCGCGGAGCCCGAATTGCTCGCGCGACTCGCATCCACCGAGGGCGAGCGATGCCGCGTGATTGTGCTACCGATTTAGCCGCAGCAGCGAATGAGCGCGGGTGAAGTGGGCGTCGGAAAATCCCATCGCGCGTTTGAGTTGGTAGTCGCGCTCGATGATGTTCGGTTCTTTCTGCCAGCGACGATACGCGCTCCACGGAACGAAGCCGCGTAGCGCGGCCCACAGACCGGAGCACGGCACGGGAAAATCGCTGCCATGCACCAATCGTTCGCCGAGCAATCCGGCATCCGGGCCGACGCAACGATTTGCGTGGCGTCCGCGCAGAGGGACGTTCCATGCGCTCGTGTCGCCGTAGAGATTCGGCCACTTGGTGAGCATCTCTGCGAAGATGTGAAAATATTCCGGGTCGCTCAGCCCGCTCTTGGTCGCAGCGTGCGCGGCGATCACGGTCACGCCACATTCGAGCGGCAGTGTGAGGATGCGCGGATCGGAGAACGCGGGGTTGATCACTTGCACGGTGTGCTCGCCGCCGGTGTGGGCGAGCAACGGCAGCCGCACTTCCGCCATGCGCTCCCAAAATTTGCGGTAGCGCCGATCGTTGCAGTCCACGTTGTGGCAATTGGGCAGCAGTTTCAAAATCGCCGCGCCCGCTTCGATGCACCGCTCCAATTCATCCAGCGCATCGGCGCGCGCCGGGTGGATGCTCACGGCGGGGATAAATTCGGGATGCTCACGCGCGAGACGGAGCACGTAGTCGTTCGGCACGTAGAAAGAACCAGCGTCCATCTTCGCGCCGTCGGCGGAATACACTTCGTCTTGCGCGAGGAGCACGACGTTGCCGAGCGACGATTCGCGCACGAGACGCAGGAGATGCGCGACGTAGCGTTCGTCAAAGTCCGGCGCGTGCAGTGAAATTCCGCGCAGGCCGATGTGGCGGAGCATGTATGCGCCCATCGGCTTTTGCCACCACGTCGCGCCGAGTTTCACCCAGCAACCGGAGCCGCTGCGACCATTGCCGACGAGATGAACGTGGGCGTCGAGCGGTGCAGTCATGCGAAGGTGAAGTTCATTTTTCGCCTTCTGCTGTCGTGGCGCGCACGAGGAAATTCATCCCGTAGGTGCCGATGATTGGCGCTTTTGAAAAAGGAAACTTTTTGGAGAGTGCTTCGATGTCGTTCGAGCGCAGCACACAAATTGCCGATGGATGCTGGGCAAAATATTTTTCCACGCCGTCGTTTTTCCAGACGATGACGGGGATTGGGTGCGCGGCCCAGAATGGCTGGGCTTTATCCGCGAGCACGGTGACGGGAGCCTTGGTGTAATAGATGATTCCGCGCACGGGAAATTTTCCACTGAGCAGTGGCTCGTCACCGCGCCGCTGGGCGAGCATTTGCGCGGCGATGGAACGCACGGAAAGTTCGGCATCCACGATGGGCAGACTGACGGTGAGCGCCGTGCCGAGCAGGAGCAGCGGAGTGGCGGCAGTGACGACGACCCAGGGCGTGAAACGTCGCATCGCCAGCAGCACAAGCGCGACGCCGAGACCCACGGCCATGAAGAGCGCAGGGGTTGCAAATAATTTCGTCGCTTTCAAAAAAGGAACACCAAACGTGACGGCGAATTGCAGCGTGGCGGTGCTGAGAGCGATCCATTTTTCCGCGCGCGTGCGGAAGCCTTCCGTGAGCAGCGAATCCACCGTGGAGCCGACGAGTAGTGCGAGCGGGACGAAGAGGAAGAATGCGTAGGAAGGGAGTTTCGACTGCACGAGGGTGAGGAAGATGAGGCTCGTGAGCAGCCAGCAGCCGATGAAAAGTTGCCGCTGGTCGGCGCGGAATGTGGCGCGCATTCGCTTCGCGCAAATGGCGACGGCGGGCATCCACGGAATCGATCCGAGGAAAAGCAGGCCGATGTAATAATACCAGTGGTTGTTGGCCGGATGCTCGGCGCGGAAAATACGCAGCCAGTTATCGCGGATGAAAAACTCATCCCAAAATTGTCGTCCGTGCCATGCAAACATCAGCGCATACCAAGGGAGCACGATGACCGCGTAGGCGAGAACGCCAGCGAGAAAACCTCCGCGTGCGCGTGGGACGGGCGCTTTTGTGATCCGATGAAATGCCACGATGGCGAGCAGCGGAAAGAGGGAGCCGATGGGGCCTTTGGTGAGCACGGCGAGACCACCGCAGGCGATGTGCAAAAATATCCAGCGTCCTCGATGCGCGCCCGGCTGAAGTGCAAACCAGTAGCTGAAAATGGACGCGGCTAAAAAGAAGGCGAGCGGGATGTCCGTCAGCATGAGTCGCGACATGACGCAAAACTCCAGGCCTGTCGCGAGGACGAGCGCGGAGAGCAGGCCGGCGCGACGATTCAGCACGCGTGCGCCGAACGCATACACGAGAAATACGAGCAGTGTGGCAAAGAGCGCGGTGGGAGCGCGCCCTGCGAATTCGCTTTCGCCTAAAGTGCGGAACGATGCGGCGACGAGCCAGTAGTAGAGGATGGGTTTTTCAAACTGCGGCTCGCCGTAGATGCGCGGGGTAATCCAATCGCCGGTCTGAACCATTTCGTGCGCGGTCTGCGCGTAGAAGGGTTCATCGGGATCCACCAAGCCGATTGCGCCGAGACGCCACCAAAAGGCGGCGATACAGACGATGAGAAGAAGGAGGATGTCCCGGCGGCGGTTCGCGTTTTGCACGGTCGTGTCTTCTCAGCGCGGGGTGCCGTGGGCTAGCAGATACTCAGCACTCTCTCGACGATATCGAGCGGGCGCGGGAGCTGTTTCTTTTCCAACTCGGGACTGTAAATCGCGGGAGCGTCCATCGAGCTGATGCGGAGAACGGGCGCGTCGAGTTCGTCGAAAATCTTTTCCATGATCATCGAGGCGATCTGTGCGCCGACGCCGCAGAATGGCTTCGCTTCCTCGATGTAGATCGCGCGGTGCGTTTTGCGGACGCTTTCCAAAATCGCGTCCTCGTCGAGCGGGCGGATGCTGCGGAGATCCACGACTTCGGCGCTGATGTTGTGCTCGGCGGCGAGGATGTCCGCGGCGGTGCAGGCGGTGAGCGCGGCGCGACCATGCGCGATGAGTGTGATGTCGGTGCCTTCGCGCTTGATGTCCGCCTTGCCGAGCGGGATGAGATATTCTTCGTCGGGCACTTCCCATTTTTCGCCGTAGAGCAAAGTGTTTTCCATGAACATCACCGGGTCATTGTCGCGAATGGCGGTTTTCATCAGGCCCTTCGCGTCGTAGGCGGTGGCGGGGCAGACGACTTTGAGGCCGGGGATATTTGCGAGGAAACTTTCGTGGTTGTGCGAGTGCGTTGCGCCGACGTTCGTGCCGCCGTTCGCGGGGCCGCGGATGACGATGGGGCAATTGATGAGGCCGCCGCTCATGTAGCGGACTTGCGCTGCGTTGTTGATGATCTGGTCCCACGCGACGGCGGCGAAACTCCAGAACATGAGCTCCATCACCGGGCGGATGCCGAGCATCGAAGCGCCGACGCCCATGCCGATGAAGCCGGCTTCGCTGATCGGCGTGTCCATCACGCGCTTGCTGCCAAAACGTTTCCAGAGTCCGCGTGTGACTTTATACGCGCCGTCGTATTCGGCGACTTCCTCGCCCATGAGGACGACGTTTTGGTCGCGTTCCATTTCTTCGGCGAAGGCTTGGTTGAGTGCGTCGCGGTATTCGATGAGTGCCATGTCTTACAAAAAAAGTTCAGTCGGGCCGTTAAAAATCCGGCGTTTAGGAATTGAAAAAGTGCTTCCCGGTGCGACCGGCCTCGGTCTGGCGATCCACTTCAAAATAGACGTCCTCGGTGATGCTTGCCTCGCTGGGGATCGGGCTTTCGTCGGCGAATTGCGCGGCGGCTTCGGCTTCGGTTTTGGCGGCTTCGTCGAGGTGCTCGTATTGCTCGTCAGTCAGCGTTCCCTCTTCGATCAGGCGGCGTTTGAAGATCTGAATGGGGTCGTTGTTTTGTTTGTAGTGCTCGATTTCCTCCTTCTGCCGGTAGCCGCCGGTGTGTTTTGCGTCGGCGACGGAGTGGCCATAGTAGCGGTAGGTGGCAATTTCGAGAACGGTCGGTTTGCTTTCGTTGTGCGCGCGCTCGATGGCGGTCTGCACGTTGGCGCGCACTTCGTAGATGTCGGTGCCGTTGCATTGCCCCCACGCGATGTTGAAACCCTCGGCGCGCTCGGCGAGGCAGCTTTTAAATGAGGAACTGCGCGCGAGGCTCGTGCCCATGCTGTAGCCGTTGTTTTCGATGATATAGACCACGGGGATTTCAAAAAGCGCGGCCATGTTCAGACTCTCGTAAAAGCATCCTTGGTTCACCGCGCCGTCGCCCATGAAGCACATCGCCGCGCCTTTCACGCCCTTGTATTTCAGCGCGTAGGCGAGGCCGAGGCCGAGTGGAGTTTGTCCGGCGACGATGCCGTGGCCTCCCCAATAATTTTTGTCGGGCGCGAAGAAGTGCATCGAGCCGCCCTTGCCTTTCGAGCAGCCAGTGGCCTTGCCAAACAATTCGGCCATGCACTCGTTCATCGTCATGCCGACTGCGAGCGCGTGGCCGTGATTGCGGTAGGCGGTGATGACGTGGTCGTCGTCGCCCATGAGCGAGACGCAACCGACGGCGACGGACTCCTGCCCATTATAAAGATGGAGGAAGCCGCCCATTTTTCCCGCTTGGAAATGCCGCATTGACTCCGTCTCGAAGCGGCGGATGCGCAGCATATCGGTGAGGAGCCGCACTTTCTGCGGTGCAGAGAGTTTGGAATTGATGGGCGTTTTGGCGAAATCGAGTTGTTCAGCTTTAGCGACAGAGGCCATGGGCAAAAAGTATCTAGTTTATGGTAATGCTCAACCGCGCAGGGATGAACGGTGAAATAATCCGGGCCACCTTACGTAAGCGCACAAGTCGCGCAACTCTCGATTCACAAAGAGTCAGGCGGCGCTCAAAGGTTCTTTCATTTCTGTGGTTGTCCATGAGCGCCGGCGCGCATATTCCGCTGAGCGTTCCATTTTACCACCACATGAAAACCACCATCGCCCTGTTTGCCACATTCCTCGCCACGTCCGCGCTTTTTGCCGAAGACGTGAAGCCGCTCAAAATCCTGCTGGTCACCGGCGGCTGCTGCCACGAATACGGAAAACAAAAAGACGTGCTCAAGCAGGGCCTGGAAGCTCGCGCCAATGTGATCGTGGACATCGCCTACAGCGCGGACACCACCACCAAGCCGCCGATCGAGATTTACGGAAAACCGGATTACGCGAAGGGCTACGACCTAGTGATCCACGACGAATGTGCCTCGGCCCAGAACAGTCCCGAGGTCATCACGGCTGTGCTCCAGCCGCATGTGGACGGCATCCCCGGCGTGAATCTCCACTGCGCGATGCACAGCTATCGGTTTGGCAATATCAACAAACCCGTGCCTGCCGGAGCGGACAACGCGCACTGGTATGAGTATCTCGGTTTGCAGTCCACGGGTCACGGCGCGCAGCAGCCGATTGCGATCACTTTCACGGACAAGGAATCGCCGATCACCAAGGGTCTCGCCGATTGGACGACGATCAATGAAGAGCTTTATAACAACGTCCAGATCCTCACCGGCAAGGAGCTGGCAAAAGGCAAGCAGGGCGATGCGGACAACGTGATCGCATGGACCAATGAATACGGCCCGAAGAAGACCCGCGTCTTTTCGACGACCATCGGCCACAACACGGAGACCGTGGCGGATGAACGCTATCTCGATCTCGTGACGCGCGGCGTGCTCTGGGCGGCGGGGAAACTCGGCGACGACGGCAAGCCGGCGAAGGGCTACGAGGCCAAGGCAAAGTAATTCGCAGATTGCGCTTTTCCGCGCGGCGCGTTTGGCGCACAAACCGCACGACCTTGATGAAAGTCTCCGATCTGCGCGGCATCCTTACTTACGTCCCTCGCTTCCGCGAAAAGACTTTCGTCATCGCGGTGGATGGCGAGGTCGTGGCGTCGCCGAATTTTTCCACCATCCTGCTCGACCTCGCCGTGCTGCGTTCGCTGAACGTGCGCGTGGTGCTCATCCACGGCGCGGCGGCGCAGATCGAAAAGCTCGCCGCCGAGCGCGGGGTGAAGCCGAGCAACACAAACGGCACCGGCATCACCGACGAAGCGACGCTCAAAGTTTCGCTCGATGCGGCGACGACGCTGATGAACGACATCATGCAGGGCCTCACGAGCGTGGATCTGCGCGCGGCCTACGCAAATGCGATCATCGCGCACCCTGCGGGCATCATCGGTGGCGTGGATTTTCTGCACACCGGCAAGGTCGAACGCGTGGATACGAAGCTACTCCAACTCCTGCTCAACGACGGCGTGATCCCCATCGTGCCGCCGATTGGTTTCGATGGTGAAGGACGCACTTTTCGCGTGAACAGCGACGCCATCGCCGTCGAAGTCGCCGAGGCATTGCAGGCGATGAAAGTGATCTATCTCGGTGCGTGCGACGGTGTGGAAGTGGCGGGCGCACTCGTGCAGCAACTCAGCATCGCCGAGGCGGAGGAGCTGGTGAAAAAACGCCGCACGCAACTTGATGCCGGCACCATTTCCAAAATCGAACACGGCGCTCGCGCTTGTCGGAATGGCGTGCCGCGTGTGCATCTGCTGAACGGCAACACGGACGAGGCGCTGCTCGCGGAGGTGTTCAGCACCGAAGGCGTGGGCACGATGATTTACGGAAACGATTACCAGCAGATCCGGCGCATCTTTAAAAAGGATGTGCGGGCGGTGCTCGGCTTGATCAAATCGAGCGTCGAGCACGCCGAGCTGGTGAAGCGCACGCGCGCGGAGCTGGTCGCGCAACTCGACGATTATTGGGCGCTCGAAGTGGATCGCCAGCTCGTTGCCTGCGCAGCCGTGCATTTTTATCCGGACGCGCAGAAGGCGGAACTGGCCTGCCTCTACGTGGCGAAGGCGCACGAAGGCCAGGGCTACGGGCGCAAGCTCATGGCCTTTGCCGAGCAACTCGCCGCGCAAAAAGGCGTGAAACATATTTTCGCGCTGAGCACGCAGGCGTTTAATTACTTCCAGCAAAAAGGCGGCTACACCGAAGTCACGCCCGACGAACTCCCCGCCGAGCGCCGGAAAAAATACGACGCGAGTGGTCGCAACTCGAAGGTGCTGCAAAAAGCCGTCGCCGCCACCGCCGCCGCCGAGGCACCGCGCGTTTGATGAACGTGGCGTGTTCATTTTCCAAAAATGAATAGCGGAATCCTACTCGATGCCGTCGTCATCGTGGCTTACTTTGCCATCGTGCTCTTCATCGGGCTGCGGATGAGCCGGGGCGAGAAAACGGTCGAGGGATTTGCGCTGGGCAATCGCCAGATCGCGTGGTGGGCGGTGCTGGCGAGCATCCTCGCGGCGGAGATTTCGGCGGGGACTTTCTTTGGCGCTCCGGGTGAGGGATTCGCGCTGCGGAACTATACTTACATCCAACTCATCATCGGCTATCTGCTGGCGCGGGTGTTGGTGAGCGCGGTTTTTATTCCGGCCTACTATCGCTACAATGTGGTGAGCATTTACGAATTTCTCGAAATGCGTTTCGGCCCGCAGACGCGGCGCAGGGCGTCGGCGGTGTTTCTCGTCACGCGGCTGCTTGCGAGCGGGACGCGGCTTTGGGTGCCCACGGTGTTGCTCGTGATGATCTGGAATCTCGCGCATCCCGATCTGCACGCGACTCCCGCGAATGAGTTTTGGCTCTGCGGCGGCGCGTTGGTTTTCATCACGCTTGCGACGGCGCTTTATACGACCATCGGCGGAATTCGCGCGGTGATTTGGACGGACGTGATCCAGATCATCGTGCTGGTGAGCGCGCTCGGTTTTTCGCTGGGCTACCTCATCGTCCACAATGGCGGCTGGAGCGCGGTGAGTGGGACTTTGTTCGATGCAAAAATGTTCGACTCGGGGCTGAAAGAGGGCGCTGGTTTTTTGGCGAACGTGAAAGGCGTGCTCGAACAGGAATACACGCTGTGGGCGGCGTTCCTCGGCTCGACGTTCGTGACGCTCGCCACGCATGGCACCGATCAAGACATGGTGCAGCGGATGCTCACCGCGAAGAACAAGCGCCAGAGCGCCGCAGCGACGATCCTGAGCGGACTTGCGGATGTGCCGATCCAGTTCGCCGTGCTCAGCATCGGCATCCTGCTCGCGGTTTATTACGGCGCGCACCCGGACCCGCTGCTGCCGCGCAATCCCGACACCGGCGCCGTCATCGCGAACAAAGCGTATCCGCATTTCATCCTCACCGTGATGCCCGCCGGCCTGCGCGGACTGGTGCTCGCGGGCGTGCTCGCGACGACGATGGGCTCGCTGAGCACGGCGATCAATTCGCTCGCGACGTCCTACGTGCGCGACTTTCATTTTCGTTGGTTTGGCGAGCCCTCGGATGACAAAGGCCGCGTGCGCGTGCTGCGTCTCGGCACGGTAATTTTCGCGCTGCTTTTTATTGTCGTCGGCCTTGGCACTGCGTGGGTCACGGCGATGAATCCGCAGCTTCGCATCATCCCGATCATCCTCGGGATTTTCGGCTACACCTACGGCTCGCTACTCGGCGTCTTCCTCGTCGGACTTTTCACGCGTGGGCGCGGCAACGATTTTGGCAACGGCATCGCAATGCTGATCGGCTTTCTTGTCGTCGTCGTATTGAGCGGGCTGCACAACGACGTGTGGCAATTGCTGCACCCGCACGCGTGGGTGGTGCGTGATTGGGTGCCTGTTTGTATAGTCGGCAAAATAGTGCCGACGCTGTATGTGCCGGTGCTCAAACGCGCCGTGCTTTGGCAGGCGGACTGGCTGCCGGTGATTGAATTTCCGTGGCGCGTTTTCTTTGGAGCGGTCACCAGTTTCGCGATAGCAATCTGCTTTCGCTCGCCGAGGCGCATGGATGCTTGATTTGCGAGCACCTGCGTCGTCGGGATCGGCTTGTTTGCGTGACTTTGGTGCCACGACTCCGTGGCAAGCGTGCAAAAATGGACACTCCAGCACAGGGCAAGATTTTTTTGCAAAAAAAGTTTCCATATCGGCAGCGAAAAACCTTGTTCGTAAGGATCACTATTTTCATGCTCCGCGACCTCCGGCGGTTACGAAAATCGCTGGTGTGAATAACTCGTGAATAACTCGGCTTTTCATCAATCATGTAAAATTTCTGTCGCTTGCCCAGCGGCGGAAGTGGTGCCGTTTGTTCAAAATAATGTAGTCATCGGCGTTCCACGCTCATCCGTCCTGCAATATGTTTCGCGAAAGCGTTTTGCAGGTTCATTTTCCGGCTGCCCTGCCGGAAGTGTGGAACGCTCACACGCGCCGCCGGGCTAAATAATAGCTCAGTTCCGCGCTTGCCACTCCCCCATAACAGCCCGAAAAACTAAAAATACCGCCCTGTGGATAATATTCCCACTACCGAAAATCTCGCGCCCGTCTGGGCCGAAATCGCCTCCGCGCTGCGCGCAGAGGTTTCCGCTGATATTTTCGACCGTTGGTTCAAGGAAACCGAACTCGTCGAACTCAGTTCCGAACATCTCACGCTTCGTGTCCCGAATGAGATCTACCGCTATTGGATTGAAGACAATTATTTCGATCCGCTGCGTGCCGCCACGTTGTTCACATTAAAGAGCGCCCGCGAAATCCGTTTCGTCAGCGCAGGCATTGCCCAAGTGCCCCACCACGAGCCGGAGCGTGTGAAAGCGCGCCCGCAACTCACGGAGGAAGAGTCCGACGAAAAAGCCGTGGCCAATGGGCTGAATCCAAAGAACACCTTCGATAATTTTGTCGTCGGCTCGAACAACGAATTCGCCGCCGCCGCCTGCCGCGCCGTCTCGGAAAATCCCGGCAAGGTCTATAACCCGCTATTTTTCTACGGTGGAGTGGGCCTCGGCAAAACGCATCTCATGCACGCCATCGGCCATCACCTCGCCACCTCGCGGCGGATGAAAGTCTGCTACGTCACGAGCGAAAAATTCACCAACGAGTTTATTGACGCGATCCAGACGAACACCCTCGTCAAGTTCCGCAAACGCTACCGGCAGGTGGACGTGCTGCTCATTGATGACATCCAGTTCTTCGGCAACAAAGAGCGGTCGCAGGAGGAATTTTTTCACACGTTCAACACACTTTTCGACGGGCACAAACAGATCGTCCTCAGCTCCGACCGCCCGCCCGCTGAAATCGGCAATCTCGAACCGCGCCTCGTATCACGCTTTGAATGGGGCCTCACCGCCGAACTGCAAGCGCCCGATGTCGAAACACGCATGGCGATTCTGCAAAAAAAAGCCGCCAGCATCGGCGCGGTGATCGAGCCGGAGATTATTCAGTTCCTCGCCGAGCGCATCCGCACCAACATCCGCCGCCTCGAAGGCGCGCTCATGCGGGTCGCCTCATTCCGTTCGCTCAGTGGCAGCAGACCTTCGCAGGAGCGCATCGAGATTTTGCTCAAAGATCTCTTGCAGGAAGAAGCGCGCCGCACCGTGAATGTGGAGCAAATCCAGAAACGCGTCGCGGAACACTTCGACGTTCGCTTTGCCGACATGACCAGCAAGCGCCGCCCGAAGAACATCGCCTTCCCCCGCCAGATCGCCATGTTCCTCACCCGCGAGCTGACAAAAATGTCGCTCTGCGAAATTGGCGACGCCTTCGGTGGTCGCGATCACGGCACTGTCCTATACGCGCATCGCTTGGTGAAAGATCGCATGGGCGACGACGACAAAGTGAAGCAAGTCGTCAAATTCCTGAACGACCAACTCCAGCGCTAGAAAAGCCTGGCATTTGGCTGCCGCAGTTGTCGTGCAGTTTTCTTCGTGCATTGGCACCGCCGGGTGCATACAAGCCGCCCCTCACGCGCCCAGCGCATCAAACATATTATTACCATGAAACGTCGTCCGCTCCATTTGCTACTCGCACCAGTCACCGCACTCTTCGTCGCCTCCGTTTTTACCGCGTGCGACAAGGCATCTGAAAAAACGAGCAACCCCACTCAGCCCGAACCGGCCAAGCCCGCTACGGAAAAAGTGGCCGCCGCGCCAGCGCCAGCACCCGCCAAGCCGATTGCAGATGCTGCCAAGCCAGCGGCACAATCTGCGGACATCACAAAAATTGCCTCCACATACGGCTTCGCCGCGCAGCTCCCGAAGGACGTTGAGGGATTTTCAGCCATCTATCATCTGCACGACATCTGGGTTTCATTCAGCCAAAGCAAATGGGCCACGACGCTGCTCGATTTGGAGCAGGTAAAACAGGAACCGCAGATTCAAAATTTCTTCAAACAGTGGAACTCGCCCGAGGCGCAGAAAGCGAAAGATCTGCTGGAGGCGATTTTCGGAAACGAATTCCTCGTTGTTGAGCCTGCTGGCTTCGCCGACAAAGTCGCGCCGCTGGTTGATGCATACGGAAAAATTTACGGGGCATATTTGCAGCAGGCATTTCTCGCCGGCCTGAGCGGGAAAAAAATGGATCCGAAAGAAATTCAAACCCTCATGCAAAACGCGGCACCCGAACTCATCCCCGCTTTTGCAAAGTGCGATGTGCCCCCGCTCCTCCTCATCACCAAGGCAGGAGCCCTGCCTTGGACCACGGCAGGAAAAGCAAAGGCCGACATTGATGGCGCATTCAAACAACTGACGGGAATGGTCGGCACCAAACTCCCTCCCGCCTTCGAACTGGGCAGCTTCAAGGTCGCGGACAAATACGAATTCCAGACTCTCAGCGTCACGGCCAAGAAACTCGTCGCGCAATTTCAGGAAGTGCAATTTGAGCTTCAACTCAAGGAACTCCTCGGTGACGAGGCCAAGGCCAAGGAACTCGTCGCACAGATTTCCGCGAAGCGCGCCGAACTCGCGTGGGGCTGGGTGGGCGAATATTTCGTCGTCTCGATCGGGTCGGATCACAACCATGTAAAATTCGCAGCAAGCGAAGCCGAGAGCGCCCTCGCAATTTCCGACGTGGCCAGGCGCGCGGTGCAATTCGCCGATAAAAAGCCGATGGGCCTCGCGTATGTGAGCAAATTGCTCTTCGAGAAGTTTGCGCCGCAGATTGAGTTCGCCGACAAATTCAAAGGCATCTCCAACGAACTGCGCGGCATTTTGAAACCGGAATACATCACCGCCATGCAGGCCGATGTGAAAAAACTCGAAGGCAAGGCGCAGTCGCTTTTCACGAGGCAATTCGATCCGATGGTCTCGGTGTCCTACGTCGAGGGCGGCATCCACGCCGATGGCTTCGGCGGCTTGAGGAACAGCAGCTACGATTCGTCGAAGCCGCTCGGTTTTTCCAGTCTGCTCACACCGGCGTCGTTCCTGTTTTTCGACAGCCGCGACAACGGCACGCACAGCAAGGCCGTCGTGGATTTTGTCGAAGATGCAGCGATCACTGTCTGGGCTTGGTATGAAAAATACGGACACACCATGATTCCCGAGGAAGAGCGCAAGAGCGCTGCGGTCGTCGAGGGCATGGCGAAACCGATGGTCGAACAACTTTGGAAATCGGGTCGCCTGCTCGGCAAGGCGCTTGGAGACGAGTCCGCGTTCATTTTAGATCTCAATGGCAATGTGCCGAAACTTCAGGACATCCCGCCTTTCCTCGCCGACGGAAAAATCCCGCGCATCGCGTATGTCGCCGAGTTGAAAGATCGCGCCGCACTCGCCGAATCGTGGAAAGGTTTTGCGAGCCTCATCCGGCAAATCGGCGCATTCATCCCGCCGGCTGAGCTTCCGCAGGGCGTGCCCGAGCCGGTGATGAAAATGGACGGCGACGTGGAGTTGCACTTCATCCCGCTGCCCATGCCGACCGACGACGTGTTGCCGCACATCGCCATCAGCAAAGACCGCTGGATCATCAGCACATCGCCGAGCTTCAGCAAGGAACTCGCATCCAAAGCCGCCGCGACCACCGGCCCTGCGCTCGGTAATAATGATCAAATCAATTTCAGCGCCGTCTGGAATCTCGCCGAAGTATGGCTCGGAGTTTTGGACAAAAATTCCGAACAAATGCTCGGCCCCGTCGAGGCGAAGGAATTCCAGAAAAACCGTCCATTGATCGGCACGATCCTCAAGCTCGCCCGCAGCTTCAAAGGCTTGGAAAGCCAAATCTCCGAGGAGTCCGGCCAGGCCCGCGTGAGCGTCCACATCAAAGTCGAAGACTTGAAGTAACTTTAGTAGCGCAGCACGCGCGCGAGGAAGTCGCGGCACTGCGGGGATTCGGGGGTTGTGAAAACGCGCTCTGCGGAGCCGGATTCCACCACGCGTCCGTTCGCAAGAAACGCAACCACATCGCCGACGCGGCGGGCAAAACCCATCTCGTGCGTGACGAGAACAAAGTCGCGGCCCTCGCTTTTCAACTCCTCGATAACTTCGAGCACCTCCGCCGTCATCTCCGGGTCGAGCGATGAAGTCGGCTCGTCAAACAGCAGCACGCGCGGCTTCACGGCGATGGCTCTTGCGATGGCGACGCGTTGCTTTTGTCCGCCGGAAAGTTCCGCCGGTTTTTTGCCAGCGTGTTCGCCGAGCTGGAATCGCCGCAGCGTGTCGCTGGCGATTTCCCGCGCGTCCGCGAGTGAGTGACCGTGAACTTTTTCGAGCGGTAGCGTGATGTTTTCCAGCGCGGTGAGGTGCGGGAATAAATTGAACGATTGGAACACCACGCCCAGTCGCCGACGATGGGCGCGGAGGATTTCTTCGCTGGAAAAATCCACCGCCGTGCCGTCGAGCGCGAGGGAGCCGGAGTCCGGAATCTCCAGCCCGGCGATGATGCGGAGCAGCGTGCTTTTTCCACCGCCTGACGGCCCGATGAAGACCACGGCGCGCGCCTCGCCGAAATCCGCCGTTATGCCGTCGAGCACCGTCTTTCCATCGAAGGACTTTGTGAGCTGATTAAGTTGCAGGCGCATCGTTTGAGTTTTGCTCCGGCGGACGCACGTCAATCGTCTCCGCAAAAAGCTCGAATCCCAGCGCCTTCGCAATTTCCACGGAGCCTGTGTTGTCGGCGTTCGTGCGGTATTGCACGATGCGCCTGCGTGCCATCGCACCGCGCGAGGCGGCCATCGCGACGAGGCGACCGAGTTTTTGTCTGCGAAACTCCGGATGCACCGCAACGCCGATGTGAGCAATGCGCCCCGGCCATGCGTCGTAACCCGCCACGGCGAGGAGCTGCTTTTTCCAAAAGACGCCCCACATCGGATGTGGGCCAAATTCGAGGCCGCAGTGTTCATACTCTTTTTTGGTGAGTGCCCCCGCCAGTTCCGCAAATGCCAGCGCATCCATCGCCGCAAGGCCGCGCAGCATCATGCCGCGTGGCGCTGCAAAACTTTGCCACGCGTCGGGCACCGAATCGGCGTAAAAAAGCAGGGCCGGGCCGATGACTTTGCCACACATCTCCGGCAGGTATTTTGGCCAGAATCCCTTCGAGAAAATCGTCGCCAGTTTCTTGTTCACGATCTCGTCGCGGATGTTCTCAAGCTTCCACGGCGCGGCGGCGATACGCACAAAATTTCCGCGCCGAAAAGCGAAGATGCCGGGTTGCAACGGATTCCCAGAAAGCGTGACGCCTGTCTGCGTCGCCCACAGATCGGCCCCGCTGATTCCGAGTTCTTGCGCCCACCAATCGAGGATCGCATCGAGCGATTTAGGCCGAAGTTCTGACATTGCGAAGCCTCATGCCGCAAATGTCCGCGCGTGGCAACCGTTGCCGATGCGCTACGTGGCGAAAACTTCATGCACGGCCTTCTAAGAGGGCAGCGACCAGCGGCGTATCCATGTGCCGGGTGCTTTGCCTTGCCGAAATCGGCGGGGGCACTACTTTCCCGGCCCACTATGTCCGAACCACAAACTGTCGAAGCCGCCCGCGCCCGCATCCAGCGGCTCGTGGATGAAATAGCGGCCCTCAGCAAAAGCGAGATGCGCTCGGAGGAATACTACCAGCAATTCCTCACGCGCGCCGTCACTGCGTGCGATGGTCGCGGCGGTGCTGTGTGGCTCGTCGGGCAGCGCACTGCGGATGGAAAAAGCGAATTTCAACTCGCTGCCGCAGTGGATTTGGAGTCGTCGCTTTTTCAAAATGACGAGCAGCAGCGCGGAGTGCTTCTGCGTTCGCTCGGCGAAGTCGTGCAGAGCAAAAAGCCGCTCGTCCTTTCCGCCGATAACCAGACTGGCCCGCAACCCGGCTCGCTTCAGGCGCAGCTTTCGCAGATGGGCTCGCAGCCCAGCAGCCCTTCGCCAAATCGCACGCCGTTCCCCTTCGTTCACGTCCCGCTTTTTTTGAAAGAGCAAGTGCTCGGCGTCCTCCAAGTGTGGCTCCAGCCCTACGTCACGCGCGAAAATTACGACGAGTTCGCCACGTTCCTCACGCAGCTCGCATCGCACGTCGAGCAGTTCTTCCAGTCGCGCCGGCTCGGCAATCTCGTCGTCGAAAACCAGCGGCTCCAGCATTTGTTGAAATTCATCAGCGACCTCACCGGCTCGCTCGAACCACTCGAAGTCGCGCGCCTCGCCGCGAACTACGGACGCGACTTGCTCGGCTGCGAGCGTTGCGCCGTCGCGCAGATTCGCGGGACTTCGTGGGAGACGCTCGCGATTTCCGGCCAGGAGGTGGTGGAAAAAAAGAGCTCAATGGTGAAAGCAATGACGGCCTTTATCGCCGCACATACGCCCGTCCACACAATCACCGTCACCAGCGAGGGCGGTGCGACGGAGCAAAAAGCGTGGGCACTTTCGCTCACTAAAAAAGAGCTGCTCGCGCTCGCCGAAAACGGTGCGACAGCCGATGAGTCCCGCACGCTCGCACTGCGTCCGAACGGACCGTCCGAGGAAGTGGACGCCGAGTTTTTCGAGTCGAGCCAGGTGACTTCCACGCTGCTTGTTCAGCTTCTCGATGCTGAAAAGCAAATCGTCGGCGCGCTGTTCGCCGAGAGCACGACGGATACTTTTTTCGAGCCTGCTGCCGGAGCGGTCGAGCTACCGCCGAGCCACCGCCTCGCCGAGTGGCTCGCCAGCAATACAGGCCGTGCGCTTCGTGGCGCGCGTGACCACCGCGAGCTGCCGTGTCTTTTCGCCACCAAGCGCCTCCGCGATACCAAGCGCCGCCTCACGGGCAGCGATCGTGCGAAGCATTGGATCAAACTCATCACCTTCTTTGTGATCCTTGGTGGCGTGCTGCTTTTCCCGTGGATGGAGGAGATCGAGAGCGACTGCACGCTCGTCCCGCACCAGCGCGTGAAAGTCGTCCCCGAAGTCTCCGGGCGCATCGAGCAGGTCTTTGTGCGCGAGGGGCAGTTGGTGAAAAAGGGCGATCCTCTTGCGCGGCTCGATACCTCGGCGCTGGAGACGCAACTCAAGGGCGCGCTCGAAGAAAAACTCGGTGCCACCGCCGAGGCAGAAAGATTTCGCGGGATCAACGAACCCGCCGGCATGGAGATCGCGCTCACTCGCGTGCGTTCCGCCGAAGCAAAGGCGCAGGGACTTCAGCGCGACATCACCGCCGCCACGCTGCGCAGCCCAATAGATGGCGTCGTGCTCACGAAAGACATCGAGCTTTCGCGCGGCATCTTCCTGCAAGCAGGCACAGATTTCACCATCGTCGGCACCACCGAGTCGTGGGATTTGCAGGTGCATTTGCAGGAAAAACAAATCGGTCGCGTCGAGACACTGCTCGACGAAAGCAAGCAGGTGCCCGTGCGCTTCATCCTCTACACGCACAACACCCACGAACTCGGCGGCGTGCTGAAAGATCGTTCGCAGCTCAGCCAGATCGCCTACCCGCACCAGCGCGAAAACGCCATGCAGGAAAACGCCTTCATCCTCACGCTCTCCGATGTGCAAACGCCGCCGGAAGTCCGCGCCGCGCTGCGTCCCGATCTCACGGGCCGCGCCAGCATTTCCTTTGGCCGCAAGCCACTCGTCGTCCTCTGGGCCCGTAACATCGGCCAGTGGTTCCGGCTGAAGTGGGTGTGGTGATCCTTTCCATGAAAACGAAAATATTACTCTCCGCCGTCCTGTCCCTCGCCACTCTGCGCGCCGAGCCCGTGCAAGGCGTTGTGTTTCCTTTGAAGACCGTGCAGGTCAGCTCGCCGGTCTTGCAGGAAGTCATCACCGAAGTGCTCGTCGAAGAAGGCACCGAAGTGCGCGAAGGACAAATCATCGTCCAGCTCCGCAACGAACGCGAAACGCTCGACGTTGAATTGTCGAAAAAACTCATCGAGTTGAAACAGTTCATCGCCCGTGGGCAGGAGAAGCTCTACAAGGAAAAAATGGGCAGCGAGGAAAAGGCGCTCGAAGCCAAGACCGACCTCGAACTCGTGAGACTCCAACAGTCGTCCAAAGAAATTGCGCTCAAGGAAAAGACCGTTCGCGCACCCATCAGCGGCGTCGTGGTGAAAAAATACAAGGAGGCCGGCGAGTCCATTGACCGTGCGGAAAAGCTCATGGACATCGTGAATATTGATACGGTCTATGTGCAGTTCTACCTCGCGCCTGTGATGCGCAAATCCGTGCAACAGGATCAGGCCATCCGCGTGCGCATCCTCGATCTCGAAGGCGCGGAGTTTGACGGCAAGGTGACTTTCATTGACCCGCGCAACGACGCAGCGAGCGGGCTCGTCCGCGTGAAGGCGCAGATCGAAAACAAGGATCGCCGCATCAAGCCCGGCATGAAGGGCAGTGCGGAATTTGGAAAGTAAGCCCGGTTTTCTGAACCATGCCAGAACTCGCGCCAGCCGTTGTGGAAAAGGCCGCGTCTCCGCAGGAGAGCGTCGTCCTTCCGGCCCTGCGCGGCGACCTCTCGATCAGCAAACAATACTTCGAGGGACGCGCCTACTACGTCGTTAAAGATCCGATCTCGCTCCAATACTTCCGCCTCACTGCGGAGGACTACGCGCTCGCCACGCTCTTCAATGGCAAGCGCACTTTCGGGCAAATCCGCGATGGATGGGCGAAGGGCCAGCCTCACCTGCGACTCGATTTTACGCCGGATGAACTGAACGAGCGCGTGCTGAAATTCGCCAACGATCTTGCGCTGCTGCAATTCCTCAACGTGCAAGGTCAGCGCGTGAAAGCGCGACTCGATGCGACGAAGCGGCAGAAGGCGAAGAAGGGCGGACTCTACGCTTTCACGAACCAGGTTTTCTTTTTCCGCAAGGCGCTCTTTGATCCAGACCGCCTCTTCGCACGCATGGCGAAACCACTTTGGTGGATTTGGACGAAGGCCACGTTTTGGATTTCATGGGCGATCATCGCGCTGGGTGCGGCGGTGTTCATCTACAACGCCGATCATCTCGATCAGGCGCTGGCGAATCTTTTCAACTGGCACAACATCGCGCTGATGTGGGTGACGACGATCCTCATCAAGAGCATCCACGAACTGGGTCACGGGCTGACGTGCAAACACTTCGGCGGCGAGGTGCATGAGATCGGTGTGATGACGATGGTTTTCACGCCCTATTTTTTCGTGAACGTGAGCGATTCATGGACGATGCCAGACCGCAAACACCGGATGCTCGTTTCCTTCGCAGGCATCTACGTCGAACTTGTTTTCGCCGCGCTTGCAGCGTTTCTCTGGGTCGTGATCGCGCCGGGTTGGTTCAAGGATTTTCTTTTCAACATCATCATCGTCTCCAGCGTCAGCACGCTGCTTTTCAATGCGAATCCCCTCATGCGTTTCGACGGCTACTACATCATGATTGACGCCATCGAGACGCCGAACCTCCAGCAAAAGTCCCGCGCACTTGTGCAAAATACCGTCACGCACTGGCTCTTTGGAAAAGGCACGAAGGGCGAACTCCTCTCGCGGATGCCGCTGCCAAAAAAACGGCTGCTCCTTTTCTACACCTACGCCGTGCTCTCGTGGCTCTACGGCTACTACGTCATTTATAAACTGATCGTCTTCATGGCGCCGCATCTTCAGCCGCTCGGCCTCGAAGGTCTTGCCGATTGGTTTGCGTTCCTTGCTTTGACGGGATGGGTGGTCGTGCCAATGTGGCATTTCGTGAAACATCTTAATCTTTCCAGTGATGACTTGAAACCCGGTGGCCGCTGGCGGCGCATCGGCTGGGTCTTTGGCATTCCGCTCGCAGCATTCATCGGATTTTGTTTTGTGCCGGTGGAAAAAGAAATCACCCGTCACGGCGCAGTCGAACTCGCCGATCCCGAGATCGTCCATCCGGATGCCGTGGGCTTCATCAGCGAAGTGCGCGTGCGCGAAGGGCAGGTCGTGAAGGCCGGCGACGTTCTCGGCGTGCTCGAAAATCGTGAGATGAAACAGAACCTCGAAGTGCAAAAACAGAGCGTTCACGAATACGAACTCCGTATGCAGCAAGCGCTCGGCCTTGGTAAGACGGAAGAGATTCGCGTCCTCGAAAACATGATGGCCAGCGCAAAGAACACGCTCGCGAAACTCCAGCAGGACGTGAACCGCCTCGAACTCCGCGCCAAGACCGGCGGCGTTATTTTATCGCGCGAAATCGAGCAGCGCGTCGGCCAACTTTTGCGTCCGCCGCAGGATGCATTTTGCGAAATCGGCTCGCTGAATCCGATGAAGATCAAAGTCCCTCTCAGCGAAAGCGAAGTCCGCTACGTGAAACCCGGCAACCCGGTCACGCTCATCGCGGACGCATTTCCGGGAAAGAAATTTGAGGGCGTCGTGGCAGGCCAGCCGATGGAACTCGACGATCATAATTTTCCCCTCGCCTTTAGCAAAGAGCGCGGCGGCGATGTCTCCACTTATCACGATGCCACCGGTCACGACAAACTCCTCGACCACGTCTATGTCGTCACCGTCGAAGTGCAGAATCCCGAAAATCTCCTTCGCTACGGCATGACCGCGCGCGCAAAAATCGCCACCGGCAAACGTCCCTACGGCAAAATCGTTCTTCAATGGATCACCGACCTAATCAGCCTCGACTACCGCTTCTAATGATAGCCCGCTGGCTGCTGCCACTTCTCATCGCACCCGCACTCTTCGCCGCCGATGGCGATGCGAAACCAAACAAGCGGATGCCTTCTTTTAAAATCACCATGCCAGCGGTGATCGAACCGCCCATGGAAGGAGCAGCACCCGCCGCCGATATTCATGTCGCAAAAAAGAAGGATTTCTTCGGCCCCGGCAGCGTCACGCAAACGATTACACTCAGCGATGCGATCCAGTGGGCGTTGAAAAACAACCTCGATTCCAAGGTCGAAGAAGTCGGCGTGCTCGTCGAGGAAGCGCGGCTGCGCAATTCCTACGGCGAATTTGATCCGGTCTTCAGCTTCAGCGCCACACGCTCGGATACGCAGTCGCCGGATAATCGCAACAACGTCAGCTCCGCCGACGCCATCGCACAGCTTGTGTCCATTCAGTCGCAGATTGATGCGATCAACAACAACACGGATGCGCTCCATACGAATATCAACACCATCCGCGAAGCGCGCGGCCTGCCTCCGCTGACTTTCAACACCACGCCACTCAGCGCAGGCTTGAGCAGCCAGACAGTCGTTTTCGACCAGCAATCGGATCGCGGCGAAGTCAGCATCCAAGCCCGCTCGCCCATCGGCACCGTCATTCGCGCGGGCGTCCGCACCACGCGGTTGCGCAGCACATTCGAAGGCGATACGCGCACGATCACGCCCACGTATCTCTCCACCACCACGCTCGAAGGCCGCCAGCCATTGCTCAAGGATTTTGGCTTCGACGCCAGCCTCGCCGACATCCGCATCTCGCGAAAAAACCGCGACTCGCAGGAACTGACATGGAAATTCCGCCTCGAAGTGACGCTGCAAAACGTCGTCTCCAACTACTACGAAACCCTGCTCGGCATCACCGATTTGGAAAACAAAGGCGACGCCATCACCGCCGGCCTGCGCCTCGTCGCACAGAGCAATCGCCGCAAAGAACTCGGCTTCCTTTCCCCCTACGAAGTGCAGCAGGCGCAAGTGCAGCTCTCCTTCGACCGCGAAAATCTCCTCCTCGCAAAAAGCTTTTTCCTCGACCGCCAGTTTTCGCTCAAGCGCCTCATCCTTCCCGAGTATCACGGCACGGACCGCAGTGTCTATTTACCCGTCGAGATGCCTTCGCTGAAAGTGCCCGCTCTCGATCGCGACGCACTGCTCGACACCGCATTTGAAAAGCGGCTCGATTTTAAAGCGGCGATCATCGCCGCCGAGTCCGAAGATATCCGCGTAAAATTTGCGAAAAACCAACGTCTCCCGCAGCTCGACGTCGTCGGCAGCTACGGCTGGAGCGGACTTGATACCGGCGGCTATCAAGACTCGTGGAACCGCATGACGCACAGCCAGGCCCCGCAGTGGCAGCTCGGCGTCACCGGCAGTTTCCCCATCGGCGGCGTGCAACCGCGCGCCCAAGTGGACGCCGCCAAAGCGCGCAAACAACAGGCGCTCCTCCGCATCAAAACCACCGAACTCGAAATCGGCCTGAGCGTCGAACGCTCCATCGAACTCATCCGCACCAATCAGCAGCGGCTCAAAACTGCACAGTTCACCAAGACCACCGCCGACGAAGCCGTGCGCGTCGGCTTCCGTCGAATGGAAGAGGGCCTCATCACCAACTTCGATCTGATCGAACAACAGCGCCGACTCTACGAAGCGCGCACCCGCGAACTGAGCGCCGTCTTTGATCTGAATAAGAGCATCACCCAGCTCTGGCTCGCCACCGGCACCGTCCTGGAAAATCTCGGCATCACCTTCGCAGACGTCCCCGCCGTGAAACCCAAGCCAGCTCCCGCTCCCACGCCAGCGCCCGCAAAGAAAAAATAGCACGCCATGTCCGCACCGCGCCGACGTGCGAGCAGTGCTCGGCTGAAGGCGCAGATTATCTGTTCACATTCTGCGCGGCAGTGTTTAGAAAGCGCGGTCTATGGGACGTCAATGGCTCCAAGCAAAACGTGAAGTCGCGAACCTTCGCAAGGGCGCGGCTGTCGGAAAACTCACCAAGGAAATCGCTGTCGCTGCCAAGCTCGGCGGTGCGGATCCGGATTCCAATGCGCGGCTTTTTGCCGTCATGGAAAAGGCGCGGCGGAACTCGGTGACGCGCGACGCCATCGAGCGGGCGATCAAAAAAGGCGCGGGGATTGGCGACGAGAAGATGGTGATGGAGCACATCGTTTTTGAAGGCTACGCGCCGCACAAGGTCGCGCTCATCGTCGAGGTGCTCACGGATAACAACAACCGCACGGCACCGGAAATCCGGATGCTTTTCAAAAAGGGTCAGCTCGGTGCGCCGGGAAGTAATAAATTTTTGTTCGAGAACGTGGGCATCGTCGAAGCGCACACGGACAAGCTCGATGCGGACATCGAAGAAGCCGCCATCGAAGCCGGCGCGAATGAAGTCGAGGCGCTGTCGCATGATCAAAACGACGACATCCCGGCGGATCGCAATGGCGCGCGCTTTATCACCGACCGCACTTCGACGGCGGCGGTGTCGAAATGGCTTTCGCAAAATGGCTGGAGTGTGGTGACGAGCGAACTCGGATACGTGCCGAAAAATTGTCCCGAACTCAGCGATGCACACCGCGCGGAGGTGGGCGAGTTTTTGCAGGAACTCGACGATCACGACGACGTTCACCGCGTCTGGGCGGCGATGAAGTAAGCGCATGAGTGCGACGGCACGCCACTTGCAAATCTGCCCCGCACTATGAGCACAGCCCGAATCGAAAAACGCGGCGGAGTCGCCTACCGCGAGTTTTACAACGACTACGTTCTCGCCAACCGTCCGGTCGTGCTCACGGATGCGCTCGCCAACTGGCCCGCGTCGGGAAAGTGGTCGCCGGAATTTTTCGCCGAACACTACGCGGACAAAGAATTCGAGATAGACGACAAGAAGTGGAAGCTGGGCGATTTCATCCGCGCCGTCCTCGCCTCGGACCCGGCGAATCCCGCGCCGTATTTGCGGAACAAAGTCCTGCGCGAACACTTCCCTGATCTGTGGAGCGACATCCGCCCGGAGACGAAATATTTTCAGCCGAACTGGATGACGCGCCCTTTCGGCAACGCCGTGTATCGCGATCTTTTCCATCGCGGCAGCGCGATTGAAATTTACATCGGCGGCAACGGGCGCGGCTTCCCCGTGCTGCATTGGGACGGCTACCACACGCACGCATTCCTCATGCAAATTTCCGGGCACAAGGAGTTCTTCGTGTATGGCCCCGACCAGTCGCAGTTCCTCTACCCGCGCGAGGATTGTCCGAACATTTCGCTCTGCGCCGACATCAAGAACGTGGACTTGGAAAAGTATCCGCTCTTCGCGAAAGCCACGCCTGCGGTGTTCGTGCTGGAGCCGGGCGAGACGCTCTTCATCCCGAGCGGCTGGTGGCACACGACGCAGATGCTTTCGCCGAGCATCTCGCTCTCGTGCAACGTGGGCAACGCGAGCAATTGGGACGATATGCGCCGCGACGTGACGGGCAAAGGCAGCGCGCTCAATCGCCTGAAAGCCTCGCTCTATCTGCGGGCGAAAGGTTTGCAGTTCCGCGTGCAGGATGCTTTTGCTGGCGCACCCCGCGACTGATCCGCCCATGTTTCGCATTTGCACATTCTTCCTTTGTCTCGCACTCATCGGTTGCCCATCGTCGAAAAAATCCGCTACCTTGAAAACGGAGCACTGCCGCTGGAACGCGAAATGATCGCGCCACGCTCGGTGAGTGAAGACGCACGGCTGGAGGAAATTTTCCGCCACCGGATGTAGGCCGGATTTCTCGCACTCGAATTCTTTCTTCCAACAAAAAACAAACCGCCGCGCCCCTTGCGAGGCGCGGCGGATGTGATTGATGGCTGTGCCGTTGTCGGCACTCGCTTTATTGAGCGCGGGAGTTTTTAGAACTCGCCCCCGCCGTGACCGTGGTCGTGACCACCGCCGGCGGGGGCTGCTTTCTTCTCCGGGATCTCGGTGATGAGACACTCGGTGGTGAGGAGCAGGCCGCTGATGCTGGCTGCGTTTTGCAACGCGCTGCGGGTGACTTTGGTCGGGTCCACGATGCCGGCTTTCACGAGGTCCACCCATTCGCCAGTGGCGATGTTGAGACCTTCGTTGCCTTTGCGCTTCTTGGCTTCCGCGACGATGAGCGCGCCTTCGAGACCCGCGTTGTCGGCGAGTTGGCGAAGCGGCGCTTCGATGGCGCGGCGGACGATCTCGGCGCCGACTTTTTCGTCGCCTTCGAGCTTGAGGTTATCGAGCACTTTCTGCGCACGGATAAGGGCGACGCCGCCTCCGGGGACGATGCCTTCCTCGACGGCTGCGCGCGTGGCGTGCAGGGCGTCTTCAACGCGGGCTTTCTTTTCCTTCATCTCGGTTTCGGTGGCTGCACCGACGTTGATGACGGCGACACCGCCGGCGAGCTTGGCGAGGCGCTCCTGGAGCTTCTCGCGGTCGTAATCGCTGGTGGTTTCGTCAATCTGCCGACGGATTTGGTTCACGCGGCCCTGGATGTCGGAGGGCTTGCCGCTGCCTTCGACGATGGTCGTGTTTTCCTTATCAATGGTGATGTGCTTGGCTTTGCCGAGGTCTTCGAGGCCGAGGTTTTCGAGCTTGAGGCCGAGATCTTCGGTGATGCAGCGACCACCGGTGAGGATGGCGAGATCTTCGAGCATGGCCTTGCGGCGGTCGCCGAAACCGGGTGCCTTCACGGCGGCGATGTTCAGCGTGCCACGGAGCTTGTTGACGACGAGCGTTGCGAGGGCTTCGCCTTCGACGTCTTCCGCGATGATGAGGAGCGGCTTGCCGGTTTTGGCAACCTTCTCGAGCAAGGGCAGGATGTCCTTGAGGCTCGTGATTTTCTTCTCGTGGATGAGGATGTAGGCGCTGTCGAGGACGACTTCCATCGTCTCGGCGTTGGTGACGAAGTAGGGCGAAATGTAGCCTTTGTCGAACTGCATCCCTTCGACGACGTCGAGGGTGGTTTCGATGGACTTCGCTTCCTCGACGGTGATGGTGCCGTCCTTGCCGACTTTATCCATCGCGTCGGCGATGATGTTGCCGATGGCGGAATCCCAGTTGGCGGAGACGGTGGCGACTTGTGCGATCTCGGTGCGGTCTTTGACTTTCTTCGAGATGCGGGCCAATTCGTTGGCGAGGGCCGATGCGGCCTTCTGGATGCCACGCTGGAGCGAGGTCGGGTTGGCACCGGCGGTCACGTTGCGGAGGCCTTCTTTGTAGATGGCTTCGGCGAGGACGGTGGCGGTGGTGGTGCCGTCGCCGGCAATGTCGCTGGTCTTGCTGGCGACTTCGCGGACGAGCTGAGCGCCCATGTTTTCAAACGGGCATTCGAGTTCGATTTCCTTCGCGACCGTGACACCGTCTTTGGTGATGGTCGGCGAGCCGAATTTTTTGTCGAGGATGACGTTGCGTCCGGCTGGCCCGAGGGTCGCCTTGACTGCACGCGCGAGTTTTTCGACGCCGCGCAGGAGTGCCTGCCGGGCGGTTTCGTCGAAGTAGAGTTGTTTAGCTGCCCTTGTAGTTAGTTAGTTTTTTATAGGTTGAGTTTTGTTTAGCCGATGATGCCGAGGATGTCGTCCTCGCGCATGATGAGGTAGGTCTCCCCATCAATTTTAATTTCCGTGCCGCCGTATTTGCTGACGAGCACTTTGTCGCCGACTTTCACGACGAACGGGATGATCTTGCCATCCTCGTCGCGCTTGCCGGTTCCGAGAGCGATGATTTTGCCCTCCTGTGGTTTTTCCTTCGCGGTATCGGGAATGATGATGCCGCCTTTTTTGACTTCCGCTTCCTCGATGTGTTGCACGAGGACGCGATCCCCGAGGGGACGAACGTTCACTTTAGCCATGTTGTTTTTGGTTTGTTGTTTTTGGTTTGTTGTTGGTGAAAATCGCCGACTTCATCCGCCGGAAGCAGAAGCCCCCGACCGCTGAATGCGGCGAAAATTAGGAGATTCAGTCGGTCTTTGCGCGAAAGCCGTTCACGGGAACGATGCTGCCATCCAGCCCGACGCAGAAACCGCGCAGCCTCTGCCCGTCTGCGAGCGTGGCCGGTGGTTCGATGCGGATATCGTAGCTCCCGGTGCCCGCCTGCACTCCTTTGAGCAAGACGACGCTGGCGATATTATGGTTCGGAAAAAGCCCGCGCTTTTCCAGCTCGCCGTGCGCCGCCTGTGTGGCGTCGAGCAGGCTAAAGCGGGAGGTTTGTGCGGAGGCGACATCCGCCGTGCGCGCCGGAGCGGCAGCCGAAGAGGCTGAAGGCATTGCAGCGGCGAGGCAGCCAATGGCAAGTGTGAGGCGGCGTTTCATGGTTGTTGGTTGAGAAATTTTTCGACTTCGGCGCAGAACGCCTCCGCGTTGCGGATGCTTTCGGCAGCTTCGTCCGGCGTGACGCTATTTCGCACATCGTAGTCGCCTGTAAGTCGGCGCTTTTCCGCCGCGATGAACATGAAGTGCAGTTCCTGCGAAACGAGACCTGTCTTCGCAAACTCCCGCCCGAACGCCGCGATGACCGCCGAGTGTTTTTTGAAGCTCATCTCCTTGCCCAGTAAGAGGGCCTGCGCGCAATAAAACATTGCGTAGTAAGCGCGCGACGCTGCGAAGCCGGCGTGCATCGGATCATTCGTCAACGTCTTTGCGGCTGCGATACTATCGCGGGCGTGGAGCAGGAGATCATTCTGTTCGCGCATCATAGCGTCACGCCCTCCTTGCGAACGTTGAGCAATAGCGGGCTTTTTTCCGTCCGAAACCGATCCTCTTCCATCGCAAGACAAAAGACGACGGTTTCGTTCTCCCAATCAATCGGGTAAATCAGCTTATGGAGCGCCTTCCGCTCATCCACCCCGATGACATCCCCCTTCAAAACCACCAGCACATCGAAATCCGAATCCGGCGCGTGGTCGCGACGGGCGCGGGAACCAAAGAGCACGACACGGCTCAAGCGTTCGCCGTAATGCCCGTGCAGGGCGGCGACCACTTGATCGAGAATCTCGCGTTCTTTTGGTTCGTAGGTCATGCCTTACTTCTTCTTGTCGCCATCCACGACTTCGAACTCTGCGTCCACGACATCGGCGTCTTTCTTCGCGGCACCTTCGCCGGCGCCTGCGTTTTGCTTCGCAAAATCTTCGGGTGTCGTCTGTGGGCCAGCTCCGGCGGCGGCGTTTTTGTAGAGATCTTCGCTGGCGGCTTGGAATTTATTTTGCAGTTCTGTGTAGGCGGTTTTGATCGCTTCCACGTCGTTTCCTTTCAGCGCTTCTTTCACGTCGGCGATGTGCTTTTCGATCTCCGCCTTCTTGTCGCCGGGAATTTTGTCGCCGAGTTCCTTGAGCTGTTTTTCGCACTGGTAGGCGAGGTTGTCGGCGTTGTTGCGGATCTCGACGCCTTCTTTGACTTTCTTGTCTTCCTCGGCGTGTGCCTCGGCGTCGCGCTGCATCTTTTCGACCTCGTCCTTCGAGAGCCCGCTGCTGCCGGTGATGGAAATTTTCTGCTCCTTGCCAGTGCCGAGATCTTTCGCGGAAACGTGCAGGATGCCGTTCGCATCAATGTCGAATGTGACTTCGATCTGTGGCGTGCCGCGCGGGGCTGGCGGGATGCCGTCGAGGTGGAAGGTGCCGAGCTTTTTGTTGTCCTTCGACATCGGGCGCTCGCCTTGCAGGACGACGATTTCCACGCCGGGCTGACTGTCCGAGTAGGTGGAGAAAATCTGCGATTTGCGCGAAGGGATGGTCGTGTTGCGCCCAATCATCGGTGTCGCGACTCCGCCTGCGGTTTCGATGGCGAGTGTGAGTGGGGCCACGTCGAGCAGGAGCACGTCTTTCACATCGCCCTTGAGCACGCCGCCCTGGATGGCTGCGCCGATGGCGACGACTTCATCGGGGTTCACGCCTTTGTGCGGCTCTTTGCCGATGATGGCGCGGGCGGTCTCGATGACCTTCGGCATCCGCGTCATGCCGCCGACGAGGACGAGTTCGTTGATGTCTTTTTCGGAAAGACCGGCGTCTTTCATACAGGCGCGCGTCGGTGCGAGCGTGCGCTGGAAGAGCGAATCGGTGAGCTGTTCGAGTTTCGAGCGGGTGAGCTTTTTCTGGATGTGCTTCGGCCCACTCTGATCGGCGGTGATGAAGGGCAGGTTGATTTCGTATTCCTGCGAGGAACTGAGAGCGATCTTCGCCTTTTCGGCTTCTTCCTTGATGCGCTGGATGGCGTCGGGCTGCTTGGTGAGATCGAGGCCGGAGTCGCTTTTGAACTCCGCGAGAATCCAATCCATGAGCGTGTTGTCCCAGTCGTCGCCGCCGAGGTGCGTGTCGCCGTTCGTGGCCTTCACTTCAAAGACGCCGTCGCCGATTTCGAGCACGGAAATATCGAACGTGCCGCCGCCGAGATCATACACGGCGATTTTTTCGTCCTTCTTTTTATCGAGGCCGTAAGCGAGCGAAGCAGCGGTGGGCTCGTTGATGATGCGGAGGACTTCGAGGCCGGCGATTTTTCCGGCGTCCTTCGTGGCCTGGCGCTGCGAGTCGTTGAAATACGCGGGCACCGTGACGACGGCCTGCGTGATCGTTTCGCCGAGCTTGGCTTCCGCATCGGATTTGAGTTTCGCGAGGATCATCGCGGAAATTTCCGGCGGGCTGTAGGTCTTCGTCTCGCCGCCGACCTGCACTTGAATGTGCGCGTCGCCATTCGCCGCTTTCACGACTTTGTAAGGCACGCGCTTCAACTCGTCCTGCACCTCATCGAATTTGCGTCCCATGAAACGCTTCACGGAAAAAATCGTGTTCGTCGCATTCGTCACCGCCTGCCGTTTGGCCGCCTGACCGACGAGACGCTCGCCGGTTTTGCTGAAAGCGACGACGGACGGCGTGGTGCGCGCGCCTTCCGAGTTTTCGAGGACGTTGGGTTCCTGTCCGTCCATGACGGCCATGCAGGAGTTGGTGGTGCCGAGGTCAATGCCGAGGATTTTAGCCATAGAAAGTATTGGTTGGTTTTAAAATGTTGCTCCAAGCGAAGCGCAAAACCTCTTTGCAAGTGACGGGCCAAGGAAGTGTTTATATCCTATAAACCTACAGCCCTTCTGTTTACAAAATTTCATCCGCTTTCGGAAACTGTGCCATGTCACATCATTTGGCACACTTGCAGCCATCCCAGTGTGCCACGCTGTCACCGCAGAACACGCTTCACTTCCAGCCGACTGCGAAAAAATGGATGCACAAAATGATTGGTGCGCCGCACCAACACTCACCTCCTGAAGCGCGACCGTGAGGAAAACTCAGTCCCCTTTTCGCGGCAGCGCGACCTTGCCGGTGCGCGTGAGCGCGGCGATGCCGAAAGGCTCCATCAGCGCGATGAACTTCGCGATCTTGCTCTCGTCGCCCGTCACCTCGATGGCAAAATTTTTCGCTTGCACGTCCACGATTTTCGCACGGAAAATATCGCAGATTTGCATAATCTCCGCGCGCGTCTCGCAACTGATGTTCACGCGCATCAGCAAAAGCTCGCGATCCACATATTCGCCATCGCGGAAATCCTGCACATGAATCACATCAATGAGCTTCGCTAAAAGCTTCGAGACTTGCTCCAGCACGCGGTCATCGCCGCGCACCACTATGGTCATGCGTGAAGTGGTCGGATCCAGCGTCGGCCCGACATTGAGCGAATCAATGTTGAACCCGCGACCGCTGAACATCCCGGCGATGCGCGTGAGCACACCGAATTTGTTTTCGACTAAAACCGACAATGTATGGCGCATATGCAAAGGGCGCGGAAGTTGGCGGGCTCCCAGCGCACCGTCAAATGCAAATCTGCGTCCCTTCATTTCGCATGGAGGCCATGCTGCGGCGCTAAGGCAGTTGCGGTGTGACGGCGCGATAGAAACGCTGCGCCGGCGCGCCCGCATCCACGATGTCTATCGCCTGCGAATTTACCGAAGCGGGCACGTCACTGAGTTTCTGCCAATTCAGATCCGTGAGAAAGTTTTTGTATTGGACGGTGTAGCTGACGTTCGATTGCGCGGTGAAGTTGATGTGAATCTGCCCGCCAATCATGCTCGCCTTCAGCGCGAAGACGCTCTGCGCGTTGGTGGGCACGGTGCCCGCGAGGAATTCGCTTTGATTGTCCTGCCCATCCCCGTCGGGATCGTCGGTGGGCAGTCCGATTCCAGTCGTGCTGGCGTTCGCACCGAAGTTTGTGAAACGCCACGCATTCAACGGCGTCTCGGCGAGCGTGACTGTGTTCACCGTGGTCGTGCCGAGCGAGCCGTAGAGCGGATTGGAAAGTGTGACGCTCAGCGTCTTGCTGGCGGCGATCGTGGGATTGTTCAGCAACGGCACCGAGATTGTTTTCGGCGCAATATCGCCATCGGCCCACGTGATCGTGCCGCTCGTCGCGGTGAAATCAACGCCTGCCGTTGCAGTGCCATTTGCTGTCGTAAAATCCACGCTCAGCGGCCCGGTGCTTCCATTTGTGCGCGTCACACTGAGCGGCGCGGTGCCCGCTGTTTTTAGCACGGATGCCGTGGGCGTCGCGTGTTGCGCGGAACCGGGCGGATTGTTGCCTTTCCAAAATTGCAGCAGCGCACGCAGCGCGAGCGGCTTGTTCGTCGGCGCGCCGAGATTGCCCGCCTGATCCACCGTGTTCACGCCGTGGCAGACTGCGCACGTCCGCACTTCACCGGGTGCAAAAGTCACCCAGTAGCGTTCTTTCACCTGGCTCTTCGTGCCCGCGCCATCGAGCAAGTGCCAAGTGAGCGCGCGGCCCGCGGGCAGCATCGCGGCCCACGACCCGTCGCTGCCGATCTGCACCGCGCCGCTCGGAGCGCCGTTCACAGCGGGCATTTCGCTGATCGAGTCGTGCAGCGGCACGGGCATATTGCGTCGGCCCGGCTGCGGCGAGGCGTTAGCATTCGAGCTGAGTGTGAAGCCGCGCACCGCGTCGGCCTGCAAAATTTGCAGCCAGCCGATGTCGTAGATTTTTCCCGCGGCACCGAGCGTCTGCGTGCTCGATGTCGCGACCTTGAGATTGAACGGCTGCTGCTTGTCCGCCGCGTCGCGTCGCGTCGAGTTGCGGTTCACAGCGACCGCGAGATTGTGGCTGCGCAGGTAGTTTTGAAATGTCGGTGCATGGACGCCCTCCTCGTCAAAGACCGTCTGCTCGATGCTCGCGATGCCGCTCGTGAGTTGCGCGGGCTTCACGGGCGCGACGACCTCGACGGGATCGAGCTCCCACAGCGGCGCTGCGGCGTAGGTGATGAGCGTGCCGTTCGCGTAATAGCTGAAGCTCACGTTCGGCTCCGTCGTGAGCGTCGTGCTCAGATCCGGCACCATCGTCGCGCCGGAGGGAATGAGCATCCGCAGTTTGAAATCGTAGCGCGACTTCGGGTGCTGCGCGTCGGCGCCGCTGTTCGAGTCGTATTGCTTCACGGCGGCGTGAACGGCGAGAATGTTGCCGTCGCTCAGCGGGAGCGGATTTCGGAAAACGTCCACGGCGGTCGTCAGCGGCGTCTGGAACGCGGGGTTCGGCACGTTCACATTCGGCGTCACCAGCGTGAGCGCCATCGAGCCGGGATTCGTCGTCGTCGCGCCGTTGAAGCGCACAATGTTCCCCGCCATGTGCAGTCCGAGTTCCGGTGAATTCACGCCGTAAAAAATACCCGGCGCAGTCGGCGACTCGATGAGGTGCAGCGTCGAGAGCACAACGGGATTTGTGAAGATCGGGTTCACGAGATTCGTGTCGTCGGTGAAGCTCTTCTTCAAACTCGATCCGCCGAACTCATGCCGCCCGACGTGATTGATGATCTCGTGGCTCGCTCCGTCCTCGCGGCATTCCCACGGGAAGAATTGGTTGATCGAATTGCCCTGCACGTTCACGAGCGCATTCAGCGCCGTGAGGTCGAAATTTCGCGGCTCGGGAAACGTGTTGAACGCCGCGTAGTTTGCCGCCGTGCCGAGCGTGAAGCCCGCGCCCGCTGTCTCATTCGCAAAGGTTCCGTCGCCATTGAAAGTCTGCGTCCAATTCTCGCCGATGCCCGTGTTCGGCGGCCGGTCATACGTCGCGCTCACATCGCGCGAGAGATGATCCCATTGCACAAAGAGCACGCGCCCCGCGCTGTCGAGGAACGGCGAGAACGCGCCCGAAGGCGCGTGGATGATCTGCATGAGCTGGTTGCCGTTCGCGCGATCCAGCCTCCACAGGCCCGAGTTCGTCGGCACATTCATATATTCGTCGAGCTGCGGGTAGAGTTGCGCCAGCAGACCGTGCGGCGCGTCGGAAACAAAGATGATGCGATCCTGCGTGTCGTAGCACGCCGCGAGGTTGTTGTAGTTCGCGAGCTGCCCGGCCACCGGCGCGATCACCGGCGTCTGCCCCTGCGCGAAGTTCGTGATCTCATAAAGCTGCCAGTGGAACACCGTCGTGTCGCCCGCGCTCGTGGGCGCGCCGACTACCATCGCGAAGATCGCCTTCGTCCCGCTCCAGTGCATCGCCGGGTGATGCACCGCGATGCTGTTCGCGCTCTGAAAGCCCGTCGCGTTTCCATTCGCATCCACCGGCAGTCCGAAGTTTGCCGCCGCAGTGAGATTCCGCTGCGCTCCGTTCGCATAGCGAATCCAAAGCGCCCCGCCGCGCCCCGCATGAGCAGGATCGGCAAGCGGACTTTGCATCGTGCTCGCGATGCTCATCTTCGTCGCCGAGACGACATGAGAAAGCACTTCGTCAGGGATGGGCATCTGGGTGACGTAGAGGATGGCATTCGTCGGCGTCGCCGCGTGCAAAGAAAGCGCGAGTGTAAATAGGCAGGAGGTGAGCAGTGCTTTCATGCGTTTGATTGGGAGAAGTGAGCGATTTCTACGCCACAAAAGCCCGTGTCGCAACTCGCATTCGCCACCGCCGCCACGCAAAATTCCGCTGAGTTACCGTGGCTGTTCCAGCTTCCTCAGCTCGGCGGAAAGAAAGTCGGCGCACGGCGTTTGTGTGCCGTCTTTGAAGCGAATCAAGTATGGCTTGCCCGAAGTCGAGGAGACCGTCGCCGCCTTCGCGATGAAATCCGCCGCCGTCTTAATCTCACTTTCGTTCCTCCCCCATTTGCCTCGCAGAAACTTCGCCGCAGTCTTCGCATCATAATCACTCCCGTTGCGGATAAAAACCGCGCCGTCCAGTTTTTCGATCCGCCCGACCAGTGCTTCGATCTTCGCCTTCTCGCTCAGCGGAGCATCCTGCGCCCGGAGCGGGAGCAACACCGCCAGCAAAAGCAAAAGCCGCCCGAGGGTGTAGAGGAAAAATTTCGAGTTCATTGCTGAAAACTGCATCTGCCGCCCACCGACAGCAAGCTCCGTGAAAACCGAAGCCGATGATACGATGCAAGTGAGGTGTTTTTTAAAAAGCTCCCGCTCCCGTGAGCGGCGGGGGTGCGTCGGTTTGAAAACGGCGCTTCCAGCGGAGAAACGGGCGCTCGATGCAGTAAAATGACAGCGAGGCCAACCCCACGGTGACGATGACTGCAATACCGAGTTGAAGCCACACGGGCTGCGCATGGAATTTCTGCCGCACAGGATAAAGCGTCACCTGTTGATAGAGATAGAGCGGGTAGGAAATACGCCCCAGATATCGCATCGGGCGTGAATTCAGCCAAAACCACAGTGGATGGTCGCTCAGCGCCACCCATTGAACGAGCAGCAAGGCGAAAAGGAAGGGATCGAGCGCGAACCCAATCGTTTCGCGATAATTCGTCACAACCAGCCCGCCAAAGTTGATCGAGCAAAATAGCAAGCTGAGTGTGAAAAGCGGCATCACTGCGTGGCTGGTCGCTTTTTCCCAAAAAGAACGGCAGGTGCCACGGCGCAGCAGCACGGCAGTCAAACAACCCACCAGCAAATGGTCACAGCGCGTCTCGAAAGCAGCGTAGATATAGCTCGGGCTCGCACCGACTCCGATGCAAAGCATGATTCGATAAAACCACGCGGCTACGATCAGAGCGACCAGCACACGCATCAAACGGGCGGTATTGTTTCTAAAAAAAAGGAACAATGCCGGCCAGAGCAGATAAAACTGTTCCTCAATCGAAAGCGACCAGGTGTGGCTGAACGCATTGGCCGGATGGTGGCTCAGGCCGATGTAGTAGTTGCTGACAAAAAAGAACGCGGCGACTGCATTGCCCCATGGCACCAGCTTGTTGGTGACCAACAGCAGCACCAACATGGTGATACAGTAGAAATAAAACGCGGGAAGAATTCGCAGCGCACGACGTGCGTAAAACGCCCGCAGCGAGACGGTGCCCGTGCGATCATTTTCACCGAGAAGCAGCCAGGTGATGAGGAAGCCGCTCAGCACAAAAAACAGCATCACACCATGTCCGCCGGGCGCTTTCTCAAACCCGAAGTGGTAAAGGATCACCGCGAATACTGCGAGTGTGCGGATGCCGTCCAGCGCAGGAATGTGCTTCTGGCGAAGTCGCATTTGCAACGTGTGAAACGTCGTTCCATCGGGGGGAACAGTGGGATTTTCTGAAGGCATTCGACCGATCTAGTTACCGAGATTGAAACGTCACGCAAGCTCAGCGAAACCAGCCAGTCGCATCCGCAGATACGACACTGCGCGGAACAGCCAGCGCGTTACTTCGTTGAAAGCTTGATACGGATAAGTCGCGACGTAGCGGCGGAGGGCGGAAAGTTTTTGCGTCTTGCCGATGTGAATCGAAGAGCGGAATCCCGTTTCATTCTGCGACGCAGGAAAAGGAAGAATATAAACCGCGCGAAGGCCCTGAAACCATTCGCGATCCACGGCGTGATCAATCGGCAGTCGCATCGGGAGCAACTGCGTGACCCACGCCCGCGCAGCCTTGCGGTCGAGCACGTAGGCCCCCGTGCCTTTCAGCCGACCAAAGCCCACGAAAAGTCCGTAGCCCGCGCAAAGACCGGCGACCTTCGCGGGCGTCCCGTTACTCAGCCCGGTGAGTCGCATGACATTCCAATGTCTTGAAAAACGCAGCGCGGATAGAATCACTTCCTCGAAATCCGGGCGCAGCGTCAGGTCGTCCTCGGCGATCAAAGCGTGCTCATCTTCCGTGGCTAAAAACGCCTCGATCGCCTTGATGTGGCTGAAATAGCAGCCGACATGTCCCAAGCTCGTCGGCCTGCCGTGAAACCAGCGATACATCCCCTCCGAATAACCAGCGATGGGAACTTCGAGCGCACTCCCATCCACCGCCGCGATCCGACACACATCGAACTTCGTCCCGGCAAAGGAATGCACGACCGACGCCCATCGGTCTTTGGCCCTGTCGAGATTGATGATGTATGCCCGCATCGGCGAAATTCGTGACTGGTTGATGGACTTCGCCCTCCCGCGCAGCCAGCAGAATCGCCTCGCCTCCGGAACCGCGACCGTATCCCATCGCGCACCGACCATGAACACTCCTTCCAAAAAAACCGCCGCCTCAAAAACCACCGTCACTTTAGCCCCGCGAAAAGCGACCGCCGCGCCGGGAGCGAAGACCCTCGCGATTGATATCGGCGGCACCGGTTTGAAAGCCTCGCTGCTCGACGCAAAAGGAAAAATGATCACCGAGCGCCTCCGCATCCCCACCCCGCCGAAATGCGGGCCCGCAAAAATGGTCGCCACGCTCTCAAAACTCGTCGCACCGCTCGCGGGCTACGACCGTGTATCCGTCGGCTTCCCCGGCGTCGTGCGGCGCGGAAAAATCATGACCGCCCACAACCTCGGCCAGGACGCATGGAAAGACTTTGATCTCGATGTGGCGCTCACCCGCAAACTCGGCAAACCCGTGCGCGTCCTCAACGATGCCGACATCCAGGGCCTCGGCGCCATTTCCGGCAAAGGCGTCGAAATGGTCATCACCCTCGGCACCGGCCTCGGCTCCAGCCTCGCCGAAGATGGCCGGCTCTCCACACACCTCGAACTTGCGCACCATCCCTTCCGCAAAGGGCAGACCTACGAAGAGCAACTCGGAAACGCCGCGCTCGAAGAAGTCGGCAAACGCCGCTGGAACCGCCGCGTCCAAAAAGCCATCGAAACCCTCCGCACACTCACCAATTTCAACCGCCTCTACATCGGCGGCGGCAACGCCCGCTGCATCAATTTCAAACTCCCCGCAGACGTAAAACTCGTCTCCAACGAACTCGGGATGCGCGGCGGCATCTGGCTCTGGAAAGAGCGCAGCCCCGGCAGCACCGACATCTTCCGCAGGTAAGGCAACAGGTCGCGAAGAATCGGCCTGTCACTATTACCTTCTGCTTCCTGTAAAAACCATCTCCCGGAATTAAACAGACCGTGGAAAAGGCGGAGGACGGGCATCGGGGTAGGGTGGGCGTCCCGCCTGCCGGTTCGGGCGTCTCGCCTGAACCACTCGAACGCACGACAGGCGGGCTTCTCGCGAGAGTCATGTCACAAGACGTTCGCGGATGCCGCGCGAGACGCGCGGCATGGCAGGCGGGACGCCCGCCATACCCCGCACACGCTGTTCGCTTTGGTGGAGTTTAGTTCGTTGGAATTGTGGAAGGTTGCGCCAGATGGGGAGAGTTTTTCGGATAAAGTGTGGGCGCTTGTGGCTTGGGAGGGTCACGATAGGCGCGAGTGTCTTGCCATATGCCGCGAGTGTCTCGCCATATGCCACGAGTGTCTCGCCATATGCCACGAGTGTCTTGCCATATG
>JAYUIF010000352.1:0-3089 GCA_043766295.1 Spartobacteria bacterium | reverse complement strand
CTCGCGGTCATAGCGGAAAGGATCGCCGTCCGCCGGGTCAATGATCAGCGGGCCATAGACGCCGAGCTGCTCCTGCGCCGCAGTGTGGCTGTGATACCAATAGGTGCCATTTTGCCGGACGGGGAAGCGATAGGTGAAGGTCTCGCCCGCACCTATGCCCGCGAAACTAATGCCCGGCACGCCATCCATCTGAAACGGCAGGATCAGCCCGTGCCAATGGATCGAGGTGGACTCATGCGCGAGCCGATTGGTCACGCGGATGATCGCATCCTGCCCTTCGCGCAGACACCCGAGCGGCCCCGGCACCGTACCATTGATCGCAATCGCCGAAGCGCGCCGCCCGCCAATCTCAATGTTCAGCCGGTCAATCGTAAGATCGATCGGCCCGCCCGGCTCGCGCGCTTTCTTGCCGGGTCGCGCATAGGCTGGGGCAAAGCTTTCAAATCCCGCCAGTGCTCCGACAGCGGCGGCGCTGCGCAGAAATTGGCGGCGGGTGAAATGGTCAGCCGCGGATTTCATCGGTGTCTTATCCGGCAATGGCCTGCGGTTCGATGCGGCGGATGCGCTCCGCTATCACGGACAGCCGACCGTCCCGCAGACTTGCGGCGGCGTTCTCCAGCGCAAAGATGAGGAACTCCGTGCCGACGCGCAGGGTGATCTGTGTCGTCTGCGTCAGGTTGAGATAACTCTCCTCATCCGGACGGATCGCGATCACTCCGTCCGTCGTCCGGAGTTCCGCACCATCCGCTTGACCGGAGAAAATGCTGCCCTGTGGCGTGTTCAATTCGACGAGCATGACGTTTTTTGGGTTTGCAGAACATCGGCACGACCGATGAAAACGCCTAGCTTCGTGGCTGGGCGGCCCCACCTATGATCGTAACTTGGCGCAACGGCCTGAAATGAATCCGGCGGCCCCGCCAATTTGCGGTCGTTCGTCCTGCTCCCTTAGGGCTGCTTTTGCCTCCCCGGCATCTTTTCATTGCTCATCGGTGACGAGCCCATTTGATGCACTCCCGGTTGCACTCCCTCTTGCCCTTTGTTGGTTGTGCAGGCGCTGACAAATAGGCCGGTGGGCAGCAGTGCCAATGCGGCGAGTGATTTGATTATTTTCTTTTTCATTATTGATTTCGTGTTTGTTGTTTTTGTCGGGAACGTGGTTCGCGAAACATGATGTCTTGTCCGTTTCTGTGCTTCTCCCGACATGAGGGGTCTCGCGGGGAATTGCCACAGCCGCTACGCATCCGCTCCGAAAGACTCCGCATTTCTTCGGATTGCGTGATTCATGGCGTTCGGATGGCGGAGCGATGCGCCGGATGCACCGCCCTGCGCTCGATCACAATCTTCGTGGCAAACCGCTTTCCGAAAAACGGGGTGTGATATGAGGCCGTCACCCGTGCGCCTTTTGTCAGTGCGGCGGCGGTGACAAAGTCGGTGCCTTCGATGAAGCGGGTTTGGCTGTTCCAAACCAGCGTCAGCGGAACTGCCTCACCGTCGCGTCGGACCCGGAGGATGCGGGCATCCTGATCAATCGCCTCGATGGTGCCGCAGCAGCCTTTGTCCCGACGGTTGCGGCCATCCGGCTCAGCCGTCTCGATGGTTCCGCTCTCGACGCGGGGTTGTGGAGACCTTGCGGAGACTTGGGAGCAGGTTGCGATGAGTGCGGCACATAATGCTGCGCTCAGCGCGCCTGATCCCCGGTGACTTCGTCCTGCCCGGTCCTCGCCTTTGGAATCGCACGGGAATCCTGCCGAGGGGAGTGATGAGTTCAGTTTCATGGGGATCCTTTTGCGTTTTCATTCAGCGGATTCCGCTGTGTGCAAAACGGTCGGGCATGGCGCAATTCCTGTCTCCGCATTGCTTCGGAAGGACTGCGCATTTCTTGCCCTGCCCAGAGCGTCCGGAACCCCAGTGCTTCACCGGTTCGGGCGAGCGTCCGCGCAAACTCGCGGAACCTTCGCTCAAGACTTCGCCAACGGGAGCTTCGCACGATAGTCGCGCGGCGATTCGCCGATGACTTTCTTGAAGGTGCGGTTGAACTGCGAGAGTGACTGGAAGCCCACCTCGAATGCGACTTCACTCACGCGCCGGTTCGGATTGAGCAGGAGATTGCGCGCCTTCTCGACGCGCGTGCGCGCCACGTATTCGACGAAGTTGATCCCGGCCATCTCCTTGAATTTCTCACTGAAATAGGTCGCGCTCATGTTCACGATTTGCGCCACGACTGCGAGCGACAGATCATCGTCTGAATGATCCCGGATGTAGCTCCGCGCCTGCGTAATTGCCGGCGAATCTTTTTGCTGGCTTTGCAAGACGAGCGCGCTGCTGCACGCGGCGAGATGCTCGGCGAAAGTATTAAGCAGGCGGATGAGCGCCTCATATTGCTTCACCGTGATGACACGCGTGTTAAAATAGAACTCCTCGAGTTTTTTCAAATCCACCTCGGCCCCCCATTTGATGAGCATGGCGGCGATGCGTTTGAACTGCACCTTGTCGGGCCTCTGCAACAACACCTGCCCGGTGTGGAGAAACGCGATCACGTTCTCCGCCACGCGCACGGGCACGGCGGTCTCGCACAGTCCCGCGAAGCACTTGAGCGTCTTTGGCTGAAACTGCGCCTCCTCCTCGACCCTGCACTGCAACGCATAGCAGTGTGCGCAGCTCTCGTTGCTTTTCGCCATGAGCGAGCAAAATGGATTCTCCTGCTTTTTTGGGTGGCGGATGAGATTGAGCATCTCCGGCCCTTGCAGCCGGAGCGGGAGCCCCGTGCCTTGCGTGAAGGCCCGCTCGTAGTCGCGATAAACTTGCGAATCGCTGAGCGCGGCGAGCGTTGCGTTTTGATTCGATTTCTTTTTCATGCGCCGTGGTGCTGATGCCCGCCGCCGCCCTTGCCCGGCTTGGCGTCCGGGATAAAGCCGAGGTCGCGTTTGAGTTCATCGGCGCTGGCGGTTTCAGCGAGCGTGCCGGCGGGCTTTTCATACCAGCCGGGATCTTTGTCGTAGCTCTCCAGGTGGTCGCGGATTTTGATGTTCGTGTACATTCCGCCCATCGTGATGTAGTCATGTGGGCCTTTCGCGCCCACCATCGGGAGT
>JAYUIF010000351.1:0-17930 GCA_043766295.1 Spartobacteria bacterium | reverse complement strand
ATGCGGCGAGCGGCAAGGTGCTGTGGAAGGTGGAGACGGAAAATTTCATCAACGGCACGCCCGCGCTCACGGGCGATGGGCACGCGGTCTTCGGCGGGTGCGATGCTCAGCTCCACGTCGTCTCACTCCGCGAGCGCAAGGAGGTGCGCAAGATGGATGCGGAAAGCTACATCGCAGGCAGCGTGGCTGCCGATGGGGCGATGGTTTATCTCGGCAACGAAGCGAAGAAAGTCTTTGCGTTCGACACGGCCACGGGCGCGACGAAGTGGACGTATCACGACCGCAGTTTCGCCTACTACAGCAGCCCGGCGCTCAGTGCCGAGGCCGTGATTATCGGTGGCCGCGACAAGCGCCTGCACTGCATTGACCGGGTGAAAGGCGAGGCCCGCTGGGTCTTCGCCACGCGCGGCGATGTGGATAGTTCGCCGGTGCTTTGCAAGGATGGCGGCATCCTCTTCGGCAGCCGCGATGGGCGCCTTTACTGTGTGGAACTCGCCGATGGCAAACTGCGCTGGAGCTACGAAATCGGCGCGCCCCTCACCGCCAGCCCGGCCATCGCGGGCGGCGTCATCGTCATCGGCGCGGAGGACGGCACCGTCCACTGCCTCGGTGCGAAATAAAGCGCGCGTTACGCCGCGTCCGCTTTGCTCAGTGTTTTGAATGTGAAGCACGCCAGCGCCCCGCCGATGAACTCCGCAAACAGATGCACCCAGATGCTCCCCCATTGGATCAGCCCCATGAGCGCCGCGCCGATGGCGACTGCGGGATTGAACGCGCCGCCGGAAATCGCGCCGACGCTGAACGCCCCCACCATCACCGTCGCGCCAATCGCGAGGCCGTAAAAGCTGTTGTTCGCCGTGCCCTTCGAGGTCGCGACATTGAGCACCACCCACGCGAGGGCGAAAGTGAAGATCAACTCCGCGAGAAATACCGGGCCGGCGTTGGAGGGCATGGCCGTGCCGTTGGATGCCGCACTCACCGCCGCCGCATCCGCGAGCTTCATCGCCGCCGCCGCGTAGAGATATTTCGCAGTGAAGGCCGCCGCCGTTGCCCCGAGCACTTGGAAAATGATGTAGCCGCACGCGTCCTCCGGCGTGCATTTGCCACGGCAGGTGACTGCGAGCGTGACGGCGGGATTGTAGTGCGCGCCGGAAATGTGGCCGCCCGCAAAAACCATCACCATCAAAACGCCGCCGATGGCGATGGGCGCGAGCGGATTTCCGCCGAGGACGTTGCAGCCGATGGTGAGCACGAGGAAAAAGGTGCCGAGGAATTCAGTCAGATATTTATTCATGGAGTGGGTTTCGGTTTTGTTGCGCTGGGTTAAAACACGCGCCGCCCCGCTTGGCAACATCGCCGTGCGGGCAGTGCTCCCGCTTTCAGCGCGTCTCGCGGGATGGAACACGGCACTCTCGGCTCTGCCTGCCAGCGGGTGCCAGCGCAGGTTGGACTTCCCGCCTATGGGACTGCACCTCCCGCCTATGGGACTGAATCTCCCGCCTATGGGACTGAACCTCCTGCCTATGAGACTGAATCTCCTGCCTATGGGACTGAATCTCCTGCCTATGAGATTGAATCTCCGCCTCCGTAGATTGAATCTCCCGCATGTGAGAATGTTGCCGTGCCTGTCGGGACTTTGGCCGAGGTGCGGGGCTTTTCCCGGCCCTGAAGTGCTGCGCTATTTTCAGGGCTGCGGCTCTGTTGCGGCGGGGGTGGGGGTGGGCTCGCCTGTGGGGGCGTTCGGTGCGGCGGGCGGGGTTGCTTTTACCACGAGGGAAGGGGCGATGGGCGGCTCGGGCGTTTTGCTGGGGGTGAGGGTGGGGGTGGTGATGGTGATGCGGCGGTTCCGGGCGCGGCCTTGGAAGTTGTCGGTGCCGTCGGAGTAGGTGTTGGAGGCGATGGGTTCGCTGGCGCCCATGCCGATGGTGGTGATGTTTTTGGCGGGGATGCCGGTTTTTTTGACGAGCCAGTTGCGGATGGCTTCGGCGCGTTTTCGCGAGAGGGTGAGGTTTTCCTGGGCGGTGCCGATGTTGTCGGTGTAGCAGCGGATGAGGATGGGGAGTTCGGGGTGTTTTTTCATCCCTGCGGCGAAGGGGGCGAGGTGCTCTTCGGCGACGGTGCAGAGGGTGGAGGGGGAGGCGTCAAAGAGGGTATCGGCGCTGAGGGTGTGGATGATGACTTCGCGTTTGAAGGCGTCGGGAATCGGGCCGATGGGGCTGGCAATCACTCTCGGGGCCGGGGCGTTGAGGGTGCTGCCTGTGCCGCTCATGGGCGCGCCGAGCGGGCGGAGGAGGATGGTGGTGCTGTTGAGTTTGGCTTGCTCGGAGGCCTGGCCGGTGAGGGTGTTGAGGACGATTTCGGTGTTGTTGAGCTGGGTCTTCCTCGTGGGGACTTCGGTGAAGGGGCTCAGCATGATTTCGGTGGCGTTGAGTTTGATTTCGGTGCTGTTGAGCTGGGCTGGCGTGGGGGCTTTGGCTGTGAGGGGATTGAGGGGGATGTCTTTGCTGTTGAGGGTGGCGGTTTTCTCGGGCTCTGCGTTCGGTGTGCCGGGTTTAGCGGGGGCCTTTTCAACGGGCTTGTCGGCGTCCTTGGCGGCGGTTTCGGGTTTGGCGGCTGTGTGGTCTGCGGGGATGTTATTGTTGCTGGGCGTCACATTGGCATTTGCGGTGGCGGCGGGTTGGTCGACGGGTTTCGCCGGCTGGCCGCTTGTCTCGGTCGCGATTGCGATGGTTGCGCTCGGCGGAGTCTTGCCCTTGCTGTGGCTTTTGATGGTGTAAAACAAGCCGACGCCAAGTGCGATGGTGCTGACGGCTATGAAGCAGATGAGTTTCATCGCGGCCTTGGTGCCGCTCTTTTTAAATGGCGCTTTCGCAGGAATCTCCAGGGGCTTTTTATCGTGAACTACGATTGCAGGCGCTTTCGCTGGAGCTTGCACCTGCACCGGCACCGGTGCCTTCACGGGAGCCGCCGCCGCTTTCACGGGAACCGCAGCCGCTTTCACGGGCGCTTCCGTCGGCGTTTCCGCCGATACATTGATGACTGGGGCTTCCAGTGGTTTTTCGTTAATCAGTCGGAGTTCCATCGCGTGCGGGAGGTATGCAACTCCTGTGCTCGTCATTGCGAATTCTATTTGCCCGCCGAGCAGCGTCGGAAGCGGGCGGCGACCACGGCGATCAGGATTGCGGAGGAGAGAGTCGCGATTTCTCACACGAAGGATGAAAGACTTTCAGCGAAAGCGCGTATTTTCGTGGATGAATCAAAGCAGCTTCCAATGTTTATGGCGGGTGCAGGTTTTCAGCGTGGAGAGTTTTCCTATTACATTTAGGGAAATTTCTTTGACGCCCTCGCCCGCGAAACCTACAACACCGCACTCTTTCACTAAACATGAACCTGACCGCTCACATATCACAGCCAGCCTGCGGGCTTCTGCGTGCGGTCGCTACCACCCGTAAGGTCAGCTTTTCAGCCCCTTCGCAATTTCAATGCTCAACGGACTTCTCGGCTTTTTCTCGAATGACATCGGTATAGACCTCGGCACGGCGAACACGCTCGTCTATGTAAAGGATCACGGCATCGTGCTCCGCGAGCCATCGGTCGTGGCCGTAGTGACGGGCACTAGCAAGGTGCTGGCGGTCGGCGACGAAGCGAAACGGATGCTTGGGCGCACGCCCGGCAGCATCACGGCGATTCGTCCGTTGAAGGACGGCGTGATTGCGGACTTCGAGATCACGGAGGCGATGCTGCGGCATTTCATCCAGAAAGTTCACGGCAAGCGGACACTTTTCAAACCACGACCACGCGTTGTTATCGCGGTGCCCTCGGGCATCACGGAGGTCGAAAAACGCGCGGTGAAAGAATCGGCCCTGCACGCAGGTGCGCGCGAGGTCTATCTCATCGAGGAGCCAATGGCAGCGGCCATCGGTTGCGGACTGCCGGTGCAGGACGCGGCGGGAAATATGATCATTGATATCGGCGGCGGCACCACGGAGGTGGCGCTGATTTCGCTATCGGGGATCGTGTTCAGTCGCAGCGTCCGCGTGGCGGGCGATGAGCTGGATGAAGCGATCATCCAATACATGAAGCGCGCGTATAATCTGATGATTGGCGAGCGCACGGCGGAGGACATCAAAATCAAAATCGGCAGCGCATACCCGAGCGAAAAAGAGACGACGATGGAGGTCAAGGGACGCGACCTCGTAGCGGGATTGCCGAAGACGCTGAGCATCACTTCACAGGAAGTGCGCGAAGCACTGCTGGAGCCGATTTCCACCATCGTGGACAACGTGCGCGTGACGCTGGAGCGCTGCCCGCCCGAACTGAGCGCCGATCTCGTGGATCGGGGACTCGTGCTTGCCGGTGGCGGTGCGCTTCTGCGCGGGCTGGATCGTCTTCTCAGCGAAGAGACGGGACTGCCGGTGCACATCGCCGAGGATCCGCTGAGTGCCGTGGCCGAGGGAACTGGTCGCGCGCTGAGCGAGATGAAATTCCTCCGGCAGGTCACAGCCACTGACCGCCAGTGGCGGAACAGCTAAACGGCCCAAGCCGATGAAAACCAGCCGACAGGAAGCCGCGCAGAGAACAGCGTTGGCGGAGTCGCCGCTATTTCAGCCATGAAACGTCGCGCAAACATCATCGCCGTGTCGTGTTTCCTCGCAGCGGTGCTGCTAGTTTTCCTGATCAATCCGGGCAGCCGTCAGCGTCTGCAATCCGGTTTCCTCAGTCTCATCTCGCCATTTTTACGCAAAGGATCGGAGCTGGATACCGGCTTGAAAAACTACAAATCCGGCGCGCGCAAACTCGGCGAACTGGAGGCGGAAAATGCAAAATTTAAAACCGAGGCCGAGCAGCTTCGCGCAGAAAATCAGGCGCTCCGTGGTGTGGAGTCGGAAAATATCCGGCTCAAGAAATCTCTCGGCTATCAGGCGCAATCGTCCTTCACGCTCATCTCCGCGCGCGTCATCGGGCGACCGATCACAAACTGGTGGAATACCATCGAGGTGGACAAAGGAACAGCCGATGGATTGTCGCCGGATATGCCGGTGCTCACAGCGGACGGGCTCGTGGGAAAAGTCATCCAAGTCGCTGAGCACGCCGCGACGGTGCTGCTCATCACGGATGAAAATTGCAAAGTCGCCGCGACCGTCGAGGGCACGAAAGAACAAGGGATCGTCCGCGTGGAAGTTCGCGGCGAACGCACGGCCACCAATCTCCAGCCACGGATGTCGCTAAATTTTATTTCCAAATACGCATCGCTCCAGCCGGGGCAGAAAGTTTTCACCAGCGGCGCGGGTAACGTCTATCCAGCCGGAGTGCTCATCGGGCACGTCATCGAATTCAAATCGCGCGAACTCGACGGGCAGGCCGTCATCGAGCCCGCCGTGGATCTCGTGGCGCTCACGGATGTGTTCATCAAGACGGGCATGAAAGCGAACGTCAATCGGTAGCCATGTTCACCATCCTTCTAGTTGTGCTCATGTTTTTCGCGCTGGTCGCCCAGCATTTCCTCGGTGCGTTTCCGGGTCTCGGCGGTCAGGTGCTCGTGATGAGCGTTGTCTTTTTCTACGCCGCCGCTGCGCTCCCTTTGTGGGGAATGTTGGCGATGGCGTTTTGCGCGGGGCTGATGTGGGACTGCCTCGCCACGGTGCCTGTGGATGGGAAAGTGGATGTCTTTTTTGGATGGCACATCCTGCTCTATGGCGGGCTCGGAGCGGTGATGAACGGACTGCACCCGCTCTTCATTCGCGGGCGCTGGCAGATTCACTGTCTGCTCACCGGTGTGCTCACTTCGCTGATGGTGTTGATTGAATTTGTCGTCATCACATTTCGTCGCGAACCCTTCGTGCTCGTGTGGCCGCGTGATGTCTGGAGCCGCATCGCAGGCAGCGGTCTGGCCGCCGCGCTGATCGCGCCGTTTGTCTTTTTTGGTTTGAACTGGATTGGCCGCCGGCTCGGCCACTTCGAGCGCGCCCGTGTGGCGCAAAGCGAACGATGAGCAAACCATTCCGCCAGCTCCGAAATTTCAGGCTGCTCTCGGGCCTTTCATGGCGCGTGATTGCGCTCGGATTTTTCATGATCAGCGGGCTCGGCGTGCTCAGCGCGAAGCTGTGGTATGAGCAGATCACGCGGCAGAAAAAATGGAGCGAGCGTTTAAAAAAAGGATCGTTCGTGACCGTCCGCATCCCCAGCGTGCGCGGCGAAATCCGCGACCGAAACGGCATCACACTCGTCGCCAACCGCCGCAGCTATGGCGTGGATTTTTACCTGCCACAGATGGAGCGCGGCTATCGCGAGATGAACGGCGGCAAAGTGCCCGTCTCCATTTTTCGCACGACGAACAACGACATGCTCGAAGACCGCAAGATCGCGGACATCGTGCAAATCGTGAACAGCGCCGTGGTGCCCTCGCTGAAGAAACTGGACCTCGCCCGCGACTACAATGCAGCGCAACTCGAACGCCACTTCCGCACCAACGAGCAAGTGCCCTTCGCCTATCTCGATGATGTGGACTTCGATTCCATCGCACGCCTTTCGGAAAATGATGCGGGACTCTCCGGTGTCGAGGTGGCGATTCGTCCCGTGCGCCAATATATCTACGGTGCGCTTGCCTCTCATGTGCTCGGCTACACCGGAGCGCCCGAGGACGTGAACAAGGAGGCCGACATTAAGGCATACACTTACTATCAGCCCGATGTGGTGGGTCGCTCCAACATCGAGAAGACCTTCGACAAATACCTGCGCGGGCAGCCAGGAAAACGCGTGCTCGAACGCACGGTGAAAAATAAAATCGGTGCGGAACTTGAACGCATCGCGCCGACGCCGGGCAGCCATGTCTATCTCACGATAGATGCGCGCATTCAGACAATCGTCGAAAAGACATTGCGAGACGCAGGCGTTGGCCGTGGAGCTGTGGTGGTGACGAACCCGAACAACGGCGACATCCTCGCGATGGCGAGCGTGCCGGATTATGACCCGAATATTTTCGTCCCGAAAATCAGCGCCGAAGACATGCAGCGACTCGACGATGCCGTGGCAGATCCGCTCACCAACCGCGCGGTGCAGGGATACGCGCCGGGCTCGACCTACAAAACCGTCACCGCGCTTGCGGGCCTCAGCGCGGGCATTCCGCCGAGCCGCGCATTCAGTTGCTCGGGCAGTTTCACCTACGGTAATCGCCCGATGAAGTGCTGGATTTTTGGTAAGGGATCACACGGCACATTGGATCTCGCGGGCGCGATCAAAAACTCGTGCAACTGCTATTTTTTCCAGTTCGGAAATGCGGCGGGCTTGCAGGCCATCGAAACGGTCGGCGAAGCACTCGGCCTCGGCACAAAGACTGGCATCGCGTTGAGCGGTGAACACGGCGGCATCCTGCCCGGCCCGAAGTGGCTCGCCGCGACCGGCCAGTCCGCGATGGTAAAAAGCCCATCGCACACCGCGAACGTGTCCATCGGCCAGGGCGAAGTCGAAGCTTCACCGCTGCAAATGGCGATGGTTTGCTCGACGCTCGCAAATGGCGGCACCAGCTATTTCCCGCGTCTCGTTTCCCGCATCGTGGATTCGCAGGGCAATGATGTGCGCGACGCCGATGGAAATTTCGCAGCCCCAGTCGAACCAAAAGTGCGCGCCTCCCTTCGCGATTTTGGACTTTCGTCCGATCAAATCGAAGTGGTTCGTCGCGGGATGTGGCGTGTCGTGAACGAAGCGGGTGGCACTGGAAAACGCGCGCAGATCAAAGGCGTCGAAGTCGCGGGGAAGACGGGCACCGCGCAGTTTTGGCGGAAAGAAGAAAACGAACGCGTGAAGGACAACCACGTTTGGTTTTTATGCTTCGCGCCATACAAACAGCCGAAATACGCCATGTGCGTGATGATCCAGGGCGCGAAATCCGGCGGCGGCGTGGCTGCTCCCGTGGCGCAGAAAATTTTGCAGCAATGCCTCGCGCTCGAAGCGGGATTTTCGCCGCAAGTCGCATGGGTGAATCCTCAACTCGGCAGCCTCGAACAAATCTCAGAGATCACGCTCAAAGAAGACGGCTCGCTCAACAAACTTGTCGCCACGGCATTCACCGGCACCGACCAACGCCCTGATAGTCGGCACATCGCCGACGACGAAGAAACCGCCGAACACGCTGAGGGCCCGCTCCAAACCACCGGCAACGATGCCGCTGGCGCCCGCCCTGACGTGAGCGCCCCGGCGGATGCGCGCGGCAAGGTCGGCGGCCTGCGCAAGCCCGGTCTTTGGCAAAGAATTTTCGGCCCCAGCAACAAACCAACACAACCCAACAACGGTGGCTTACGCCGCTAACAATTATCCCGCCAGTGCTTCATAAAATCGCTCAATCCACAATTTCTCTAATCAAAAAAGTGAAACAACTCATCGGACTTACACCACGCCCAACGGGCAACAAACTCATCATCAACGTCGAAAAACTGGAGAAGCGCGTCGCGCTCCTCGAGAACGGAGTGCTCGAAGAATACAACATCGAGCGCACCGACGACCGGAACATCGTAGGCAGCATTTTCAAAGGCCGCGTCCGCAACATCGAGCACGGTCTCAAGGCCATGTTCGTGGACATTGGCTACGAAAAAAATGCCTTCCTTCATTTCTGGGACGCACTTCCCGCAGCACTCGATGCCGGCATCGAGGAAGTTGCCCGCGGCGAGCGCAAACAGAAGCAGCGCATCACATCGAAAGACATCCCGAGCATTTATCCCGTCGGCAGCGAAGTGCTCGTGCAAGTGACCAAAGGCCCCATCAGCACCAAGGGCCCGCGCATCACCACGAACATCTCGATGCCCGGTCGTTTCCTCGTGCTCATGCCCTACACGGATCAGTGCGGCATTTCGCGGAAGATCGAAAACCCGAAGGAGCGCGAACGCCTGCGCAAAATTCTCCGCGACCTCAATATCCCCGAGGGCATGGGCGTGATCATTCGCACCGTCGGCGAGGGACAAAAGGCGCGCTATTTCGTGCGCGACATCGCCTATCTCATCGAGCAATGGCGCGGCATCGAAAAACAGATGCAGCAGAAAAAAGCGCCTGCGTGTGTGTTTCAAGAACCCGACCTCGTCGAGCGCACGGTGCGTGATTTTCTCACCGACGAAATCGAGGAAGTCGTGTGCGATGACGAGGCCAGCGTGAAGACGATGAAGGAACTCGTCGGGCAGGTGAGCAAGCGCAGCGTGAACCGCATCACGCACTACCGCGAGCCCGTGCCGATCTTCGAGCGATACGGCGTGCAGCGGCAGATCGAGGATGCGTTCCACCGTCAAGTGTGGCTGCCGTGCGGCGGCTACATCGTCATTGATGAAACGGAGGCGCTCGTCGCCATTGATGTGAACACGGGCCGCAACAAAGGCAGCCGCGACGTGGAAAAAACCATCCTGCAAACGAATCTGGAAGCAGCCGACGCCATCGCGCGCCAGCTCCGCCTCCGCAACATGGGTGGCCTCATCATCGGCGACTTCATTGACATGAAAAGCCGGCGCGATCAGCAATTGGTCTTTCAACGAATGAAAGACCGGATGAAGCGCGATAAAGCAAAGACGCACATCCTGCCCATCAGCCCGCTCGGCCTCATGGAAATGACACGCCAGCGCGCGCACGAGAGCATCAGCGGCGCGGTCTTCACGCCCTGCCCGTATTGCAATGGTCGCGGCATAGTGAAGAGTTCCACGAGTTTGAGCGTCGAAATTCAGCGCGAGCTGCATCGCGTGATGAAATTCTACGTGGACATCCACGAGGTCCGCGTGCAACTCCACCCGCTCGTGCTCGAACGCCTGCGCAAAGAGGACGAGGAACTGCTCGTGGAGATCGAACGGAAATACGCCGCGCGTCTCACCTTCCGGCCCGACCCGGCGTATCATCATGAGAAGTTCAGCATCCACGACGCGAATTCCAATGCGGAGCTGAAAGTCGTGTAGCGCAATCGCGTGGCACTTGCCATGTGGAGTGTGTTTCCTATTTTGCCGCCGCCCATGCGCCGGATCGTTTGTCTATTGCTCGTCTTCATCGCCCGCCTCGCCAGCGCGGGGGATTGGACTGTGCATCAGATCGGCGGACGCGATTACCTCGACATGGACAACATCGCGGATTTCTACGCGCTGAAAAACGTGAAGCGCACGGATAAGGAAATCACCGCAAGCTCCGGCGTGCGCAGCCTGCGCGCGACGCTGAACTCGCCGGATTTTTTCATCAACAATCTCAAGTTCATCCTCAGCTATCCTGCGGTGGAGCATGGCGGGAAAGTCTGCATCTCACGCATGGATCTCGTGAAGCTGATTGAGCCCGTGATGCGCCCGAGCAAAATCAAAAACGCGCAGCCGATTGATACCGTCGTGCTCGATGCCGGCCACGGCGGACACGACAACGGCGCGATGAGTCAGTGGGGCGCGGAAAAAACTTTCGCGCTCGACACAGTGCAACGCGCGCGGGCGTTGCTACAGGCCGCTGGATATAAAGTCGTGCTGACCCGGAGCGACGACACTTTCATCCCGCTCGATGATCGCGTGCGCATCGCCAACCAGCAGCGGCGCGCAATTTTTGTTGCCGTGCATTTTAATGCGGGAGGCTACGGCACGGGCGTTGAAACTTACACCCTCGCGCCGCGAGGAGTTCCCTCGATGATGGCCGACGGCCCTTCCATCAGCGATTTTGTCGAGTGCGCGGGCCATGCGCACGATGCGGAAAATATCGCCCTCGCGACGGCGACACACGCAGCGCTCGTGGTGAAGACGCGGATGTTTGATCGGGGTCTGAAGCGTGCGCGCTTTGTCGTGATTCGTGATCTCACAATTCCCGGAGTGCTGATTGAAGGCGGCTTTCAAACGAATCCCAACGACGCGAGATTCATCGCAACGCCGATCTACCGGCAGACACTTGCGCAGGCGATTTTTTCAGCGGTCGAAAACTACAAGCGCGCCGTAGGTAATCAGCCCAAGGAAGAGCGCCCCGCATCGCCTGAACCGCCAACGAAAAAGCCAGTGCAGCCGGAGCCCATCGAGCCACCAGCCGCGCAATGAGTTTCAGTGCGCTTGCACTTTGAAGCCCCAAACACCTTTCATCCGAATCACTCGTGAAATCCATCAAAGCAAAACTCACCAAGCCCAACGAAACGGCGCGTCCGATTGGCGTGTTTGATTCGGGTATCGGCGGGCTCACGGTCGTCGCGGCGCTGCGCGAATTGCTGCCGGGTGAAAGTATTTTTTACATCGGGGATACAGCGCGCGTGCCCTACGGCGGGAAGAGTCAGGCGACCATCGAACGATACAGCGTGGAGCTTGCGGGGTTGCTGCTCGCGGAGCGCGCGAAGTGCATCGTTGTCGCTTGCAACACCGCGAGCGCGCTGGGAGTTCCGCAGTTGAAAATGGATTTACGCGTGCCCGTGACGGGCGTGATTGAGCCCGGCGCGCAGGCGGCGGTGAAGGCGACACGCAGCGGCAAGATCGGCGTCATCGGCACGAGGGCGACGGTGAACAGCCGCGCATACGAACGGGCGATTGAGGAACTGGACAGCGATGTGGAAGTTTTTGCCGAAGCGTGTCCGCTTTTTGTTCCGCTGATCGAGGAAGGTTGGATCGAAGATGCGGTCACGGACTCGGTCATCGCGCGCTATTTGGAAAAAATACTGCGGCACGATGTGGACACGCTCGTTCTTGGATGCACGCACTACCCATTATTGCGGGCAGCCATCCAGCGATTTGTCGGGCCGAAAATTACGCTCGTGGATTCCGCGCAGAACACCGCGCTCGCCGTGCAGAAACTTCTCAGACAACAAAAACTCGCCGCGCCGAAAAAGAGCGTGGGGAAACTGCAAGTGGCGCTCACGGATCAAAGCACAGGCTTCCTGCGCGTGGCGGAGAAGGCGCTCGATTTGCAAGTCGGCGATGTGCTTTTGCGCACCGTGCAGAAGTGACATGGAACGACGTCACGAAATATTTTTGCACAGCATGATTGCGCACACCGCTTCTTTCCCATAATCGCGCGCCCACAAATGCAGCAGCAGACTTGGGATATATCAGCAGCAACATCGCTCTATAACATAGACCGCTGGGGTGCGGGCTATTTTGGCATCAACGAAAAGGGCAACGTCCAGGCATTCCCCACGCAGGACACGAAGACGCCCATAGACATCATGGAATTGATCGCCGAGGCGAAGGAGCAGGGGCTCAGCTTTCCGATGGTGTTGCGCTTTCAAGATCTGCTGCGGCATCGCGTGGAGACGATCAACCGCGCCTTCGCCAGCGCGATTGAGGAGTTCAAATATCAGGGCGTTTATCGCGGAGTGTTTCCGATTAAAGTGAATCAACTTCAGGAAGTCGTGGAGGAGATCATGGCGGCGGGGGAGTCGTTTCATTTCGGCATCGAGGCGGGCAGCAAGCCCGAGTTACTCGCGGCGCTCGCCATTCATCGCGACCCGGAGTCGCTCATTATTTGCAACGGCTACAAGGACGCTACGTTCATTCAAAATGCACTCATCGGGACGAAGCTCGGCAAGCGCGTCATCCTCGTCGTGGAGAAACTCGAAGAGCTTCAGCAAATCCTCACAGTATCCCGCGAGATGGGAGTCGAGCCGTGGATCGGGATGCGCGTGCGCCTGCTCGCGAAGGGCGCTGGCAAATGGGCGCTGAGCGGTGGTGAAAATGCGAAGTTTGGTCTCAGCACAGCGGAGTTGCTGGCTGCGAGTGAAATGTTGCGCGAGGCGAATCTCGGACATTGTTTGAAGCTCGTTCACTTCCACGTCGGCTCGCAAGTGCCCGACATCGGCACGGTGAAGCGCGCAGTGCGTGAAGCCGCGCGTTTTTATGCGAAGCTGTGCAAGCTCGGTCACGCCATCGGCTATCTCGATTGCGGCGGCGGCCTCGGTGTGGATTACGACGGCTCGCGCACTGCGTTCGACAGCAGCACGAATTACTCGCTTCAGGAATACGCGCGCGATCTCGTCTGGAACATCATGGAGGTTTGCGATGACGAAAAAGTCGCGCACCCCACCATCATCACCGAGAGCGGACGCGCCATCGTCGCGCACCACAGCGTCCTCATCGTGGAAGCGTTTGGCAGCATCGAGAAGGAGCGCGAGACGGTCGTCACCGAGCCACAGCCGAACGATCCGAAACTTGTCGCCAGCATCTTCGAGTTGAAGCGCTGTATCACGCGACAGAATCGCATGGAGACGCTCCATGATGCGCAGGAGGTGAAGGAAAAAGCGCAGGCGATGTTTGATCTCGGCCTGCTCGAACTCGACGCAAAGGCCCGCATCGAAACGGTCTTCTGGCAAATCGCACGCGCAGTGGTCGAACACTCGCAGGGCATGAAATTTCTCCCCGATGAAGTGAAGGAACTCGAGATCGCACTGGCCGATCAATACGTCTGCAATTTTTCCGTTTTCCAATCCATGCTCGATCACTGGGCGCTCGGTCAGCTCTTCCCGATCATGCCCGTCCATCACCTCGATGTGGCTCCGGATAGACAGGCGACGCTCGTGGACATCACGTGCGACAGCGATGGAAAGGTGAGCAAATTTGTGGATCTGCAAGACGTGAAAGACACGCTGCCGCTTCACCGTCTCCAGCCCGGCCATCCCTACTACATCGGCTGTTTTTTGATGGGCGCGTATCAGGACATCATGGGTGATTTTCACAATCTCTTCGGTCGCGTGAATGAGGCGCACGTCTTCCTCGATGAAGACGAGGAGTGCGGCTGGTATATCGAGGAGACGCTGGAAGGCAGCACCATCGCGAGCGTTCTGAGCATGACGCAATGGGACGAAGCGGAAATGAACCGCTTGATGAAGGCGCAGGTGGATGCGGCGATCAAAGGCGACTTGATGAAGCCGGCTGAGGCGATCCGTTTGCTGAACAGCTACGAAAAGGCGCTCAAGGGTTACACCTATTTGCACTTTAATGGAAAGTAGAGCGCCGGTTGACAGGCGCGCCTGGCTTTGGATAGTCGGCCAATGAGTTTTGATCTGAGCGAACTGCTGCGCGACTGGCCTTACGAACCGGGGCAGCTTCAAGTAAGGAAAATCGAAGGTGCCGACGGGCGTCCCAAGATTCAGCTCCGGCTGGATATGGGCGTGCTCCAAATGGAGGTGACTGGCCGTCCCGACGGACAGACGCCCGAGGATTGCGAGAGCCTGCATGATTTTCACCAGCAGCGCGCAAAAAATGTGGGCGCAGGTTTCCAACTCACGCCCGATGAGGTCGGCGATATGCAGGCGGAGGGCATCCAGTATTACCATCGTTACCTCGCGTTTTTCCAAATGGGCGACTGGCAGTCGGTGGTGCGCGATACGAAGCGCAATCTCGATATGTTCACGTTTGTGGCGAAATACGCGCCGGGCGAGGAACTGTCGTGGTCCGTGCAGCAGTTCCGCCCTTACGTGCTGATGATGAATACGCGCGCCAAGGCGCACCTCGCGCTCGACAAGGACGACATGGAATCCGCCATCGCGCTGGTGGAAAAAGGGATCGCATCCATCGAGCGATTCCTGCGCGATTCCGCGCACGACGATGAGGACGGCGACAATGCCGAGGCGACCAGCCTGCGCGAATGGCTCAAGGAACTGCGCGAAAAGAAGCCGCTCAGCCCGCTCGAAAAACTCCGTCGTGAAATGGAGCAGGCGGTGAACTCAGAGCAATACGAGCGCGCGGCAAAATTGCGCGATGAGATCAAAGCGATGCAGGCGAGCGAGTGAGTCGCGGCCCAAGGACGGAAGCCCCAAACGATTCGTGCTTGGCGTTTACAAGATGAGCCCGATACACGCTGCGGAGATGTTCACCAGAATCACGCGCGCACTTTGTCTATTGGGGACGCTATTACTCGCGTCTTGCGACAACGATCCGCACCCGAAGGCGATGGTCGAGCGCGGCAGGGATGGTGGCGCGCCGTTGGTTCGATACAGTTATCAAACCGAAGCTCCGCGCTCGCTCGATCCGCAGGAGGCCTACGATCAGATGAGCCGGCGCGTGCTGGAGCCGGTCTATGACTGCTTGATGGAGTATCATCCTTTTAAGACCGATCCCTACGAATTGATGCCCTGCATGTTGGAGGCGATGCCTGAAAAGCAGGTGGCTGCAGATGGCTCGGTGACATATTTGTGCCGTTTGAAAAAAGGGATTTTCTTTCACGATGATGCGTGTTTTCCCGACGGAAAAGGGCGCGAGGTGACGGCGGCGGATGTGCGATATTCCTGGCAGCGAATCGCGGATCCGAAAACAGAATGTCCCGTTCTTTCCTCGCTGTGGGATTATGTGGCAGGGCTGAGGGACGCGTATGAAGCGACGCAAAAGAGCGGCGGCAAGTTTGACTACGCGGCACCATTTGCGGCTTTGGAAATGGTGGATTCGCACACGTTCAAGGTGCATCTCCTCAAGCCGTATCCGCAGATCGTTTACTGGATGGCGATGCATTTCACCTGCCCGGTGGCCCGCGAGGCGGTGGCGTTTTACGATGGTGAAACGCACAACGGCAAAAGGCGCGAGCGCTTCAAGTGGCACCCGGTCGGCACGGGGCCGTTTCGTTACGTTTACGAGAAGAGCGATCACGACAATAATTTCCGCCTTGTCCGAAACGAGCGATACAACACGACGAAATTCCCGACCGAGGGATGGGAGCCTGAACGTGACGCGGTGTGCCGCCCGCTCGCTGGAAAACCGCTGCCGATTTTGGATGAAGTGCAAATCCGCATCCTGCGGGAGACGATACCAGCGTGGCTGCTTACCAAGCAGGGATACCTCGATAGTTTCGGCGTGAGCAAAGACGCTTACAGCTCCGCCGTGACGGCCACGCACGAGCTGTCGCCCGAATTGATCGCGCGCGGAGTGAGTCTGGAAAAAGATGTGGAGGTGTCCACTTTCTACACGAGCATCAACATGGACGACCCGCTCCTCGGAAAAAACAAAAAGCTCCGGCAGGCGCTGGCGTGCGCGTTGGATGCTGCGACAGAGAACGAGATATTTTTCAACGGCGTGCGCGAGGTCGCCCAGCAGATCCTCCCGCCCGGCATCGCTGGCTTTCGGAAGGATTACCGGAATGCGATGAGCTTCAATCTCGCCCGCGCGCAGCAACTCATATCCGAGGCGGGATACCCGGGCGGCATGGATCCGAAAACCGGACGCCCGCTGGAAATCATGATGGACACGAGCGCGAGCGGTGCGGACGAGCGATTGCTGACGGAGTTTGAGCAGAAGTGCCTTGAGAAACTCGGCATCAAAGTGAACGTGATCGAAAACACTTTCGCCAAAAAAATAGAAAAAGAGGACAAGGGAAATTTCCAGCTATCGAGCGGAACAGGATGGGGTGCCGACTATCCCGATCCGGAAAATTTCTTCATGCTTTTCTACAGCAAAAATATGCCGCCCGAGGGGAAGAACATCTCGCGCTACAACAACCCGGAGTTCGACAAGCTCTACGAGAAAATGGCCACGATTGAAAACGGCCCCGAGCGCCTCGCCATCACTCACAAGATGGTGGATATGATCAACGACGATTGCTCGATTTTTCTCACGAACCACAAAGCTTTCTATTCGCTCGTCCAACCTTGGTCGCCGCGCACGCATCACAACATGATGCTCGAAGGCGGCATCAAATATCTCTGGCTCGATCCAGCGCTTCGTGAAAAAAAGCGCGCCGAGTGGAATCGCTGACATGCTCGCCTACATCATCCGCCGCCTGCTTTATGCCATTCCGATTATTTTTGGGGTGATGCTGATCACGTTCCTTCTCTTTTTCGTCGTGCAGTCGCGCGAGACAATGGCGAAGGCGCAACTCGGACAGCGCGCAAAATCCAGCGAAGTAAGAAACTGGCTGCACGATCGCGGTTACGACAAGCCGCTGATCGTCAACGCCGCGTGGGCGGATTCGACTTATCATCATCCTGACCAGCCGCTGTGGGATTCCATTTTCATCAACCAGATGAAAAATTTCGCGACCTTTGAACTCGGCGAGTCGGATTTCAATCGCGAGCCAATCGGCGACAAAATCCGCTCCGGCATGATCCCCTCGCTGCTGATCACCGCGCCAGCGATGCTTGTCGGCATCTTCCTCGCCGTCGGTCTTGCGCTCGTGCAAGTTTTCTACCGCGCCACAGCGATAGACACCGGCATGACCATCGCGTGCGCCGTATTGATGAGCGTCGTGCCGATGGCCTACATCATCTCGGCGCAAAACCTCATGGCCATTACGCTGAAATGGTTCCCGGCTTTTGGTTTCGATTTGCAAGGGTGGGGGACCATTCGCTTTCTCATGCTGCCAGTCACTGTGATGGCGGTGATTTATCTCGGCTCCGACGTTCGTCTTTACCGCTCCATCTTCCTCGAAGAAATCGCGCAGGACTACGTTCGCACCGCGCAGGCAAAAGGCGTGAGCGGACGCGGCGTGCTCTTCAAGCATGTGCTGAAAAACGGCGCGATTTCCCTCATCACACTCGTCGTCGCGCATCTACCGCTGCTCATCATGGGTTCGCTTCTTATCGAAAATTTCTTCGGCATCCCCGGCCTCGGCGGACTCGTGGTGAACGCCATCCAAAAGCAGGATTTCGCCATCGTGCGCGCGGCTGTTTTCATCGGGTCGTTGCTCTATCTTTTCGGCCTGCTCCTCACTGACATCTGCTACGCCGTCGCAGACCCACGCATCCGCCTGAGTTGAACCATGGCTGACCAATCTATTTTTTCCAAACTCAGTGAATGGTTCGAGCAGCCATTCGTGCAGAACAGCGTTGTCGCGCTCGGTGCTGTCGGGATCGCAGCGGTCATTTGGATGGGCTCGAAAAATGAGCAATGGCGCATCGCATTCCGGCGTTTCCGTCGCGACCGCATCGGCATTTTCGCGGGCGCCATCATCGCGATTTACCTCATCATCGGCGCGATGGAAATCATCCGCATTCCGATTGAAGGAGGGCAATCGAGGAGCCTGCTGAAACAGATATTCAG
>JAYUIF010000350.1:0-7387 GCA_043766295.1 Spartobacteria bacterium | reverse complement strand
GAAGCTGATGTGCGTGGGAATCATCATCGGCCCAACGATGGTGCTCATTTTAAAACAGCCGGATTTCGGAATGACGGTGGTGTGGCTGCCGGTGATCCTCACGATGCTGTGGCTGGGTGGTTTGCCGAAGCGCTGGATGCTCGCGGTGTTGCTCGCGGGACTCACGATGCTGCCGTTGGTGATCAATTTCGGCCTCAAGCCGTATCAACGTGATCGCATTGTGACCTTCATGGATCCGGATGTGGACCCGCAGAAATCCAGCTACGCGGTGAATCAATCGCTCATCGCAATCGGCTCGGCGGGGCTGGGCGGGAAAGGATACAAGGCGCATGGCACGCAACTCGAAATGAATCTGATCGCGCCGACGGTGGCGCACACAGACTACATTTTTACGACCATCGCCGAGCAGCATGGCTTCGTTGGCGGCGTGGCGGTGATTGGGGCGTTTGGCGTGATGCTCGTGGCGTGTCTGCTCACGGCGCTGCGTGCGAATGAACCGTTTGGATTGCTGATTGTCGGCGGATTTACGGCGCAGATTTTTTTTCACGTTTACCAAAATGTGGGGATGACCATCGCGCTGATGCCCATCACTGGACTGCCGCTGCCGCTCATCAGCTACGGCGGCACGTTTGTGCTGATGATCATGTTTGCGCTCGGGCTGGTGAACAGCGTGTGGGTTCACCGGCAGCAGGAAATTACAGAACCGCGCGGCGTTTAGTTCCGCGCGGCTTTTTGAAGGCGCTTCAATTTTCCGGAGATTCCGGCGCGTGAGGCGGCGTTCATGCGATCAATAAAGAGGATGCCGTGAAGGTGATCCACTTCGTGCTGGAGGGCGCGGGAGAGGAGGCCGGTGGCCTCGAAAACGAGCGGTTTTCCATCGAGCGTTTTCGCTTTCACTTTGACGCGCACCGAGCGCGTGATGTCGCCGGTGGTTTCAGGAAAGCTCAAGCATCCTTCGATGCCATCATCGGTTTCCTTGCCGAGTTCGAGTTCGGGATTCAGCAGAACCATCGGCATGAATGCCTCGAAATCCACCTGCTTGCCGTCCACGAACATTTCGCTCGGGCGATCCTCGACATCGCTCACGTCAATGACCGCAAGCTGGACGGGAACGCCGATCTGTTGAGCTGCGAGACCGACCCCGTTGGCCGCGTTCATCGTCTCGATCATGTCGGCGGCGAGTTTGCGCAAACGATCATCCACTTCGCCGACTTCCGCTCCCTTGGCGCGGAGGACAGGATTTCCGTATTTGACGATTTCGAGGACCATATCAACGTCGCGTATGCCGGATGGGGTTCACAAGGGGCGAGAGGAAAATATGCAAGCGCTAGATGCGGCGGCGGCGCTTGACGTGGAGCTGCGCGAGAGATTTCGCGATGGCGGCCTGCACAAGTGCGGCCTCTTCGTCGCCGACGTGCTGCTCTTTCAAGCGGGCCTCGGCGCGTGCGATGGCTTCCTCGACGGCTTTTTCGTCAATCTCGGATTCCTGCAACGCCATGTCCACGAGCACGCTCACTTTTTCGCCGGTGATTTCGACGAAGCCTTCGCCGACAGCCAGCGCGATTTGTTTGCCGTCTTTGGTGACGACGAGTTCGCCGGGCTTGATCTGCGTGATGAGCGGGATGTGCTGCGGATACACGCCCATCTCGCCCTCGACGGCTGGGAGCACGACGAATTCAACGTCGTCGCTGTATGCGCGCGCTTCAGGAGTGACGATTTCGAGGCGAAGTGTTGAGGCCATGATTTAAGATTTACGATTGATGATCTATGATTTGGCCGGCCTGCGATTCGGAAATCCCGCGCGCGTGGCAGCAGAAAATCGTAAATCGTAAATCGTAAATCATAAATTGCCCCCTCAGGCCGTCACCATGTCAATGCCGCCCTTCATGTAGAAATTACCCTCGGCCACGTTGTCGTGTTTGCCTTCGAGGATTTCTTTGAAGCCGCGGACGGTGTCTTTGATCGAGACGTATTGACCGGGAGTGCCGGTGAAAACTTCTGCGACTGCGAACGGTTGCGAAAGGAAGCGCTGGATTTTGCGGGCGCGGAAAACGAGCGTTTTGTCTTCGGGCGAAAGCTCGTCCATGCCGAGAATCGCGATGATGTCCTGCAAATCCTTGTAGCGTTGCAGAACTTTCTGCACGCCGCGAGCGACTGCGTAATGTTCTTCGCCGACGATTTCCGGCGCGAGCGCCTTCGACGTGGAAGCGAGAGGATCCACGGCTGGGTAGATGCCCAACTCTGCGATGGAACGCTCAAGCACGATGGTCGAATCCAAGTGCGCGAAGGTGTTCGCTGGCGCGGGGTCGGTAAGGTCGTCCGCAGGGACGTAAACCGCCTGCACCGACGTAACGGAGCCCGACTTGGTGGTGGTGATACGCTCTTGGAGCTGTCCCATTTCCGCCGCGAGTGTGGGCTGGTAGCCTACTGCGGACGGCGTGCGGCCGAGGAGCGCGGACACTTCGGAGCCGGCTTGCGAAAAGCGGAACACGTTGTCCACGAACAGGAGCACGTCCTGGTTTTTTTCGTCGCGGAAATATTCTGCCATCGAGAGTGCGGAGAGCGCGACGCGGAGACGCGCGCCGGGAGGCTCATTCATCTGGCCATAGACGAGCGCGACTTTCGACTTGCTGAGGTCTTGCTGATTGATGACGCCAGCGTCGCTCATTTCATGGTAAAGATCGTTGCCTTCGCGCGAGCGCTCGCCGACGCCGGCGAACACGGAGAAACCACCGTGGTTCTTGGCGATGTTGTTGATGAGTTCGAGAATGACGACCGTCTTGCCGACGCCCGCGCCGCCGAACGCGCCGACTTTACCTCCCTTGGTAAAGGGGCAGATGAGGTCAATGACTTTGATGCCGGTTTCGAGGATGTTTGCCTTCGTGTCTTGGTCCACGAGCTTCGGCGCGGGGCGGTGAATCGGGTAGCGTTTCTCCGCGTTCACGGGGCCGCGTTCGTCCACGGGATCGCCGGTGACGTTGAAGATGCGGCCCAGTGTGCATTCGCCGACGGGCACGGTGATGGAGTCGCCGGTGGCGGTGACTTTTTGGCCGCGCTTGAGGCCCTCGGTGCTGCTCATGGCGACCGAGCGAACCCAGCCGTCGCCGAGGTGCTGTTGCACTTCGAGCACGAGCTTGGTGTCTGCGCCGTTGACGTTGAAGGTGATTTCAAGTGCCTCGTAGATTTTCGGGAGTTTTCCGGTTGCGGAAAAATCCACGTCCACGACGGGGCCGATGATTTGAACGATATTGCCTTGGTTCATGCGAATGGGTGTTGAGTTTGTTTAGCCGAGCGCCATTTGCGCTGTGGTGATTTCGAGAAGTTCTGTGGTGATCGCCGCTTGGCGCACCTTGTTGTATTCGAGGGTGAGGTCTTTGATGATTTGCTTGGCGTTATCGGTCGCGTTTTTCATGGCGACCATGCGTGCGCTGTGTTCGGAGGCGCGGCTTTCGAGCACCATTTGATACACGGCGAAATTCACGTAATGCGGGACGAGCCCTGCGAGGACGCCGCCTGCGCTGGGTTCAAAAACATACTCGGTCGTGTCGGCTGCGGCTTCGACTTTCCTGGTGCCGTGTTCGCCATTGAGTTCGCTGAGTTCAAAGTTCTTCACCGGAAGGATGACGCGCACGGTGGGCTTTTGATTGATGGTGCTGATGAAATCGGTGTAGGCGACGCTGACCTTATCCACTTCACCGGAGAGGAATTTCTCCATGATGAATTTGGACGCCTGTTTGCTTTCGAGGAAAGTGAACGTCTCTTTCAACTCAAACTCGGCAGCGAGGTCGCGCTTGAGGCGGCTGAGGAATTGCGCGCCCTTTCTGCCGATGGAGACGAACGTGGTTTTTTCGGGATCGAATTTAGCGACTTCGCGGAGGAGGTTGGTGTTCAGTCCGCCGCAGAGACCTTTGTCGGTGGCGATGACGAGCACGAGTTCGCGCTTCACTTCGTTGCGCTCCTGCAAGAGCGGGTGCATTTCGGAACTGCCGCCGGCCCGCGCAAGTGCGGCGAGCATTTTCGCAAGCTCCTCGGCGTAGGGACGACCGCTGAGTGCGCGGAGCTGTGCCTTGCGCATCTTGGCCGCAGCGACCATCTGCATCGCCTTGGTGATTTGCGAAGTGTTCTTGATCGACTTGATGCGTCGGCGGATGTCGCGGGTATTCGCTCCCATAAATTACTTTTTCTCCTTTCGAGCGCGGCGCTTCGGCGCAGTTCTGTAAGTTGCGGGTTCTTCGCGCAAGGTGTGAAAGCCGATTTCTTTTCTGCGGGTTGCGGGTTGCGGCTCTGCGGCCATTTGCCGGACGATGTCGAGCAGCGTGGCGATGTCGGCATCGTGCCCGCCGAGGCGCATTTCGATCTCCATCAGCTTTGTGGACAAAGCGGGAGCGGAAAGTGTTTTGTGCATCTTCACGAACGCACGGACAATCTGAACGCTCGCTTCAATGGCGGCTGCGCTGTTGATGACGCTGGCCAGCATCACCGCTCCGTGCTCAGTGAAAACCCACGGCAAAAACCGCCGCCCACCACGGCCAGTGTTTGAGGTCACAATCTGTGACCTCAAATCTGCAAAGTCCTCAGATGTAAGCTGGAATGCGAAATCCGCAGGGAAGCGATGCTTGTTCCTGCGCACCGCCTGATTGAGCACTTTTGTCGTCACGCCATAGAACTTCGCCAAGTCGGAATCCATCATCACGCGCTGCCCACCGATGTGGTGGATAGCGGTTTCGACGCCGTCTATGGTCAAGGTTTCAGGCATAATTTCAAAGGCTTGCAACGAAATCATTTAGCGGTAGCTCTGCTTAAACTCCGTGACGGCTTCTTTCAGCGCGGCAGCGACGGCGTCGTTGATTTCCGGCTTGTCGCGGAGCATTTGAAGCACGGCATCTTTGCGCGTGGCGAGGTAGTCTTGGAACTTCATCTGGAAGTCCTTCACTTTGTCCACGGCGACGTCGTCGTAATGGTTGTTCATCACCGCCCAGAGCGTCGCGCACTGGAGTTCGACAGGCAGCGGATTGTATTGCTGTTGCTTGAAAATTTCGACGATGCGCTGGCCGCGATCGAGGAGCGCCTTGGTGGCGGCGTCGAGGTCGCTGCCGAACTGCGCGAAGGCCGCGAGCTCGCGATACTGCGCCAACATACCTTTGATTTTTCCGGCGACCTGTTTCATCGCTTTCACCTGCGCGGCGGAACCGACGCGGCTGACCGACAGACCCACCGACACGGCGGGGCGGATGCCTTGGTAAAAGAGGTCGGTTTCGAGGTAAATCTGACCGTCCGTGATGGAGATGACGTTCGTCGGGATGTAGGCCGAAACGTCGCCGGCCTGCGTCTCGATAATCGGCAGTGCGGTGAGCGAGCCGTTGCCGCTCTGTTCATTCACACGGGCGCTGCGTTCGAGCAGGCGGCTGTGGAGATAGAACACATCGCCGGGATATGCCTCACGACCCGAAGGACGTTTGAGGAGCAGCGAAACCTGACGGTAAGCGACGGCGTGCTTGGAAAGATCGTCGAACACGATCAGCGCGTCCATGCCGTTATCCATGAACCACTCGCCAATCGCCGCACCAGCGAAGGGCGCGAGGTATTGGTTGGAAGCGGTATCGGACGCCGTGGCGACGACGATAATGGTGTAGGGCAGCGCGCCGGTTTCTTCGAGCACCGCGAGGTTGCGTGCGACGTTCGACTGCTTCTGGCCGATGGCGACGTAGATGGAGTAAAGTGGGCGGAAACCCGCTTTGTCTTCGTTGGCTTTGTTGATGCGCGCGTTGTTGATGATCGTGTCAATCGCGATGGTGGTCTTGCCGGTCGCGCGGTCGCCGATGATCAGTTCGCGTTGTCCACGGCCAATCGGAATCATCGCGTCAATCGCCATGATGCCGGTCTGCACGGGCTGGGTCACGGATTTGCGCTTGATGATGCCGGGCGCGATTTTTTCGACCGGATATTGTGCGGTTGCCTCGATGGGGCCTTTGCCGTCCACTGGCTGCCCGATGGTATTCACTACGCGACCGAGCAGGCCTTTGCCGACCGGCACGGAAAGAAGACGACCCGTGGTTTTCACCTCGCTGCCTTCGGTGATGCCCTTGTCATCGCCGAGAAGCACTGCGCCGACTTCGTTTTCTTCGAGGTTCAAAGCGAGGCCATAGACGCCGCCGGGAAACTCAAGCATCTCGTTGAGCATGACATCGCTCAGGCCTTCGATTTTAGCGACGCCGTCGCCAATTTCGCGGACGGTGCCGACGTTGGTTTTTGTGGTTCCGGTTTTGAGGCCGGAGATTTTGGATTCGAGGTCTTGCAGGATGCTGCTCATACGAGGTGGAGAATTATTGGTTAAGAGTTGGCTGGTTCGCTTTGCGAAAAATTAGGCCGCTAGGTCGGTGGCGAGGCGGTCGAGGAGGCTGCGCACGGAGGAGTCGAGCACGTTGCTTCCTACTTGGATGCGCAGGCCGCCGAGCAGGGCGGAGTTGGTTTTATATTCGGTGGTCACATCCGCGCCATACTTGCGGTGGATGGTGTTTGTGATGTCGGTCTTGTCGCTGCTGTCGAGTTCCTGCGCGCTTTCGATGGTTGCGTGGCGCTTGGCGGCTTCGAGGCGGATGAGACGGGCAAATTCCCTGAGCACGCCGAGCGTGTTGCGCGGTTTGGCGCGAATCACGGTGTCCGCGACTTGCTGCACTTTGGCTCCGTCGAGCAAGCCGTTCGTGAAGCTCTCGCGGAGGAGTGCTTTGGAAAGTTTGCGTGTCTCTTTGGTCAGCTTCATGGCCCGTTAGGCGGCGAGTTCCTTGGTTGCTTCCTCGTTGATGCGCTTCTGGTCGGCGGCGGTCAGCACCTTGCCGGTGACTTTCGCGGTCGTCTCCACGATGAGGCGGCTCAAATCCTTGCGAAGCTCGGCCATTAGGCGCTTTTGCTCGGCTTCACCAGCCTCGCGGGCCTTTTGGACAATTTCATTGGCCTGCGCGACGGCGCGCTGGCTTTCGCGTTCGCCGACTTGCTTCGCGGCGGCGCGGGCTTCTTCGATGAGCTTGTTCGCGTCCGCACTGGCCTTGGTGATGAGTTCCTCGCAAGTTTTCTTTGCGTCGGCGAGTTGACCCTTGATGGCTTCGGCGCCTGCGAGGCTGTCGGCGATCTTTTTACGACGCTCTTCGAGGACGTTCAGGATCGGGTGATACGCGAAACGATACAGCAAAAAGCAGACGGCGCTGAAGCTGATGATCTGCGAAAGCAGCGCCCAGCCGTTGAGGCCGAACTGTTGCTGGATCTGTTCGAGTGGCCCCTGCGCTGCGGGCGCGGCTGCGTTGGCGAGAAAGAGAAAGATGCTCATACTTTAGAAGCGGGACGAAAAGGAATCAGGCGCGGAGCTGTCACCAGCCCCGCGCCCATGGATTAC
>JAYUIF010000349.1:0-7399 GCA_043766295.1 Spartobacteria bacterium | reverse complement strand
ACGAACCACGAGGCGAGGGCGCCTCGGATACATGTTGCGACGGGGGCGTCGCAGCCACAGTCGCCGCTTCGCGCCATTTCAACTGCATCGTTCCGGCTAAGTCGTTTTTCGAACCCAAAAAACCACGGCAGACTCCCATCGCGGGCGTCTGCCGTTTGCTTTATGTCACTTCTCTGCTTGCTGAAATCCCGCGTTCCGCTGTCCTTCGCAGCGCGCATCCGCCATGCGTGATGCGCACACTTTTATGAACGACACTCTCGAACAACTAAACACCCGGGTGCGCGAGACAGCGGCATGGGTTCCCAAGCTCCGCGAAGTCGTCGGCAAAGTTGTCGTCGGCCAGCAGCACCTCATTGACCGCCTGCTCGTCGGCTTGCTGGCGAATGGACACGTCCTCCTCGAAGGCGTGCCCGGCCTCGCCAAAACACTCGCCGTGCGCACGCTCGCCTCGGCGATTCACGCGAGCTTCAGCCGCGTGCAATTCACGCCCGACCTGCTGCCAGCGGACATCGTCGGCACGTTGATCTACAATCCCGGCGACGGAAAATATCACGCCACGAAAGGCCCCGTTTTTGCGAACCTCGTGCTCGCCGATGAAATCAATCGCGCCCCCGCAAAAGTGCAGTCGGCCTTGCTCGAAGCGATGCAGGAACGGCAAGTCACGCTCGGCGGCGAGACGCACAAACTCCCCTCCCCTTTCCTCGTGCTCGCGACGGAAAATCCGATTGATCAAGAAGGCACTTACCCACTGCCGGAGGCGCAAGTTGACCGCTTCATGCTCAAGGTTGTCGTCGGCTATCCGTCGTTCGAGGAGGAGCGCCGCATCCTCGACACGATGGCTTTCACCAAGCCAAATCTCGACATCGAGCGCGTCGTCGAGTTGGAGCAAATCATGGCGACGCGCGCCGTCGTGGACACGCTCCATGTGGACGAAAAAGTCCGCGACTACATCGTTCACGTCGTCTTCGCCACGCGCGATCCGCAGAACTATCAACTCGCCGACCTGCGTCCGCTGATCCAATTCGGCGCCAGCCCGCGTGCGACCATCTCGCTCACACTCGCGGCGAAAGCGTGGGCACTTTTGCAAGGCCGCAGCTACGTCACGCCCGGCGACATCAAAGCCATCGGCCCCGACGTGCTGCGTCACCGCATCATCCTCACCTACGAAGCCGAAGCGCAAGGCATGACGACGGAAGCCGTGGTGAAACGCATCTTCGACAACATCCCAGTGCCGTAGTAAACACAGCCTATGAACTACCTCGACCGTATCACCATCAACCCCGCGCAATGCGGCGGGCGGCCTTGCATTCGCGGGATGCGTATTCGTGTCAAAGACGTGCTCGACATGCTTGCCGCGCGGGTGCCGGAGGCGGAAATCCTCGAAGACTTCCCCTACTTGGAGTCCGCCGATATTGACGCCTGCCTCCAATTCGCCGCCGCGCAAAGCGACCACACCATCCTCGCGGGCACCGTCATCGCCGCCTGATCCCTCTTCATCGTGCGTTGGATCATTGATGCCCAACTCCCGCCCTCCCTCGCCAGCCTGCTCCAGCAACGCGGGCACGAGGCCGAGCATGTGGAGACTGCGGGCCTTCGCCACGCGGAGGATGACGCCATCTGGCAGCGCGCCCTTGCCCGTGGCGCAGTCATCCTCACCAAGGACGAAGACTTTTTCATCCGCGCCTCCGCCAGCCGCACCGTGCCTGCCATCGTCTGGCTGCGCATCGGCAACGCCTCACGCCGCGTCCTATGGACGTGGCTCGAAGCACGCCTGCCCGCCATCGAAGCCCGGCTCGTCCAGGGCGATAAACTCATCGAAGTCCGCTAAAGCAACATGCCCATCACCACGAGCGACATCCTAGCCCGCGTGCGGCGGGTGGAATTGAAGACCAGCAAGCTCGCGAACGATCTCATGGCGGGTGCTTATCACTCGCAGTTCAAAGGACGCGGGATGGATTTCGAGGAGCTGCGCGAATACGTGCCGGGCGATGATGTGCGGACGATTGATTGGAATGTGACCGCGAAGATGCGGCGGCCTTTTGTGAAGCTGCACCGCGAGGAACGCGAGCTGGCGGTGATGCTCGTGATGGATGTTTCCGCGAGCGGTGACTTCGGCTCCACGGGGCAAACGAAACGCGACTTCGCGGCGGAGATCGCGGCGACGCTGGCGTTCTCCGCGCTGCGCAATGGCGACAAGGTCGGGCTGCTGCTTTTCAGCGACGAGGTGGAGTTGTTCGTGCCGCCGAAAAAGGGGCGCAAGCATTTGCTGCGGCTCATCCGCGAGGCGCTCGTGTATCAGCCGCGCAAGCGTGGGACAAATGTGCAGGGCGCGCTCACGTTTTTAAATCACGTCATTCATCGGCGAGGGATCGTCTTTTTGCTCACGGATTTTTTGCACAGCGTCGGCGCAGCGAGTGTGAAGGGGCGCGATCTTTTTTCCGAAATCGGCCACACCAACGCGCGCCACGATCTCGTGTGCCTGCACCTCAGTGACCCGCGTGAGCGTGCGCTGCTGCCTGCGGGACTGCTCACCGTGGAGGACGCGGAAACCGGCGAGCAATGCGAGGTGGATACGATGCGCGAAAGCATCCGCCGCAATTTCGCCGAAGGCAGCGCGCTGCGGCTGGAGAGACTGGATCGCTCGCTCAACCAGACTGGCGTGGACGTGCTGCGCCTCGCTCCCGGCGACGATTACGCGAGCACGCTCCAACGTTTTTTTGAGCAAAGGAGGAAGCGGTGAGCTTTCATTTGCGCCGAGTCTGCCTTCGCATTTGCATGAGCGCTCTTATTTGTTTTGCGAGCGCGTCTGCGTTTGCAGTGATCAAGCAGGAGAACATCCCGGAGTTACGTCCGCCGCGCGACGAATTGCCCACGAAAAGCAATCCGCGCGACGTGCTGCCGTGGTATATCGCATGCGGCGCGGTCACGGTGCTGGCGGTGTTGGTGCTGACGTGGCCGAGGGAGCAACGCTCGGTCGTGAGCGAGCCAGCCTACGTGCGGGCATCCCGCGAGTTGGCGGCGGACACGACTGCGGACGCGATTTCAAACACGGTGCGCAATTACGCGCTCGCAGTATTTCCGCTGCCGGGTCGCGGCCAGACGCCGGAGGAACTGCTCGCTTTTCTCGCGCAGCACCCGCGCTGCACGCCGGAGCTTTCCGAACAGCTCGCGCAGTTTTTTGCGCCGGTGGAAGTGGTTAAATTCGCGCCGCTCGCGCCATCGCCGACGATGGAAGAACTTCGCACACAGGGTGCGCAAATTCTCGCCGCGCTGGAGACGCTACGCATCAGCACATGAGCGGCTTCGAGTTCCAATATCCGTGGGCGCTGGCGCTGCTTGCACTGCTGCCGCTCTACGCGTTTCTGCGCGGGCGGTCGGGACGCGAAGGCGCGTTGCGTTTTTCCAGCGCGGAACTGGTGATTGCCGTCGCGGGAAAAGTGCGCGCGGCAGCGGGGCGATTGTTCATTTTTCTGCGCGCTGTCGTGGTCGCGCTGGCGATTGTCGCGCTCGCGGGGCCTCGCTGGGTGAATGAAGAAACGGAGGTGGAATCGAGCGGCGTGGACATCATGCTCGTGTTCGATCTTTCGTGGAGCATGATGGCTCTGGACATGGCGGAGTCGGGAAAACTCACGACACGCTTCGACATCGCACAGGCCGTGTTGAAGGACTTCGTAACGCGACGCCCGAGCGACCGCATCGGACTCGTCGTTTTCAGCGGCGTGCCTTTCCTCATGGCGCCGCCCACGATGAATCACGAGTGGCTGCAAACGCAGCTCGACCGGCTGCACATCGGCGTCATCAACGAACTCGGCACGGCCATCGGCGACGCTGTCGGCATCGCGGTGAAGCGACTTGGAAACGTGAAGAGCAAATCGAAGATCATCGTGCTGCTCACGGACGGCGACAACAACAAGTCCGAGCAGCTAGAGCCGCTGACTTCGGCGCACTTCGCGAGGTCCGAAAATATCCGTCTCTACACCATCGGCATCGGCAGAAATGCGGAGTGCGATCTTCCGGACTTCGACCGCGACACTGGCAAGCTGAAGCTCGGGCCGAATGGCAGGCCGATAGGCATCATCACGCGACTCCAGCCCGCGAACTATGTGGTGCTCGAAAAGATGTCGAACCTCACCGGCGGCAAGAGCTACACGGCCACGAACCGGCAGGAACTCGACACGGTATATGCGAATATTGATCGCCTCGAAAAGACGGAGAAAAAGCTGAAACGCCATCGCACTTACACGCCGCTCTATCATTTCCCGCTGCTCGCTGCGATTGCGCTGCTGCTGCTCGAACTGGTGCTCGCCAACACACGTTTCCGCCGACTGCCATGATTGCCTCGACGCTCATTTTTGCCGCTCCACGCTGGCACTGGCTCACCGCCGGTGCGGTCGTGCTGCTGGCCGCGCTCGTATGGTTTTCAGCAAGAGCGCGGCGGCGGCAGCTTTCGGATTTTGCAGATGCTTCGCTGCTCAGTTCGCTGCTTGGTTCGCACAGTGCGAGACGGCGCGTGGGAAAAAACGCGCTCATTTTCCTCTCGCTGCTGCTGCTCGGACTCGCACTTGCCAGACCGCAGTGGGGCGAGGTGAAAGATGCCGTGCAACGCAAGGGCGAGGACGTGGTGTTCTTGATTGATACATCGAAATCCATGCTCGCCGCCGACGTGCGACCGAGCCGGCTGGAACGAGCGAAGACGGCGATGCGCGAGTTTGTCCACCGTCACGCGAAAGGGAGCGTGGGGCTTGTCGCGTTTGCGGGTGACGCATTCCTGCTGTGCCCGCCGACGATGGACTACGATGCGTTTGAAGACGAAGTGAGCGAACTGGACACCGACGCAATTCCGCAGCCGGGAACAAACATCGCGGCGGCGATCCTATCGGGAAAAAGGGCGTTCGATAAATCCGATCACAGGAAGGTGCTCGTGCTGCTCACCGATGGAGAAGACCTCGATCAACTCGGCATCAAGGCGGCGGAAGAAGTGGCAAAGGATGGCGTGATTATTTTCAGCATCGGCGTGGGCACTACGGGCGGCGCGCTCATCCAAGTGCCGCAGCCAAACGGCACACTCGGCCCGCTGCTCGACGAGCAAAATCAGCCGGTTACAAGCCGCCTCGATGAAGCCACTTTGCGCACCATCGCCGAGACGACTGGCGGGACATATCGCAGGCTCGATAGCGTGAGCGGCGGCATGGCCGATGTGGCGCTCGCACTGCGCGACGCGGAGAAAAAACCCGGTGGCATTGAGCGGCGACGCGGTGTGGATCGTTATGAATGGCCGCTCGCAGTTGCCATTTGCCTGCTCGTCGTGGAATCTCTGCTCACCACGCGCCGACGCGCGAAACTGCCGCAATGAAACACCAACTCGCCGCCATCGCGCTCCTCATCGCCGCGCCGGCTTTTGCCGCGCAACGCGGAGCGCGCGATCTTTACAACGAAGGTGTGAGCGCGCTGCGACGCGGGGAGCTACGCGACGCGGAAAGCACGTTGCGCGAAGCGGCGCAAACGAACAGCCCGGCGGTGCAGCCGCTGGCGCTCTACAATCTCGGTCACGTCCGTTTTCAGCAGGGAAAGGAAACGCTGAAAGGCGAAGGCAACCGCCAGCAACTTCTCGACAGCGCGGATGCGACGGCGGCTGTCGCGCAGGAGGCGATTCGCAGTTCGGAGCAAGCACTCAAGGGCGGCGCGCTCGAAGAAATCATCGGGGCCTACATGGAGGCACGCAGCGCCCGCAAACAGCTCCGCACTTCGCGGGATGAAACGACCCGCGCGATGGATCTGCAAGGCAGCGCGCTGTGGCGCTGGCGTCGCTCGGTGGGCGATTTTCACAGCGCGCTCGAACTCGATCCTTCCAACAAAGACGCGGGCTTCAACGCAGACGTGGTGGAGCGACACATCAAGGAATTGCTGAAGTCGCTCGACAAGGTGAAGGAGCAAAACGAGGCGCTCTCGGAGCAGCGGAAAAAGCTGAGTGAACTGATGAAGGAAATGCGCGGAAAAATCCCGAAGGAGATGCAGCGCCAGAGCGATTCCGAGGAGGACGACGAGGATGAAGAAGACGAGCCAAAGCCCGACGGACAGAAGGAGGATGAGAATCAACAGCCACCGAAAGCCGGATCGAAACAACAACAGCGCATCGGCGCAGAACGTGAAATTTCGCAGGACATGGCGAAGCTGCTGAAAGAAATGCTCAAGCGCCGCACGATGCAGCTCGGCGACAAGGAAGATGGCTTTCGCCCCGGTGGGTTGAGGGGCTTCCGCGCTGGTGACGAGATGCGCAAGCCGGGACAACGCAAAGGGAGGGATTGGTAATGACGAATGACGGATTTCGAATGACGGATTTTGCGCGCACCTTCAGTTTGGCGCGCTCGTTGGTGCGGCTTTGTTTTTCGCTTTTGTTGGTTGCCTCGACTTTTGCGCAGCAGGCGGGAGATGCGGCTCCGGCTGCGAGTGCGGCGTTCGAGCCGCAGTCCACGCGCATTGGGAGGCCGGTCGAATATCGTGTGACGATCACAGAGTCGCTTCCTTCGTTGACGCCGCCTGTTCCGCCAGCGGTCGCGGGGCTGACGCTGCAATACATGAATTTGTCGGTGACGATGCAGTTCATCAATGGGCGCCAGATTCAAACGACGACGTTTCGCTACTCGGCCTCGCCGACGCGGGAGGGCGAACTGACTGTTCCTGCATTTGAAGTTTTATCATCGGGCGGGCAACGCACGCGAGTGCCGGGCTCCACGCTCGCCGTCGTCGCGCCGCAACCGGGCGAGGCTGCGTATCAGCCGGTGCGTGCAGTGATTGATTTACCGAAGCGCGATTTTTTTCTCGGCGAGATGATCCTCGCCCGATTGCTCGTGATGGATACGCCGGACGAGGTGCCGCAATTTGTCGCGAACGTAGGTAAAACGAGCGGGACGGTGGTTTTTCACGCGGAGCTGCGGACGCGACGCGAACAATTTACGTGGGAGGGAAAAGCGGGGAGCGGCTTGGTGATGCCTTTGCAAATCACGCCGATTGTGGAAGGCGAAAGTGAGTTGAACTGCGAGGTGAGCGTCCACGCTCAGAAGCTCGATCCTATCGGGCGGCGAAGTGGTTTCAGCGCGCAGCAAACGATCATGACGCAGCCGGTGAACCTGCGCGTGCTGGCGTTGCCGCGCGTGGGGAGGCCGGCTGGATTCACCGGCGGCATCGGACGTTTCACGCTCGCGCAGCCGAAACTTTCGGCGACGGAGATCGAAGCGGGCGAGCCGCTCACGCTCACGCTTGTGTTGAGCGGCGAGGGAAATATCGAGGGCGTGTCTGCGCCGGAATTCACGGATAACGCAGGCTGGCAGGCTTACAAGCCGACGAGCGATTTCCAACGCAGCGAGGATGGTTTGCAACCGGGCGGGGTGAAAATTTTCAC
>JAYUIF010000348.1:0-17996 GCA_043766295.1 Spartobacteria bacterium | reverse complement strand
CTGCATTCCTCCGTGGGTTTCGCTGTGCTTCACCCACGGCTACCGTAGTGGCTGGCGCTACGCGCCAAATGACGGCCATTCACCAGTCTGTTTGTGGGGATGGACGCGATGGACGACATGGACGCCCACCATTCACCATTCACCATTCACCATTCACCATTCACCATTTACCATTCACCATTCACCATGTTCCCCGTGTCCTCTGTAGTGGAAATCAACTGCATCATTCCAGCATGGCCCTCGCGTCCTTCGCGGGCTCTCATCGCGAAAATCTGCGGGTTCTGCGGTTAAAAAGCCTTCCCTGAATTTTATCAGCGGTTTCCTAGGGCTTTTCCTCGGTGGCTTTGAGTTCCGCGTCGGTCGGCGGGGTTGTTTCGGCGGGGGCGTCGGCGCGCTTCCAGCCTTCTTGCGCTGCGAGTTGTTCGGCGAGGACGAGCGGCCATTTGGGGTCTTTGAAGAAAATTTCTTTCATCGCCGGTTCCTGCTCCATCTCTTTTTTGCGCGAGACGAGCAGTGCGTTTTCGGGGGAGTTTCTGTCGAGGAGTGCGGGGTAGCGGCGCGCGGCTTCCGCTGCTGCCATCTGTGTGATTTTCTCGGGCGTCTCCTTCGATTGCCCGGTGAAAGTAACGTAGTCCGCCTCGATGCTCACATCCTGATCGCCCGCTCGGAAAGTGACGATGCCGTCTTCGAGTCCTTTGAATTGATAGACCTGCCCGGCCTTGAGACGCCACTTGCGGCCTTCGATGGTGACGAGGCAATCCTGTTTGATGCGGATGAGTTTCCCCGCTTTGGGATCCGGCGGCGGCGCCACGAATTCGCGCACGATTCCATCATCGGCTGGCGGTGCTGATTTCTCCGATGCTAGTTTTTCTTTTGGCAAATCGGGAGTCGGCGGCGCGGGCGGCGCGTTCTTCGCGGTGGGGATCATCAGCGCTGGCGTGGATGGCTCTGGAGCGTCCGCATCTTTCGGCGCGAGGCGTTCGTCTGCAAGGTGATCGAGTTTTCCCAAACCCGCAACGACGAATGGAATCGCAGATCCCAAAAGCACGACCAGCGCAACGGCGAGCAAGATGCCATTGCGCTGACGCAGCAGTCGGAAATTATAAAGCAGCCACAGCACTCCAAATGCACCGAGGCTCGCGAAGAGCGATTGTGCGACGGCGGATCGATTTACTTTCAGCCCCAGCCACAGTGCGATGAGTGCGACCAGCAGACTGATCACGGCCCACGCGAGGTTGCGGGTGCCGCTTAAAGAATCGGCGCTGGACGATGGCTCGTCGGTGCGAGGTTCGTTTTCAGCCGATGCAAACGGCACGGTGCGGGAATCGTCTTCGGGATACTCGGTCTTTTTCACAGGACTGCGGAGAATGCCACAGCGCGGCGGCTTGTCGCTGGTAAAATAGATGAATGAACTGTTGATTTTACCACGCCCAGAAAGTCAGTGCTTTGTGGACACGACGAAAACGACCGTTCACAAATCCGCGCCCGCGCTCTATCAGCACTTTCAACCATGCCTCGCTACATTCCGACCATCGGCCTCGAAGTTCACGTCCAGCTCAAGACCCGCAGCAAAATGTTTTGCGGCTGCGCGACCAGCTTCGGCGACGCGCCAAACTCGAACACCTGCCCTGTGTGCCTCGGCTACCCCGGCGCTTTGCCGGTGATGAATGAGGAGGCTCTCAAAATGACCGCGCTCGCCGGGCTGATGCTCGGCTGCTCTGTGCCGGATGTCTGCAAGTTCGACCGGAAAAATTATTTCTACCCGGACATGCCGAAGAACTACCAAATCACGCAGTTCGACCTGCCTGTCTGCATCGGCGGCGGTGTGCCGTTGCATGAGTTCGCGTATCCAAAAGACGTGCAGAAACACATCGCGACGCCGGATAAAGTGGTGAAGCTCACTCGCATTCACCTCGAAGAGGACGTGGCAAAATCACAGCACTTCGACTCGAACAGCGGCATTGATTTCAACCGCGCCGGAACACCGCTTATGGAGATCGTGAGCGAGCCGGACATCGCCACGCCGGAGGAAGCGTTCGCCTATCTCGCCTCGCTCCAGCAAATCCTCATCTACGGCGGCGTGAGCGATGCCGACATGGAAAAAGGCCAGCTCCGCTGCGACTGCAACATCTCCGTGCGCCCCGAGGGCCAGAGCGAGTTGGGCGTGAAAATCGAAATCAAAAACATGAACTCCATCTCCGCCGTGCGCCGCGCACTCGCGTATGAGATCGAGCGACAGACCGCTGCGTGCGAGCGCGGCGAAACGCTCATTCAAAGCACGCGCGGTTGGGACGACACGACGGGGCAGACGCGCCACCAGCGCACGAAGGAAAGTTCACACGACTACCGCTATTTCCCCGACCCCGATTTGTTGCCGGTGAAAACGTCCGCCTTTATGGACGAAGTGCGCGCACGCCGTCCTGAGTTGCCGGGTGAAAAGCGAGACCGCTTTGTGCGCGACTACGGCATCACGTCCTACGACGCCAGCGTGCTCGCGAGCCAGAAATCGCTGGCCGATTTCTACGACGCTGCCGCGAAGGTCGCCAAGGACGCGAAGGTGGTCGCGAATTACGTCATCAACGATCTGCTCAGCGCACTCGGCACTGCGGAGAAGACCGTCGAGGAATGTTCCATTCAGCCCGCGCAACTCGCGGAGTTGGTGAACATCGTGAAGAGCGGCGCGATCAATTCCACGCAGGCAAAAACAGTTTTCGGCGAAATGTTCGCCACTGGAAAAAGCGCGCCGCAAATCGTGGAGGAAAAAGGACTGAAGCAGGAAAGTGACGCCGGAGCCATCGAGGCGCTTTGCCAGCAAGCCATCGCCGCAAATCCAAAAGCCGTCGCCGAATATCGCTCGGGCAAAGCGGCTGCGATCAACTCCATCAAAGGTCAGGTAATGAAACTCTCCCAAGGCAAAGCCAACCCGCAGATCGTCGGCGACATTCTCGCGCGCCTGCTCAGCGCGTAGGGAACTCCGCACTTTCCAACCACCCTCACCCCGCCCACAGTCACTCGATAAATCCCGCCATGATGCTTCGCATTTTCAACAACCCTACTCGCCATCACTGCCTCCGCGCTCGCCGTCATCGCACAGCCAGCCCCCGCTGAAGCCGCGCCAAAGCCCGCACCGCTGATTGGTTCGGAACTGAATATGCACGATCTGCTTTTCCTCGCCCACGCACTCGACCTCGGAAAATCACTCACCTACCTCGCGGAACAAACGGCCCGCACGAACAACCCCAACCTCAAAGGCTACGGCGATAATCTCGTGAAGACACTCGCCGCACAAAGCGCCGTGCTCGCCACGGTGGCTGAAATGCGGAACATCAAAGCTCCGGCGGAATCCCCCACGCAAAAAAAACTTTCCGATAAAATCGGCAAACTCGAAGGAGCGAAATTGCAGAAGGCAATCCTCGACGCATTCATCGAAGTGGATGAGCGATTCATCGCCACCTACGAACTCGGAGCACATTCGGCGGATGCGACGATTTCAAAATTCGTCGAGCAAACGCTGCCCGAAGCGCGCAAGCATCTGCTCGTGGTGCAGCGCATGGCCGGCATCGCGCCGCAATATGTCGAGCGCACGGAGTCTCCCACGCCCGCGCTGGCAGAAACCGCCGCGCCAGCAAAACCAGTTGTTGAGGCTGCAAAACCCACAGCGCCTGCCGTAACAACGCCTCCTGCAAAACCTGCAATAGCAACTGCTCCAGCCAGCCACATTGTGATGGCACCTCCCGCTCCCCAGCCTGCAAAGCCAGAACCAAAGCCCACAGCCATCGCGGAGCCGCCGGAGGATATTGCGCCGATGAAACTGGAAGCTGCCCCATCGAAACCAACTAGACCCTCGTTTCGCACCAACATCCCGCTGCAAAACTAGCGTTCGTTAGCAGCAGCGATTCGGTGAGCGGAACTGTCGCTCGGTCGCACTGAGGAAAACATTGCGCCGCGCTTTTGTCGGATCTTTCGCACACTCGCACGCCTGCGCGACACGCTCACGTTCGATTGCCGATTCGCCACTAAGTTCCTTCAGCATCAGCGCGCTGAGTGCGATTGCGCCCATCGCAGCGGAGGGATTCGCGGCGGCTTGTTCCGCAGGGAGCCACACGGGCTTAGTCTCGCTGAGTTTCGGATCGCGCGAACCACTGAGGAAGCGCAGCCACTCGCGCATACTCAGACCAACGATGAGCGCGACGAACGCGAGGAAGGTGCAAGTGACGGCGGCATCGAGCTTGTTGTTGAAGCGCGCGTTTTGATTTGCAATGAGCGCCTTCGCTTCGAGTGAATCTTCCTTCGCGGCGGCGGCGGCCTTTTCCAGCGCGGGCATTTTCTCAGCGGCCTCGCTGGCCATTTGCAGAAAACCGAGGCGCGGCTTTTTCGCGTCGTGCTCCTCGTGGAAGACTTTCTGCAAGCCAGCACTCATGGTGACTGTGAGGAGCCAGCACAGCGGGAGAAATGTGACGAGCGCGAGCGCGGGGCGCTGCTTGCGGCCGAGCGCGGTTTTCAAAAGGATCGTCGTGCCGAGGCACAGCGCGATGCTCGCGAGGAGTTGATTCGCGATTCCGAAGATGGGCCAGAGCGCCTTCACGCCGCCGTCGGGATCGTTCACGCCGGCGATGAGGAAAAATCCCCACGCGCCGACGATGAGCGCGCTCGCGATGATGCCGGAGAAGATGTTGCTCGTGTCGCCGAATTTTTTCGAGACGCCACCGAGTGCGTCCTGCAAAAGGTAGCGGCCCACGCGCGTGCCAGCGTCGAGCGTGGTGAGGATGAACAGCGCCTCGAACATGAGCGCGAAGTGATACCAGAGGTCGCTGCCCGCGCCGCCGGTGAAGCGCGCGAAGAGGCTGGCCATTCCGACCGCAAAAGTCGGTGCGCCGCCGGTGCGACCGAAAAGGGACTTCTCGCCCATTTGCGTGGCGAGCGTGTCCATCTGCGCCTTCGTCACGGTGACGGGTTCGCTTTTCCATCCACCGTTGCCATCGGGCGCGAATGCGGTGAAGCCGCTGCTCGCAATGCGCGCGACAGTCGCCTCGGGTGCGCCGGAGCTGTTGATGGCGAGGTATTCGCCGGGAGGCAGCGTGCATGCGGCGATGATCGCCATGAGTGCGACGAGCGATTCGAGGCACATCGCGCCGTAGCCGACGGAGCGCGCGTGCGTCTCTCGCGTGATGATCTTCGGCGTGATGCCGCTGGAGATGAGCGTGTGGAATCCGCTGATGGCCCCGCACGCGATCGTGATGAAGCAGAACGGGAAAACTTTTCCCGGAACGACGAAGCCGGTGCCATCCACGAATTTGCTGATGGCGGGCATCTGCATCACGGGCAGCATCACGAGCGTGCCGACCACGAGCGCGAAGATGGTGCCGAGCTTCATGAATGTGCTGAGGTAATCGCGCGGCGCGAGCAGCAGCCACACGGGCAGCACGCTCGCGAGGAAACCGTAGCCGATGATGCACCATGCGACCTTGTGTTCGCTGAGATGCAGCGCCGCGGACCACGTCGGCGACTCGTGGACGAACTTCCCGCCCCACACTGCGAGCAGCAGCAACACGACGCCGATGGCGGAGACCTCCATCACTTTTCCCACTCGGAAAAATCGCAGGTAGCCGCCCATGAGCAGCGCGATGGGAATCGTCGCGCCGACGGTGAAGATGCTCCACGGGCTCTCGCCCATCGCCTTCACGACGATGAGCGCGAGCACGGCGAGCAGGATGATCATGATGGCGAGGATCGCCGCGAGGCCGATGCGGCCGATGGTGCCGGTGAGTTCGTCGCGGAGCATCTGCGCGAGCGAGCGGCCGTCGCGCCGCATCGAGGAGGCGAGGATGATGAAATCCTGCACCGCGCCGCCGAGCACCACGCCGATCAAAATCCACAGCGTGCCCGGCAGATAGCCGAATTGCGCCGCGAGCACCGGCCCGACAAGCGGCCCCGGCCCGCTGATCGCGGCGAAGTGATGGCCGAAGACGATCCACTTGTTCGTCTTCACAAAGTCGCGCCCATCCTCGTGAATCTCGCATGGCGTCGCGCGACGGTCGTCGAGCGCGAGCACTTTTGCCGCGATCCATTTTGAGTAAAAGCGGTAGCCGATCGCGTAGGTGCAGAGCGCGGCGGTGAGGATGTAGCCGGAGTTCAGCGGCTGGCCGCCCTTGAGCGCGATGCCGGCATACGCGCCCGCGCCGAGCAGCGCGACGCAGAACCAGATGAGAATGGAGAGGGCTTTTTTCACGGTGTTGCTGGAGAGTTATTCGCCCAGCGCGCTCGCTGCCAGCCGCATTTGCAGTCTTCGGCTTTTTGCAGTGGGATGGACGAGATGGACTGCGTGGACGAGATGGACTCGCCATGCGCACCAATCAGAAATCACCTTCGCAAAATAGCGCATCTACAAGGCTGAGTGCCTTTGGTCTCGGCATGACGCCCGGTTCCATTTGATTCATCACGTAGGCAAATGCGATGCGATGCTCCGGGTCAGCAAACGCCTGGCTGCCACCTGCGCCCGGATGTCCGAACGCGCGCAGCGACGGGCCGAAGAGCGAGCGCATTTTTTCGCCGGATGGCAAAACGGGATCGCGCTGGAAGCCTGCGGCGAACGCGGTGTCCATCAGCAGCACACGGTCGTCGCCTTGCGCGAGCGTCGTGTTCATCCATGCGAGCGTGCGTGGTTGAAAATACACGCGGCCATCGAGTGTGCCGTCATTGGCGAGCATCGCGTAAAATTTCGCCAGCGCACGCGCGGTGCCGATGCCGCCGAAACCGGGCAGCGATGCGGCTCGTGCCTCGGGCGTATTCATCGCAGCCACGCTGTTCAGACCGGCGGGCGATGCGAATGCGCGGATGATGAACGAACCGGGTGTCGCGAACGCCGTATAAAAACGGTCGCCTTTTGGCGGCGCAGCTTTGGATGGGAAGATGGACGCGACACGCCCGTGCAGCGCAGGCGGCAGGCCGATCCAAAAATCCAAACCGAGCGGCTCGGCGAAATGCGTCTGCCAATAATCGCCGAGCGTCACGCCCGCGAGACGCCGCACCACTTCATCGAGAAAAAAGCCGAACAGTCTCGGGGCATATCCGTGCACCGTGCCCGGAACCCAATGCGGTGCTTGCGCCGCGATGGCTGCGGCGACGGCTGCGTGATCGAATACGGATACCTCCCCATCGAGCACCGGCAGCCCCGCGCTGTGAGAGAGCGCCTGCGCGAATGTGATCTCCGCTTTTCCCGCCGCCGAAAACTCCGGCCACACCTCCGCAACGCGCGTCGTCAAATCCAAACCACGCGCCTCCATCGCGTGCAACACACACGCAGTGGCCGGCCCTTTCGTCGCGCTCCACACGAGCACCAGCGTATCCTCCGTCCACGGCTGCGACTCGTGGCGGTCGCGCCATCCGCCCGCGAGGGAAATCACCTCACGCCCATCCTGCCACACGCACACAGACGCACCGAGTTCGCCGCGACTGGCGAAGTTCTCTTCAAATGCGGCGCGCAATCGTTCGACATCCATCGCGTAGAGAAAAACGAAGTGCCCGCTGTGCTGTCAAACTACGCAGGTAAAAATATTCGCGCCAAATTTCTAACGGATCCTGTCCCTGCTCGTCTTACCCATTGTTCTGGGGGGAACAAACAGCATCGTCGGCAGGGTAATGGGCCGGCGGTGCTGCACTCCTTTCCGACACTCTTGCCACCGCAGCAGCCCCTCGCTAGCGTGCCGCCCATGCCCGAAGAACCCATTTGGAAAGGCAGTTCATCGCACTGGAAAAACTTCAGCGCCTATCTCCTTTCGTCGCTCACGATCCCGCTCAGCATCTGGCTGAATTTTTCCGGAAAGACCGGCCCATGGATTTACTTCCTCATCGCGGTCGGAGCGATTTACGCATTCTGGAAGTGGCTGAAATTGATCACCACCAGCTACCAAATTACGAACGAGCGACTCATCACCACCGCGGGCATCCTCACGAAAGTGACCGACCCTCTCGAACTTTACCGCGTGCGCGATTTGCAGATCGTCCAGCCGCTCTGGCTGCGCATTTTAAAACTGCACAACATCCACATCATCACCACCGACGCATCGAGCGCGGAAGTCGTCATGGACTACATCCCCACGTCCATTGAGCTTGGCGAAAAATTGCGCGCCAGCATCGAAGCCTGCCGCAAAGTGAAAGGCGTGCGCTCCCTCGACATCACGAGCGAGCAAGCCGGCGATCACCCCGGTGCGGACGTAGCGGGCTAGTGCTCGTTCAGTCGCAGCAACCGCGCGACGAAAAGTGTGCGCGCATAAAACGCGTGCGTGTGAACACCGTGGCCCGGCCCTTTAGTTCGAGGTTGCACTAGGTTTCCCATCCAGCCCGTCAGCCCCGCCGAGCCCGCCTCGCGCAGAGTTTTTTGCACGAGTTCGTAGTCCGCTTGCACCTGCTTAAAAAGATCACCATCGCGCAAATCAAACGAACCCACTTTCAGCAACGCCGAGCGCGTGTCATTTTCATCCACCCACTCGCGCCCGCAGATCAGCAGTGCCCGTAATTTATCCAACAAGTGACTGTGTTCAAAAGGCGTCTCCTTCACGTCCTTCGGATCAATCATCGTAATCGCCATCGTCTCCTTCACGCTGAGCGTCCCCTGCGGCGTGCGCACCAGCGGCACGACTTTGAGTTCCCAATCGCCGAAATCCGGCCCCTGCAAATTGTCCTGCGGATGATCCAGTAATCGCTCGATGAGTTGCCCCGCCCACCCTTTGTTTTTGTGCCCGTTTTTCCAAACGGTCACGCCGCGCTCATCTGCCAGAGGACGCAGATCCTTGCCGACGAACGGCTCCAATTTCGCGATGGCTTCCTCACGAGTCACGTCCGCAGGCATACTCGGAAGAGCACGCCCGTCAATGCGCCGGCACGCTCGTCTAGCGTTGGTAGATGGGGAGGAAGTGATTTTTGACCGAGAGGGCGAGGACAGCGAGGGCGGTGCTATAGATTTTGCCGTGACCAGCTTCATTGCCCGGGCCTTCCCAGGAACCATCGCGCGCTTGCACCGGGAGCATGACGTTGGCGATGACTTTTTTTCCTTCGGCTTCGTATTTGCCACCGCGCTGATACATCCCCTGCGCGTAGTAATAGGAGGTGTAGTGAAACCATGAGTCTCCCGCTTTGATGCCGGTTTTGAAAAGGCGCTCACCAGCCATTTTGACTTCTTCGCTTTCATAGTCGCCGCAGACTTGCAGAGCGAGGAGACCCTCCGCAGTCGTGGAAAGTTCTTTGCCGCGACTTGCGTATCCAAAGCCGCCCATGCCCTGTGCTTTTTCTGTAGGGTCGTAGAGTTTTTTGATGTAGCGGGCGGCCAAATCCACGGCCTCTTTGGGCACGTCGAGACCGGCGTTTTTCGCGGCACGCAGGGCCATCGTCTGCCAGCAGGTGATGGACATATCGCTGTCCGTCGCGCCGGGATCATAGCGCCAGCCGCCAGCGTTTTCCTCACTCTTGCGGACGCGCTGGGCTTTGAGGATGAGTTCGACACCCTTGCGACATCTTTCGCGGATGAGTGCGTCCTGTTTTTCATCGGAACCCATGCCGAGCATTTCCGCAAACATGAGCGTGGTGATGCCGTGGCCATACATCCGCGATCCGTCCTTTTGTCCGAGGTAGCCGTCTTTTTCCTGGTTCTCACTTTTCAAAACAAAATCGAGAGCGCGCTTCATCGCTTCACCTTCTGGCGAAGCATCGCCGGGCTGATGGCCCATGGCGCTGAATGCAAGAATCGCGAGCGAGGTCATGGCCGTTTGATTGCCGGCTCCCTTGGCGTGAACGATGACGCCCGTAGCCGGGTCCTGACAACTGATGAGATATTTCGCCGCACGTTTCAGCGCATCATTCACACGAGCATTGGTTCCATCCGCCGCTGGCGCTTGTGAAAATGCACGCATCGGCGTGAAGAATGACACTGCGAGAATCAGAAAAATAATCGCACTCACAAACTTGGTTGCGCGGTTTTGTTTTTTCATCATGACGTTCTATTTCTGCTGCTGTTTCGCCTTTTCTGCAATGACCCGGTAGTAGGTATCCACGGCCTCGCGGTAATCGCTGGCGATGGCCTCTTGCTGGCCTTTGGTGAGTTGCTCGGCGAGCTTCTTGGGTAGCAATTTATTCCATTCGCGCTTCTGCGGCGGGCCGCCCGCTTCGATATGATAGGGAGACGCTGCACCCTCGGATTTGGCGCCGCCTTCGGATTTTTTTGACTGTCCTTTGCCAATCATTTGGGTGCCCGGTTTTTTGGATGAAGACTTTGAACGGCTCTGACGCATCGAGGATGCCGCTGCCTGCGCAGCCTTCGACATTGCAGACTGCGATTCGCTCGGCGTGCCCTCGCCTTCGCCTTCGCCTTCGCCTTTGCCTTCACCTTTGCCTTCACCTTTGCCTTCACCTTTGCCTTTACCTTCGGCCTCGCCAGGATTTTTACCTTCGCTTGGCTTTTTACCTTCGCCAGATTGCTGTTCCTGAGATTCAGATTTCTCGGCGGGCGGGTTCTGCTTTTGATCGAGTTCGTCAAGTAATTGAGCAAGCGCCTCCTCCTCGGCGGGGGAAGCAGGTGCCTCTTCCGCTTGCTGGTTTTCCTGCGGTTCCGAAGACTGCTGCGCGGATGGCGGCTTTTCTCCCGACTGAGGTTTCTCGCCCGACTGTGGCTTTTGTCCCGATTGGGGTTTCTCTCCCGACTGAGGTTTTGCACCTTGAGACGGAGCGCCATCTTGTGAATTTTTCAGCGCAGCGAGTTCTTTTGCGATTTCTTGTTCCGCCTTGTTCACCGCAGGCAAAGCCTCCTCACCCGTCTGCGCTTTTTTGAGCGCCTCCTCAGCCGCAGGAATTTCCTTCTTTGCAGTTTCCGCAATCTGCTCGCCGAGCTTGGCAAGTTCTTCGCCGGCCTTGTTGCCGAGACGATCTTCGTGACGTGCGGCGCGCTTGGTGTCCTCGGCGGCGCTCTGAGCGCTCTCCGCGATCTGCTGCTGTTCTTTCGCGGCGTTGGTAGGTTTGGAATTTTCCAAAGCTTGCGCGGCATCCTGTGCTGCGAGTTGCGCCGCAGCTTCCGCTTGCTTCGCTGCCTGCGCGGCGGCGTTCGATTTCTGCGCGGCATCTTCCGACTTTTGTGCCGACTTTTCGTTTTCTGCTTTCTGAGTTTTATCCGCTGTGTTTTTCGACGCCTGCTCGGCTGAAATTTTCGCCGCCCTCGCTTCCCCCACTCCAATCTCCGCCGCCTTGGCGAGATCCTCGATTTTCTTCAACGCGGTCTGCGCGGCCTCCACACCTTTCTCCGGGCTGGGCACTTGCGGGATTGCTTCGAGCGCCTGAGTCGCCTCCATCGCGGCTTGCGCAGTTTTTGCCGCATCCTGGACGGCCTTGTCCGCTTTTTGCGCGGCCTCCTCATTGCCCGCAGCTTTGGCAGCGTCCCTTGCAGCTTCCGCAGATTTTTGTGCCTCCTGCGCCTGAATCGTCGCGGCCTTGGTTTGCTCGACGGCTTTCTGAGTGGCGCTCTTCAAAACATTGGCGAGATCCTCCTTACCCTTGTTGCTGAGTTCATAGGCGACGCTCTTCTCCTGCCTGCTCGCCAATTCTAATTTTTGCTCTGCTGTCGCAAGCGCGTCCCTCGTGATGTTGGTCAGTTCTTTTTGCATCAGCGGATTCTGCGGTAATTTCTTTTCGAGTTCCTTGATCCGTTCCGCGTCATTCTTCTGCGATAACTCGGCCAGCGCCTTTGCGTGCGCATACTGGGCGTCGAGATCGTGTTTCACGCCGAGTTCCTTTTCCGCTTCGCGTAAAATATCGCGCGTCTCCTTGAGCGACTTTCCATTTTCAAGCGCATCGTAATGCCTCGCGATGTATTCGAGCGCTGACTGCAATTTCTGCTGCTGCTCGTTGGCGCGTGCGAGGTCGTCCTTCTGCTGGCTCTGCTCATCCATCGTCGCATCCTGCAAAGCCTTCTCCGCAGCCGGAGGCGGCTCTTTGAGCATCGCCAGCGCGTCGTCCGCATCGCGCATCGCCTCGCGGTTTTCCTTGTTGAGAATGTTTTGTTTGTTGGCCTCTGCGCGGATGAGATCCCTGAGGGCCTCCACTTTCAAATCGAGCTTCTGCTGCTGTGCGAGTTGCCTCTCGTTTTCTTTCTTCGCTTCATCAATCGGATGGACGTTGACCGCTTCCTTTTGCTTCGCGGTTTCCTTTTTGATCAAGTCCTGCTCCCTCGCTAGTGCGGTGGCGAGTTCCGAGATGCTTGGGGTAATTTTCGCCAGCCTCTTGCGCGCATCGTCGGCGAACTTTCGGAGTTCCCCAATCGCAAGTTTCACTTGGGCGGAAACTGCTTCGGCATCTTTTTTGACGCTCACAGGAATCCATTCCTCATTGGTTTTGAGTTGCCCCGTTTTACTCAAATCATTGGCGCGCCAGTCTGGTAGCCGCTTCCTCACTTCGGTCAAAGGAAGCGGTTCGAGTTTCATCCGCTGATCCATCTCATCCTTCAAGGCGACCCACGCGGGAAGCTCCTGCGTTTTCTTTAGAATTTCGATGGCGTTCTCGAAAGCCTGCTTCACGAGCGGTTCGTTTTCAATCTGAGCCTTCGCAAGCTCGGACTGAATGACTTTCAAGCGCGTCTCCAGCCACTTCCAATCGCGTGGCGACTGCGTGCGCACCGAAAGATTTGTGATGTCCCATCGCTCGTTCGACGCGAGGGTATTCAGCCCATCCACTTCCTCCTGCAAATTATGAACGCTCTCGATGATGCGCAGGCAGCGATCCATTTCGGCAAACTTCTCATCAAGCTTCGCCCGCTCGGTCGTTGCGGCTATCGAATGCAAAGACTCCAGCGCCACCGTCGCCAAACGCAAATCGCCGACAAATGCGGTATCCGCCGAAGAGCGAATCTCCTCCATGTCGCCGTGCGCCTTGAGCAACCCCCCTCGCAACGCCCATCGGGAATCGTCTAGTGCCGCGTGCGTTTCCGGCGTTAAATTTTGCCTTCCATTTATTTGCGAAAGATCGACCTGTAGCTTGGTGATATTGCTGTAGGTCGGCCCGACTTCCCCGAGAATCTTTTGTGTCGCCTGCACGGCGATGAAGCCAAGTTCGCGATACCATGTTTCGGCCTGCTTGGCGTTGTGTTCCATCGAATTGCTGAGGTTTCGAGTCTGGTCGAGCAGCCTCGCGGGAACCATCGGAGTTTCTGCCAAAGCAGCCTCCAGGGCTTCGCGGGGAGTGATCAGTTCGTTGACTGCATTCTTCGCGCGATCCTTCGCAGCGCTCGTTGCGCGCGCGGTAATGGGAGTCAGAATATTTTCAATGCCCTTCGTCTGCGTCAAAGCCACGCGCACCCTGCCGATGAGCGGTTCCCATTTTTTCAAATCGCCGCCAGCATTGGCCGCAATCTCCAAAAGACGCTTCTGCTCACGCGTCACGACTTTGCTGTTTTCGGCAAAAGCGGCAATTTCCTCCGAGACTGTGAACGACTCCATCGCAACCTCCACGACGCGCGCCCTCACTTGCAGATGCGCGCCCAGCTCCGCATTTTCGGCGAGCAATTCCTTCGCGCCGACCATCGCAGGATTTGCATTCACCAACTCCACGTTCGTCTTTGCCATGCTCAAAGTGCGTGAGTTGATCTGCGACAATTCACGACCCAGCATCAGCAACTCCGCGCTGACGTGTCCCGGCGATGAGTCGCGCAATACCGTGGCCAGCGAAGCCCACACCTCGTTGAATTTGTTGTCAAAATCCCCAATCGCATCCGCCAGCGGCCTCAAAATCAACTGCGTGGAATCGCTGTTCGCGCTCGCATTGATCGCGTCGCGCGTCTTCAACGCAGCCTTCGCGACGGCCTCGGAACTTTGAGCCATCGCGTGCGTGGCCAGATTCAATTCACGAAGAGAATCCACCGCGAGCAATCGCCGCATATCCAGTCCCGCCGCTGTGACTGTGATTTGCAGCGGACGCGATTCGCCTTTGTTGCCCTTCAAGTCCGTCGCCACGAGTTTCATCGTGAGCAAATCGCCGGGCTTCACGCTCAGCGGAGATAAATCCCAGTGGTGCTCCACGCTCGCCTTCAGCCCCGGTGCCTTCACGAGTTCGGTTTCCTTCCACGCTCCCTCATTCACTTTCACAAGCTGCGATACCTTCGCCAAACCCAAGTCGTCCTTGGCCGAGCCGATGATGTCCACGTATTCATTGCTTGGTAAAAGCAGATCCTCCTTCGGCGAAATCAGTTCCACAGAAGGCACGAGATCAGGCTCCGCGCGCAGTTCATTTTCAGGCGAAAATCGGTTGTCAAATTTTGTCTCCGCGCCAATCAAGTGAACCCGGTAACTGCCACTGACATTGAGCGGCACGCGCGCAATGAGACGCCCATCGGGTGCCTGCGTGAGCTTGATGGTGCTGCTGCTCTTCCCCTGCTCCATACGCAATTCCCCGGACTCCACCGCCTGATTCGGCTTCAATTTCAAATCCACCTCGGTGCCTTCCAGCGCGATAAGTCCACCGTCGGTTTCCGTCACCGTCATGTCCGCCCGGTTGGTGTATTTCGGATAGTGGTAAGTTTTTTCGTATTGCGTGATGAACGGTCGCTCGCGCGCATCGAGCGTGTAGTAGCGAGTGACGGCATCGCCAGCCTCGATGCGATAGCGGACGCTTTCACGACCGACGTTGATCGTTGCTGCGAACATATCCTTTTCAACTGGCAACATTTCAGCGGCCTGCCAGCCGTCTATTTTTGTATCGGTAATGATGAACGCCTTGCTCGCGCGCTCACCTTTCAGTTCGACTCGCACACGCACCGTGTCGCCCTGGGGCACCTTCATATCCCCGCCTTGAGGCTCGTGAATGACAACCTGCGTGCGGGAAATACGATCCAGATTTGCGCCGGGAAAAAGTGCGCGCAGCAGGAGCGTGGGAAACTTCCATCCAGTAATGGCCACCATGCCGACGACGAGAACCAGAATCACCACCGCGTAGGCAATATATCGTTTGATGAGCGATACGGGCAGGAGGTTCGCGACTTCGATTCCCTCCATCCGATGCGCTACGTCGTGCTGGAGCAGTTCGCGGAATTGCTCCGAATCAAACGCCTTCTCATGCGCTTCGCCGAGTTCGACTGCGGACAAAAGATCTTCGCGCAGCTTCGGCTCCGCGTGTTCGAGAAGACGCGCAAGCTGCCTCGCATCCGGTGCGTGTAGCAGCCATGTCAGACACTGACGCCATGCGATGACAAAAACGATTGCGTAGGCAGTTCCGCTGAGCGTCCAGCGCACCCAGTCGGCCATCCTCACGCTCAGATCGATCCCCGCGATAATGAGCATCGTGAAAAGCAACATCGCAACTGCCGAGAAAACCCCGCGCATCACGATGAGACGACGACGGCGCTTCGCAAATGCGTTGAGCTTTTCTTTAATAAGCGGGTCGAGATGGATGCTCATGAGATTTGTTGGTTAGGAGTGAAGCGCTCGTAGAACACAGGAGGATCAATCATTTGGCTGAAGAAGACTTTGACGCGCTGCGTTGGAAAAATCCGCACTCACAGCATCCCTCCGCGTTTGCGCAAAATCCATTCAACCGTGAGTAGTGCGACGATGGCGCCAAACCACCACCAGCTTTGCCAGAGCACGGTGTCGGTCTCCTGCACTTCACCGCTGCTGAGAGGCGCAAGTTTCTTCACAAGCTCATCGCACTGTTCCTCGCGGAAAAACTCACCACCACCAGCGACGCTGATCTGTCTGAGCAAATCTTCGTTCATCGAAAGCAGAGCGCGCTCCGAGCTTTCGCGCGGGACGACTTTGAACTGCGTGCGCGCCTTGAGTTGTCCATCTGGCACCATCGCACTCTCGACCGCAACTTCGTAGCTGCCGGGCTCCAGCGCAGCCGTTTTACCACGGTAAAGTCCGCTCGCGTCAGGATTGAGCGTGACCGTCGCGATCTTCTGTCCATCGCGAAAAAGCACGGTGGCAACAGCAGCGTCCATGACAGGCTTTCCATCCGCATCGCGCAGTCGGACGCGCATATCGGCTGACTGTCCCGCTTGATAAGTGAACTGGCCGGCGTCGAGCTGCACATATTTATCGCGAGCAGCAAACGGAGGCTCGGCGATGTAGCTGGCCAACTGGTTCCAAAATTTTACGTGATACAGATCGGCGACCTCGTAGCGCCAGCGCCACGAATCATCGAATGCATGGAAATACACGCGCCCCGCGCCGAAGGGTCGCATCACAGCGGCGGCGAATTTCTGCGTTCCGGCGTCCACTTCCATGAGCACCTCCGCGCCGGACAACGGCTTCGCACCCGAGATGTAATGCGGCACCGGCAGTCGGGCCCATGTGTCGGCGTTGGTGGCGAGATCATCGCTCAATGCAAACGCGCCAATGTTTGCCGCGCGCTCCGTGAGAGTGAGGGACTTGATGCCACCGCGAACGCCCGGCCCCGGCCACTCCACCGGAATCAGCGAGCCAAGCGGCGTGTCAGCATATCCGCGCAGCGCACCACGCGGGCCATCAATGAAAATCATCGCGCCACCACGCTTGCCGACAAAGTCCGCAATCCACTTCATCTCCTCCTCCCGAAGTTGCGACTTCATCACCTCGCCGAAAATGATCAGGTCATAGCTATCGAGCAGCCTTGGCTCGTTCGGAAAAGTTCCATCCTTGTCGCCGCGCACGAAACCAGCATCGCTCGTAGCACCGGCAATGACCGCGTTGACCTCCCATTTTTCATCGCGTTCAAAAAGATTACGCAGATAGCGCGTCTCCCAACGCGGGCGGCCATCCATGAGCAAAATTTTCCGCTTTTGCGTCACTGCGCGGAAGCGAAGCGCTGCGGAGTTATTGCTCAACTCACGATCCCCTTCGAGCCCACTCACACTGGCAGTGAGTTCGAGCGGCACGCCAAGAACATCGTAACCCTGCTTCGCCTTCAATTCCTTGAGGTGAACTTCCGCGATCTCTTTTACGGAAAACTCAAACGGCACGCGACGCAGAGCTTTGCCTTCGGTGAGGAGCTGTTTTTCCCACACCATCTTGTCGCCTTCCTTGATGGTGAGCGTGAACGGCTGACCTGCGGGAACTTCTTCCTTCAAGACAACATCACCACGCACGCGGTCTTCGTAAAAGACGGAATCCGGCACGACGGTTTTCAGCACCGCGAGATCGCGCGGCGGCACCTGACTGCCAAAGCCCAGCGAATAAACTCCAATTTTGCGCCCGGCGAGAACACGCGCGGTTTCCATCGGAGCATCGCCGGCGTTGTGCTGTCCATCGGTGATGAAAATCACAGCGCCCTTCTCCACGGAATGACTGTTTTCGTTTTCGGCAAACTTCAGACCGCTCGTCAAATCCGTGATAACGCCCTCCGCCTTCGGCAAAGCAGCCGGCATTTCCGCATTCGCGCTTGGCTTCCAAAACGGCTTCACGTTTCCGTTTTCGAGCAACACAACCTGCACGTCGTGTTGCTGGGCGAGCGTGGCGAGAATCCGTTGCTCTGCCTTGCCTTCCATGAGGTATGCCTGCGCACGCTGCCAGCGCGGCATCGCATCAAATTTTGCGAGCGCTGCCTTCAGCGGTGAGAGTGCGGGATCGGTGTCCACCTGCTTTTGAAAAATGTCGGCCATGTCGCGGGACCAACGCCCGGCAGCCTCACCGAGTTTCCCGAATTCAGACGCAGCACGCGTGCGATCATCCACTGCCTTGATCGTGCGAGCGGCGATTTCCTGCGCCGGCTTTACGAGTTCCGCGCGGAAACGGTTAACGGTCTCCTTGTCTTTCGATGCGTTGGAGAAAAGGCTGTCCGCCTCGGTGACTCTCGCGGAAAACTCCGAGGAAATCCGCTTCCACGTTGCCTCATCCGGCGCATCGAGTGCGCTGACGCTGAGCGTCAGTCCGCGTGCGTTGTTGAGTTTCTCCGATGCCTGCGGGATCTCTGTTTTCGCGCTGACGCCATCCAGCAAACCGAGACGCCCGGCGATCGCCATTTTCCTCCCGGCATCCATGCTGGAATCGGTG
>JAYUIF010000347.1:0-7416 GCA_043766295.1 Spartobacteria bacterium | reverse complement strand
ATGAAGATCACCGAAGACGTCCGCAAATACGCCGCCGAACAGGCGATCTCCGAGGAAGAAGCCTTGAAGAAAGGCATGGAGGAGAAGTCGAAGGAGTTTGCCGAAAAGGGAAACGAACTTTACGCGAAGGCGTGAGGTTGTTATGAAAACCCTCGTGAAAAGCGCAGAAAAACTTGTCGGCAGTGAATGGGCGGAATGGTATCGCCTCACTCCCATCCAACGCTGGAAGGAGAGCGCAAAGCTCTGGCAGACTTATCTCGCACTTGGAGGCTCTCTTGATCCCGAACCCGATACACAAAGTCCTTTCTTCGATGCGCGAGCACCGCGTCCGGGCGCTCCTCATGGGCGGTCAGGCGTGCGTGTTTTACGGCGCAGCGGAATTTAGCCGCGACGTTGATTTCGCCATCCTCGCCGATGCCGCCAACCTCGGGCGTCTTCGGAAAGCGCTGCGTGAACTCAAAGCCGACCCCATCGCCGTCCCCGGCTTTTCGCTAAAACACCTTCGCAGGGGCCATGCCGTCCACTTTCGCTGCCAGCATCCCGAGGCGTTACGGTTGCGTGTAGATGTGATGTCGAAAATGCGCGGCGTCCCGCCATTCGCGGCGCTCTGGCGTCGGCGAACCGTCATCGCACTGTCCGGCGGAACCGAATGTGCACTCATGTCCCTCCCCGATCTCGTTCAGGCAAAAAAAACGCAGCGCGACAAAGACTGGCCGATGATTCGCCGCCTCGTGGAGGCCCATTATTTTCAAAACCAAAAAGCCACCACTTCGGCGCGGATTCGCTTTTGGCTCACGGAACTCCGCACCGCAGAACTTCTCATCGAAGTCGCCCGCGAAGCGCCTGCTGCCGCACGACGACTCGCCGCCTCGCGCCCACTGCTCGCACACGCGATTTCGGCGGACACCGAAAAGCTGGCTCAAGCTCTGGCGGCGGAAGAGAACGCCGAGCGCCAGCGTGACCGAGATTATTGGTTGCCGCTGAAACAAGAATTGGAAACACTCCGCCGCAACCAATGAAGATCACCGAAGACGTCCGCAAATACGCCGCCGAACAGGCAATCTCCGAGGAAGAGGCATGGAGGAAAAGTCGAAGGAGTTCGTGAAAAAGGGCGCGGAGGTTTACGCGAAGGCATAGGCCCAATTCGTCCAATAAGACCTATCCCATGCCCGAATCCCCAGAGCACTTCCTCCAAAAGACCGGCAACTACCGCGCACTCCACGCCTACAGGAAATCCGAGGTCATCTACGATTTCACTTTCCGCTTCTGCGAAAAGTTCCTCGCGCGCGGCGACCGCACCCGCGACCAGATGGTCCAGGCTGCGCGCTCGGGGAAACAAAACATCGCCGAAGGCAGCAAGGCTTCAGTCACCTCCACCGAAACCGAGATCAAGCTCATCAACGTCGCCCGCGCCAGCCTCGAAGAACTGCTACTCGACTACCAAGACTTCCTCCGCACGCGCGATTTTTCTCAGTGGACGAAAAACTCCCGGGAAGCCCTCTACGTCCGCAAACTCGGCTCTCAGTCCGATGAGACCTATGAGTCCTATCGCCCTTTTATGGAGACGCGTCCACCCGCCGTGCTCGCCAACATCGCCATCTGCCTCATCCACCAGGCCAACTACCTCCTCGATCAGTTGCTTCGTCGTCTGGAAAAGGACTTCGTCCAAAAAGGCGGCCTCCGCGAACGCATGACCCGCGCCCACATCAACCACCCGTTTGGTTTGATCTTCTCTCTGTGCTGGCTCGATTTCTTTGCTTGGCGGGGTGATTTCCTGATTTTGTGAGGAAATAGCGTTCTTGTGAGCGGCGGTTTTCATCTTGTTTGATGCGATTACGTTCTTGTGTTATGCGATTTCTGTCTCTTGTGCCTCGATTGCGTTCATCTAAATGTCTATTTCAATCTTTCGTGCATCTATTACCTTCTTATGAAGGGCGATTTCCATCCTGTAAGAATCCACTTCCATCTTGTAAAATACGATTGCGTTCCTGTGAGTGCTCGTTTATGCGTGGCGCATGACTATTCCGCCTGATCCTCCGAGTGCCACGCACGGTGCGGTGGCTGTTCCCACGCTTCTCGTCGGTCCGCTGGTGAAGGCGGTCGGTGATCCGTTGCGTTGGGCGATTGTGCGGGAGCTGAGTTCGGGGGAGCCGCGGATGGTGATCGAGATCGCTCGGGCGCTGCGCAAGCCGCCGACGCTGATTTCCAAGCATCTCGTATGGCTGCGCAAGGCCGGGGCGGTGGTGACGGGGCGCGGGCGGCTTTATTCGATCCCGCCGCAGTTCGTGCCGTCGCCGGGGGATGGCGTGGTGGATTACGGGCACTTCGTGCTGCGGACGAAGCTGGAGGGTTGATCCGCGCGGGCATCAAGGATCACTCGCGGCTGTGGCGGTTGCCGATGCCCTCACTCACGCGCCATTTGCTGCTTGAGCTGTGTGCGAAATTTGAGCGACGATTCCTTCATCGCTCCAAACAATGAACAATATCAAGAGCCAACAAAAGGGATTGTCCGCCAAACAACGGGAGGAACTGCTCTGCGTGTTGAAAGAACGCTTTGAGAAAAACATGAGCCGACATGAAGGACTGGTTTGGGCCAAGGTGCAGGGGCGGCTGGAGGCCAAGCCGGACAAGCTTTGGTCGCTCTCTGAAATGGAACGCACCGGCGGTGAACCGGACGTGGTGGGTCAGGATAAAAAGACGGGCGAGACCATTTTCTTTGATTGCTCAGCGGAAACTCCTAAGGGCCGCACCAGTGTTTGCTACGACCGCGAAGGGCTGGAATCGCGGAAGGAACATCGCCCGAAAACCTCCGCCATGGATATGGCCGCGACCATGGGCATTGAGCTTTTGACGGAGGAACAATATGGCGATCTGCAAAAGCTGGGAGAGTTCGATACGAAGACGTCGAGCTGGATTGCAACACCGGCAGACATCCGAAAACTCGGCGGCGCGCTGTATGGTGATCGCCGCTACGGCCGCGTCTTTGTCGGGCACAACGGTGCGCAGTCTTACTATGGCGTGCGGGGTTTCCGTGGCTCGCTCAGGGTCTGAATTTTGCGGAGACTGCGTCTCGCGACTTCTCGGAAATCCATGAAGGCCATCCAAGGTTCCCATCTCATCAAGCCGGAAGACCACGCTGGCGGCCTTCGTATCCGCTAAACTCTGAACTCTCCCTCAACATCAATTAACCCTCTTTTGCTGTCTTCATTTTCGAGGAAAGATCAGTCGAGGAGGAAGCCGCTACAGCTTCCCCAGCATCTCGAAAATCGCGTCGAATTTGGCGGTGGCTTTTTCTTCGGTGACGGGGGCGTTGAGGATTTGGCCGACGTCTTTGTGCTCTACTAAATCGGGATCCAGTTCGCGCAGAAAGCTGCTCGCGATGCCGGGCATCGGTGTGCCGTATTTGATGCGCTGGCGGCACCACGTCAGCGCGAGCGTCTCGCGGGCGCGGGTGATGCCGACGTAGAGCAGGCGGCGCTCTTCGTCCACGGTGCCCTCGACTTTTGAGCGGTCGTGCGGGAGCACGCCTTCCTCGACGCCCATGAGATAGACGTGCGGAAACTCAAGGCCCTTGCTTGCGTGCAGCGTGATGAGCGTGACGCCGGCGGTGTCCTCCTCTTTGTCTTCCTCGCGTTCCTGGCGGAGCATCATTTCATCAAGAAAACCTTGCAGGCCCTTTTCGCTGCGTCCCTCGAATAGCTCGAAGCTCGTGAGTAAATCATTCACGCTGCGTTCGCGATCGAGCCACTCCTCGGGCGTTTTGCAAGTGCGCTGGAGGTCGGCGAGGTAGCCACTTTCCTTCACGAGCATCCGCAGCACGGCGGGTTGATTCGTGAGCGGCTCGTGCAGCTTGGTTTCAAAGTCGTCGAGAAACGTGGCAAATTTCTCAATCGCCGTGCTGGTGCGCGTGGTGAGCGTGGCGAGAAAGTCTTCACTGCGTAGCGCGAGAAAAACGGAGCACTTCGCGTGGATGCTCCACTCGGTCGCCTTCTCCACAGTTGTGTCGGAAATGCCGCGTGCAGGCGTGTTGATGACGCGCAGCAGGGCGACGTCGTCGTCCACATTCAGCAGGCACGATGCGTAGGCGAGAACGTCTTTCACCTCGCGTCGGTCGAAGAAACTTTTACCGCCGATGATGCGATACGGCACGCGCAGATGGCGGAAGTTTTCCTCCACCAATCGCGACTGCGCATTCATGCGAAAGAGCACGGCGAAGTCCTCCCACTTTTTCCCCTCCGCCGTCTTGCGCGCATTGATTTCCTCGGTGATGAACTGCGCCTCCTGGCGGTCATCCGGCATCGCGATGATGCGCACTTTTTCTCCGCCTTCCTGCGCGCTCCACAGTTTCTTCGGACGGCGGCGCGGGTTGTTTTTGATGAGCGAGTTCGCGGTGCCGAGGATGAAGTTCGTCGAACGATAATTCTGCTCCAGCTTGATGATGGTGGGATTCGGAAAGTGCGCTTCAAATTCGAGGATGTTCGTCACCTCCGCGCCGCGCCAGCCGTAGATGGATTGGTCGTCGTCGCCCACGACCGCGACGTTTGGGCGCGCGTTCCCTTCGCGCGATCCAGCGAGCAGAGCGACGAGGTCGAGCTGGAGGCGGTTCGTGTCCTGAAACTCATCCACCATGAGATAGCGAAAGCGCTGCTGCCATCGCTCGCGCACATCGCCGTGCTCGTTAAAAAGTTTCACCGTGAGCAAAAGCAGATCGTCGAAATCCACCGCGTTCAGCGTTTTCAAATCCGCGTTGTAGCGCGCGAAGACCGCGCCGAGCAGCGTCTTGTCATCCTCCGGCGCAGCCCAACCTGCGTTCTTTGCCTTGCTGATCGAATTCTTGGCGACGTGCGGGTCGAGCTTCTCATCGCGGGCGGAGACGCGGGTGATGATCTTTTTGATCAGCCCCATCTGGTCGCCTTCGTCGTAGATGGAGAAATTCTTTTTGTAGCCGAGCGCCTGAATATCCTGCCGCAGAATGCGCACACAGAGCGCGTGAAACGTGGACATCGTCACCTTTTTCGCCACTTCCTCCGCGACCATTCCCGCAAGGCGCTCGCGCATTTCCGCCGCTGCTTTGTTGGTGAAAGTCACCGCCAAAATATGCTCCGGCGCGATCCCCTGCGAGAGCATGTAAGCAGTGCGCGCGATGATCACGCGGGTCTTCCCGCTGCCTGCGCCCGCGAGGATCAACAGCGGCCCTTCGGTCGTCCGCACGGCCAGCTCCTGCTCGGGATTGAGATCAAATAAACGAAAGCCAGCCATGAGTGGGCGCGGAGAAAATCACGCGCGTCGCGATTTGCAATCGGCGAGTTTCCTTTAATCGCCCGTCCAGTGCGAAACATCCTCGCCACGTATTTTCGCTTCGAGAAATGCGCGATCCGCCGCGTCCTTTTCACGGAAAGTCTGCTTCATCCGCAGGAGCATCTCTGCCGATGCAAACGGAATGGGCACACCTTGAATCGTATGAACAATGGTCTGCTGGCTCGCTTCCTCATACGGGATGCCACAGGCCGCGAGCATCAAATCCACGGTGATCTCATCCACCACACGCACGACTACATAGTTGCGGATGTCATCGTCACCGAGTTCGATGATCGCCTGTTCCGGCAATACAGTGAGCGCCGCCTTCACTTTGGCTTGGTTTTCCAACGAAGACTCCAGCAGGAAATCAATATCCATCGTCGCACGAGGAAAACCGTGCTCGATCACAGCAAACCCTCCAATCACGAGATAGCGAGCGTCGCGCTCATTCAACGCACGGCAAATCTTCAGCAAGTCCTCTAGCGTTGGGGGGCGCGATTCGGCCGCGTAAGCATTTTCAGTGTCCATGCGTCTGCCTCCTCATGAGTGTGAAAACGATACACACCGTGTGGCATATATGGCTTGTCGCCGCGTAGTGCGATGACGAGCTTCAGCATGCCATTCGTAGCTTCAAGGCCGGTAGCCATCGGCTTGCGGCGGCCTACGATGCGCATGGGTTTTGGCGTATTCACGGTCAGACGCTAGCACACGCCCGTCGCGGAGGGTAGTGCGATCTCGCCTACTGCGATGCGGCGGAGCACGGCGGGGTAAAGGCGGTGCTCTTCGATTTGAATGCGCGCATGGAGCGAGGCTGACGTGTCATCGGCGCGCACGGGGACTTCCGCTTGCGCGAGGATTTCGCCGGTGTCCATCCCTGCATCTACGAAGTGAACCGTGCAGCCGCTCTTCGTCGCCTTCGTCTCCACGGCTTGCTCCCACGCTGCGAGGCCGGGGAATGCGGGCAGCAGCGAAGGGTGGATGTTAATAATGCGGCGGGGGAAAACATCGAGCAGCGGCGTTTTAATCATCCGCATATAGCCAGCGAGCACGAGCCACTCGACGCCTGCATCCTTGAGCAAACTCACGAGCCGCTCCTCTGCTTCCGGTTCGAGTTTCGTTTTGAAACGTCCCGGCGCGAGAAACTCCGCACGACAACCGCGCTCGCGAGCCAGCGTGAGGATGCCTGCGTCCTCCACATCGCTGATGACGATGCGCACCTCCGCGTCGAGTTCGCCGCGTGCGATGGCGTCGGCGATGGCGCGGAAATTCGAGCCTTTGCCCGAGCCGAGAATACCGAGTTTCAGCCTAGGCATTTGGCGAGAGTGCTGGTCGTGCTTTTCCCCGGCACGAGCGGCAGGATGCGGATTTCCGCGCCCACTTCGTTCAAAGCGCCGCGCTCACCGGCATCGAGCGAATCCACCGTGTAGTCGCCGCCTTTCGCGTAAATGTGCGGGCGGATGGCGCGCACTAAATCCGTCACGCGCTCGCCGTGAAAGACCGTCACGAAATCCACGCACGCCAACGCAGCGAGCACCTCGGCGCGGTCGGCCTCGCCATTCACCGGGCGCGTCGGCCCTTTCAATGCGCGGACACTCGCATCGCCATTCACCGCCACGACCAACGCATCGCCGAGCGCACGCGCCTGCTGGAGATAGCGCACATGGCCGACGTGCAGCAGATCAAAACAACCGTTCGTAAAAACCAGCCGCCGCCCCTGCGCGCCGAGCTGCTCGCAGAGCGCGGCGAGTTCGTCTGTGGAGTGAAATTTTGTGGGTCTCATAAATCAGCGATTCGGCGGAGTTCCGCTTTGTAGTCCACGCGCGCAAGATCAGGCCCGTAGCCTTCGCGGATGCGGGCAAGCGCAGGCGCGATGATTTCTTTTCGCACGTCCATTTCCTTGCCCCAAAGTTCGCGCCAGAGGATGCGTGTATTCGCGGTGATGTCGCTCGGCACACTCTCGTCGAAATTTGGCCGGAACAAATCCACCGCCGCCTGAAGTTCCTCCCTCAACTCATCCTCGGTCGGGTGCCCAGTGCGTTCGATCACAAGGCGAAATGCACGCAGATCCTTTTCTTCCAGCCGATGCAGCTTGGCGATCAGGATGTCCACCGGCGTTGG
>JAYUIF010000346.1:0-3109 GCA_043766295.1 Spartobacteria bacterium | reverse complement strand
GCTCCGCTGCGAGCTGGCGAAGATCATCGGGCGACTGCTCATCGAAAACGATGCTGACGGAATCCGCACGATTCCGGTGGTGGACTCTGCGGTGGTGGCGATGCCGGACGACGCCTTTGCGCGGCACCGCGCAGAGTTTAGAACCGCATGGAGACTCGCCGTGCCGATGGGAGAGGTTGCGGGCGTCACGCCCATCATTGTTGGCAGCAATGGCGAGAGTTACCGATTCTTGCTTTGACGGACTCGCGCCACGAAACGGGCCGGAAACGCATCGCGAATCGCGGGTTGACCGCGATTATACCATGTATAATCTCCTTCCCGATGACTGTCTGTTTTGTCGAGTTGGAGGCTTTCACCGAAGAAGTGTTGCGCGTCGCCGATGAGGAGACGTTGCGGCAGTTTGAGGCGGAGCTGGCCGCGCACCCGGAATCCGGGGAAGTGATCCGCCATTCCGGCGGCCTGCGCAAAGCGCGGATGAAGCTGCCGGGCCGGGGCCGGAGTGCGGGAGCGCGCGTGATTTACCTCTGGCTGCCGGAGGCTCGTCGCGTCGTGTTCTTCATGCTCTACACCAAGGCGAAGCAGGCGGACATTCCGCCCGCGCTGCTCGTGCGGCTGCGGGCGGCAGTCGAAACCATCAAAGCCCGTTACAACCGATGAAAACCAAGACCAAGAAAATCGAAATTACCTTCGACGCCGGGGCGCTGCTCGCCCGCGTGGAAGGCTTCGCCGCCGGGCGCGAACCCGCGCGCGAGCGTACCGTGAAGATGCCGCCGCCCGTCAAAGCCATGCCCGCGAAGGAAATCCGCGCGCTGCGGGCGCGGCTGGGCTGCACGCAACTGGAGTTTGCCGCGCTGCTCAACGTGCCGAAGGTAACAGCGATCTCGTGGGAAAACGGCACGCGCAAGCCGAGCGGCGCGGCCCTGCGCCTGCTGACGGTGGCGAAGCATCACCCGGAGGCGCTGGAGGCGGCGTGAGTGAGAGCTACTCCCACTACCAAAAGCGCCACCAAGGCTTTTTAGCGATTGACGCAGTCTCTTCCCTTGGATGGCAAACGGGTTCACTTGGGTAGTCGAGGCCCAAGCGTTGATAGACTGTCGGCCAGTAATCGGTCGCTTCGGGGTTCAGTGTCCTAAGGAAATCAGCAAACGAGCTAACTGTTTCTAAGTGTCCAAAACCACTCTCCGAAAGGAGTTCTGACATTCGCTTCCCAGAGCTCGCCCGCTTTATCAAATGATCGGACGTAATGCGAAATGCTATGCTTGCCGCAGCCTCTGCGTATTTCCTAAACCCCTCCATAGCGCCGGAGTCCCTTGAACTGCGAGCACACGCCACACGGTAGAAATCGGCAATCACGAGATGAAATGCGTTGCGAGCCTCTAGCCGCGTGGAGGCACCGCCTGCGGCAAATGGCGTGAACGCGTCTTCGATACGCTGGCCAGATGCAAACTCGTCCTCCGCGTGCTCAACGATTGCGATTGCGCGGTCAATGGTAAGCGGTGCTGTCTTTTCGCTGTCTGCTTCTCCCGTCTCACGCAAGCGATGCGCCTCAATTATTATGCGCAATTCCCTAGTGTGGTATTTGCCTTCGGTGACCTGCTGTGGAGACATAGTCGCCTCCAATATATTACGAGCCTGCGCCGCAGCTTTTTGCGACTCGGCAGCCAGATTATACCACGCGTACGCTTTTACATTGTCGAGTGGCACCCCTTTGCCTTTTCGGTAGCTGGTTCCTAGATTGTATTGAGCATCAGTGTGCCCTTGCATAGCAGCCTTGCGAAACCACTTCACGGCCTCCGTGTAATCCTTGGCCACGAGTTCGCCCTTCGCGTAGCAGACACCGAGAACGCATTGGGCATAGGCATTGCCGTGCTCAGCAGACTTCCGATACCACTTTAGGGCTTCTTCGCAGTTCTTCTCCACACCATTGCCGCAGAAGTAACAATCTCCGAGTCTGAATTGAGCAAAGATTTCTCCTTGCTCGGCAGCCATGCGATACCACTTCACAGCCTCCGCGTAGTCCTGCTCCACGCCCTTGCCCCATTCGTAACAAGATCCAAGATTCCATTGAGCTTCCACATCTCCTTGCTCGGCGACCTTTCGCCACCGCTTGGTGGGCTCCACATCATCGTTCCCCGTTTCGCTGCCGGGGTCATCCGTTGCATCCGCCTGCGGTGGCATAACGGCGATGCCGGTGGGTGCAACAAACTCTTTACTGCAAACAGGACAATTGACGGACGTGCCCAGAACGTCGCTGTCGGCTGAGATATGTTGACCACAGTGCGGGCAATAGAGTTTGCAGTTCATAGCGACGCGGCGCGCAATTGCATCCGGCTAGGCTTCATTGCGGCGGGCGTGATCGAACACCAGCGAAGCCAATAATACCGCCCCGGCGGCTATGTCCAACGTGTGCCACGTCGAGCGTGTGAAGTGAAACGGCAGAAGGGGATTGAAGACGAGCCCAACTATTGCATAAGCAGGCGCAAACGACCGCCAAAGGCGACTGCGGTTCAGCCACAGTCCGCAGCAGCATGTGAGAAAAACAACCCAGCGCGCGAGAACGTAGAAGTTGTATGGGTGCTTGGCAGTGGCATACAGCGCGAACCCGGCAGCCACGCAACGAGCGATGACAAAGGCGGCTCGGGCGTAGCGGTTAGGCGTTGCGGCTTGGTTCATGGATGCTTTCGGCGACTGAGTATAGCTGTCAGCCGTTGGCACCTTCCTCCTCGCCTTCACGCTTAATCTGTTTCGGATCTTCCTCTGTCGCACTTGTCCAGTTGGCCTCTTCCTCGCGCTGTGCGGCTTCAAGCGCCGTTTGATACTCAGCTTCCTCCCTCTGTTGCTGCCGTCGATATTTCCAGTTCTGCCAGCGCTCATGCAGCCCACTGCATGCACCAATCAGCCCGAGAATCGCAGGAATCGCTAAAATAATCCCGGCACCCCACAGCCATTCCTTTACCAAGGCCCATCCCGTCGCGGGTCTATCCTTCTCTACCCGCGCGGCTTCCGTCTTCCGATACTCGGTTAAGAACGCCAGCTCGTCAGCGGTCAAGACGACGTGCTTTTTCCGGTAATCGGTGAGCGCATCGAGTTCATCGTCGGTGACGACAAC
>JAYUIF010000345.1:0-7425 GCA_043766295.1 Spartobacteria bacterium | reverse complement strand
CGCGGATTTCGTCGTGCGACATCATGTAGCCTTTCGCTCTCCAAAGCTTCGTCATGCGCCGCGCCTGGTCGCGCAGCAACTCCATCGTCTTGGGTTCACTCGGGCAAATCATCGCCTGCCCGTCATAGATTGTCGCAGCGTGGTAATAGCTCGCGAGCAGCTTCGTTCCATCTGGCAATTTTGTTTTGAGCGGCGGCGGCTGGTGCCAGATGTCGAACTCACCAGCATACGGTTTCATGCCGAGCGATGCGTCTTTGAGCGGCTCGAAATCACGGCCCTCGACGAGTGCTTTACCATCGGCGGTGGCGATGGAGAGCGGGCATCCCGGACGGCGCGGCATATTGAGAAAAGCCACCACCTCCAGCTTCGCGTCGCGCCATTGCAAGGTGCCAGCCCCGCCGCCCCACGCGCCGAAATAGAGGTCGCCCGTCGTGTTGTCCTGCGAATTGAAAACGATGTGGTGCTGCTTCCAATCCTGCGTGGATTTCACCCCGAGGTTGTCCCACGTCAGCGAAGGTTTGCCGTCGGGCGGGAGCACTTTGATCTCCGGCTTTCCGCGAAAATTCTCCGTCTTCACCCACACGCTCACATGATACTGACGCCACGGCTGGAGCGTGAGTTTGCGGACGATGCGCGAGTTGGTCTTGGCGTCGGTGATTCGCGCAGTGCCGTTTTCAAAAACCACCGTCGGGTCCTTGAAAGACCATTTCTTCGGGTCGTCAAAATTTCCTCCCGGCAATGTGGGCGCAGCAGAGTCGTCCACGATTGCGATGCCGCTGTTCACCGTGAGCGGCACGTTTTTTACCGGCAACGCTTCCACAAGATTCTCGTCGCGGCTGAGGATGTCGTTCGAGTAGCCGATGGAAAAAAGCGCGGGGACGATCTCGATTTGATTCTGCGCGGCGAGTTGCTTCACGCGCTCGACGTTTTTGAAATAGCGCGCATCCATGTCGGCGAGGCGGGAGAATTTCGAATCAGCAAGCAGCATGTGCGTGTAGCCCGCTGCGTGGCCGCGCACGAGGAGCGCGGCGAGTTCATCCACGTTTTTTTCGACGAGGAGATTCGTGGATTTGTAGATCCACTTTTCGAGTTTCTCCGCAGCGGTGGCGGAGAGGGCGAAGGCGAGAAGTGTGATGAGGATGCGCATGGGTGCGGCTATGGCGTTGAGTATCCGGCGAGGTTCGCCAGCTCGGGTTCGTTGGTGAGTGCGTCGAAAAAAGTCGCGTGTTTCGGCTGCCAGCCGAGCGCCCGGAGCTTGGCGTTGCTGACTTGTTTGCTGGTCCATGCGCGCTTGCGATTCGGAATCATCGGGCCGCTTGGGGGCAGGGCACGGGAGAAATGATTTGCGAGCCACGCGTAAAGTTCGCGCTGCGTCGTGGGGCGGTTGTCGCACACGTTGTAGATGCCGGACTCGCCGCGCTCCACGAGCGAGAGCAGGGCGCTCGCGATGTCGTCGCGGTGGACTTGATTGATCACGCGCGAACCGTCGCCCTCGATGAGCGCCTCGCCGCTGAAAAACTTCCGCAGCAGCACCGAGCGCCCCGGCCCGTAGATGCCCGCCAACCTCGCGACGATGCCGCCATGCGCGAGCACGAGATCCTCCGTTTCGCGCAGGATGCGACCCGTTTCGCGCGATGGATCGGTCGCGCTGGTTTCATCCACCCACGCACCGTCAATTTGTCCATAGACGCTCGTGCTGCTCGTGAAGATGAGCCGCTTCGGCGCGAGCATTTCGAGGAGATTGCGCGCACCTTCGAGATACACGGAGCGATACGCATCTGCGCCGCCGCGACTGGAGCTTGCGCAGTGAATCACCACATCCGGCGCGGCGGAGATTTGCTCCACGCTTTCACGCACCGCGATGTCGCACGCGACGACGGCGAACGGCTCGCCCGCGAGTCTCTCCGCAGACTCCGCCGAATGTGTGAGGCCGAGCACATCCCAGCCCGCTGCGTGGAAAAGCCGCGCAGTCGCTAGGCCGACAAAACCAACTCCGGCGACGACCACTTTCATGATGCGTGGAAAATCTCGACGCGCTTTTCCAGCATCAGTTCACCATCGAAAACAAACCATCCGTTGAACGAATTTCCCGCCAGCACTTCCGGCAGCCAGTGGCGGTCATCCTCCCACATTTCGTGATATGGCACGGACTCGATGGGGAACCAAAACGGCGTGGCCTCATCCGTCTCGATCAACTCGCCGGTAAAATCCCGCGCGATAAACACGACGCAATGCAGGCTGTAGCCGTCGGTAAATTGAAAATGCAGCACGCCGCGTTCTTCGACATGCAGCGGAGTCACGCCGATTTCCTCGCGCACTTCGCGCACCGCCGAATCATGCGCTGTCTCGCCCGGTTCGAGTTTACCGCCGGGGCCGTTCATTTTCCCCGCGCCGAGCCCGCGCTTCTTGCGGATGAGCAGCACGCGCCCGTCCTTCACGATGAAGCACAAGTTGGCGCGTTCGCGCGGCTGCCAGTTCGTCCAGTCCATGAGCGCGAGGCTTGAGCGGAATCGCAAAAGTGGAAAGTGGAAAGTGCAACAGCGCAGAGCGTGACCTGCGCTGCGGCAATATCATTTCACCACAGAAGAGGCACGCCGTAGTCGGGGAAATGTGCGTCGCACGTAATGATCGTCAGCCCCTCTGTCTGCGCCTGCGAAATCGTGAGGCGGTCGAATGGATCGCCGTGGTGCTTGGGCAAAGTCACGAGTGCGCGATAGTGCGTGAGAGTCGCAGGCAGTAATTGAAAACCATTGGCATCCAGCACGCCGGGAAAGATGACGTCATAGTCTGTTTGGAGGTTCAGTTTACCGAGCGAGAGCTTGATCGCCATTTCCCAAGGAACTGCATGACTGATGAACCGCTCATTCGATTCGTCCTCCATCGCCGCCCGAGCCGTAGTGCTGAGGGAAGAGTTACCTTCGCAAAACCAGATCAGCGCGTGAGTATCAATCAAGAGCCTCATGCCTCATAGTCTTTGAAGTCCGCCAGCGGCTCATCGAAATCCGCTGCCATCGAGATCTTTCCACGCAGGCAGCCGAAGCCTTTTAGACTCTCAGCACATGCAGACTTTGCCAATGGCATCACAGGCTCCAACTCCGCTTTCACTCGGATGGATAATTTCTGCCAAGCCGCAGGCACCGGCAGATGGAGAGTGCCATCTTCAGCAGGCTCAATGATAGCGGTGATCGTGCTCATGGCCGACACTCTAAGCACCTCGGTTCTTTGGGCAACTCTCGATTCGTGCAGCGAGGAGGTTCGCAGTGCGCCTTGCAATATCATTTACCCCAGCAAGCCTATTGCGAAAAAGCCGCGCGCTCAGATCAGGCGGCGGCCACTTCCACGTGGGCGGCGTAGCCGAGTTGTTGGAGCGTGTCTTCGCAGTCCTCCCACGTGAGGCCAAAAGCGCGCACATCCGCCACGCCGAGGCGGGCGAGCACGGCGGCGAGTGACTCAATGTGGTTCTCATCGAGTTTGCCGTCCATCAACGCGGTCTCGGCCCAGTCCACGAGTTCCGCGAGAGTCAGATCATGGTGCAGATACGCAGCGAGCTTTTCAGCAACGGTCTGTTTGGTGATTGGCATGGTTGTATTTCTAAACTTTTTGGTGTCCGTTATCCACAGGAAATTTTTCATGAATTTCCGCGAGTCGTCCTGCTTCATCGTAAATTTCCTGCCAGAAACGTAGCGTCGTTTCGGTCGTGTCCACTTCTTTGAAATAGCACGCGCTCCAGCCAGTCCTGCCCGGCACGGGGCGACGGTAGCGGCGTCCTCCGCCTGGTAAATCCTCCCAGCTTCCAAACTTTTGCTCGTTCTGTGCGCGGTTGCTCACTCTTCTGTGGTTGCGAGGGCGTCGTTGGTGGTTTTGGCGAGGGTGTGGAGTTTTAACACCTCGTCTTTCGTTGGCGCGCTGCGGTCTTCTTTGGCGACGATGCGGCGGGCTTCGCGGAGGTTGGTGTCGAGGGTGAGCCAGAGTTTTGTCTTTTTGAAAGTCGGGCTCAGTGTGCTGATTCGGTCGGCGAAATAGTCGAGGACGGAGGGCTGGATGAGGAGTGCGGCGCGCTCGGGGGTGTAGTGTTCGGCGACGATGCCCGCTGTGATTTCCAGGCCGCGCCACCATCCGCCGAGGGAGACGAGGTGGGCGATTTCTTCGTCCTTGAGCGCGAGCATTCCCTGCTCGACGTCGCGCTGCGTGCCGATGAGTTCGGTGCGGACGCCCTCCCAATCTTTGCCGCCTGCTTTTTCGAGGATGCTGCGGCTGTGGCGCGTGATGTGTTCGCCGACGCCGAGGCCCTTGGCTTGCCGAAGAAGGACGCGTCCGATGGGCTCGATGCGGCTTTGTTTTTCCGCGATGACGGCGAGGAATCCATCGGCGATGACGGCGCCGGTGCTGAGCGCGAGGCGTGCGCGGTCGGGGGCGTTTTGCGTAGGGAGATCGCGCGCGACGGCGTCGTAGGAGACGGGGTGCAATTCGCGGAGCGCGGTGAGGAGTGTCTCGATGCTGGGGGCGGTGAATTGATTCACGCCCAGCTCTTCTTTGATGTGCGTCTCGGCGGCGGCGTGCTCGGCTTTGGAGGGTTTCTTTTTCTCGACGGCGAATGCGCTCGCGCTGAGTGCGAGCGTGAAAGCGATGAGCCTGCCGAGGTGCATGAAGTCTTGTGTGACCGAAGGACGGCGCGAATGCAATGCGCGGGCTTGCCATTGTCGCGGGCGCGACTAAGCAATGTCCGAAATGAAGAAAATCGAAGCCATCATCAAACCGTTCAAACTCGAAGATGTGAAGGAAGCACTCGCTGAAATCGGCGTTGAAGGCATGACCGTGACGGAGGTGAAAGGCTTTGGCCGACAGAAGGGTCACACGGAGATTTACCGTGGCTCGGAATACACGGTGGATTTTCTGCCGAAGATGAAATTTGAACTCGTGCTGCCGGATGATCGCGTGACGGATGCGGTGAATGCGATCATCAAATCGGCGAAGACGGGGAAGATTGGAGACGGGAAAATTTTCGTGCTGAATGTGGAGGATGCGATTCGGATTCGCACCGAGGAGCGCGGAGAAAAGGCTGTTTAAGCGAGTCACGCCTGCGCGTTTCATTTCGGAAGTATGTCCATCTGGCTCATCGCAATCATCCTCGGCCTCGTCGAGGGAATCACGGAGTTCATCCCGGTTTCATCCACGGGGCATTTGCTGATCACCGAACAGTGGCTACCGCGTCAGAGCGATCTCTTCAATGTGGTCATTCAGGCCGGGGCCGTGCTCGCGGTGCTGCCGCTATTCTGGCCACGGGTGAAGATGCTCTGCCGCTGGCATGAACCGGCGAGCCGGTCTTTGCTTCAGAAAATCTTCGTAGCATTTTTCATCACATGTGCGGGTGGTTTTGTGCTGGAAAAAAAGGGTTTCAAGCTGCCTGAACAGATCAAGCCTGTCGCTCTCGCACTTCTCATCGGGGGCGTGCTTTTCATTGTCGTCGAGCGGCTGTTGCGGGGCAAAAAGGGTCTGGATGAAATCTCATGGAACGTCGCCATTGTGATGGGGATCGCGCAGCTAGTCGCGGCAGTGTTCCCCGGCGCGTCCCGCTCCGGCACAACGATCATTTTCGCGCTTGTGCTTGGTGCGGCTCGTCCTGCGGCCACGGAGTTTTCTTTTCTCATCGGTATCCCGACGATGCTCGCCGCGAGCGGGCTGAAAATTTTCAAGGCGCTGCATCATCCTGCCGCAGGCTCGGTGCATGAGGATTGGGCAGTGCTCGTGCTTGCGTCCGTCGTGGCCGCTGTCGCCTCATTCGTCGCGGTGAAGTGGCTGCTGCGCTATGTGAAGAGCCACACATTCACGGGATTCGGCGTGTATCGCATCATCGCCGGAGTGGTGTTGCTGCTGGCGGTGTAAGGGCGGAGCGGCAGGGGCCCGTTTAAGATCACCGTGTCAGTTGCCCGTTGCCGTCGCAATGTCCCTTCGGGCTGTGATTGGCAGGCGATGGCGTTCCACTCCGTTCACCGTTCACTTTTCACCGATCCCAGTGCAGCAAACGCGCCTTGTCATCGCCGGGGTTTCGTGGTTTTTCGCACGCGCTCAGCGTCTGTTCTCCATGTTCTTCCGATGAAACAAACCATCCACACCATCCTCGCGCAATTCCGGCCAGCAATATGAGCAGTCCTCTCGAAACCTATCTCGCGGAAATCGCCACGCTCCGTGGGGCGACGAAGGAAACCTCCGGCTATGGCGTGCTCCAAAATCTCCTCAACCTCGCCGGCCAATCGCTCAAGCCCAAGGTCAAGTGCATCATCCATCCCAAGAACAGCGGTGCGGGCATTCCTGATGGCGGGTTGTTCACGCCCGATCAGTTGAAGAAACGCGACGAGGATGAAATCTTTGGCGCACTCATTCCCGCGCGCGGCGTCATCGAGGTGAAATCCGTGGGCGAAGAAATCGCGGTCTTCGCGGAATCCGCGCAGGTGGAGAAATACCTCGCGCATTACGGTCAGGTGTTGCTCACCAACTACCGCGAATTTCTCCTGCTCAAACGCATCGGCGGCAAGACGCACCAGCTTGAAGGCTTTCAAATCGCGCCGGACGAAAACTCCTTCTGGCTCGCCACCGCGCACCCGCGAAAGACGGCGGATGCGCTGGGCGAACGCCTTGCCGAATACCTCAAGCGCGTGATGCTGCACAACGCGCCGCTCAATAATCCCAAGGATGTGGCTTTCTTCCTCGCTTCGTATGCGCGGGATGCGCACGTCCGCGTCGAGCAGGCTGGCGATCTCCCGGCGCTCACCGCCATCCGCACGGCGCTGGAGGAGGCGCTTGGCATGAAGTTCGAGGCGGAAAAGGGCGGGCACTTCTTCCGCTCCACGCTCGTGCAGACGATCTTTTACGGCGTCTTCTCCGCGTGGGTGCTGTGGCACAAGGAAAACCCCGTGCGCAAGGACGCCTTCGACTGGAGGGCCGCCGCGTGGACGCTCCATGTGCCGATGATCAAGGCCCTCTTCGAGCAAGTCGCCACGCCTACCAAGCTCGGCCCGCTCGGCCTCGTCGAAGTGCTCGATTGGACTGCCGCCGCGCTCAACCGCGTGGACCGCGCCGCCTTCTATGAGCGCTTTGTCGAAACGCATGCCGTCCAGTATTTCTACGAGCCGTTCCTGGAAGCCTTCGATCCCGAACTGCGCAAGCAACTCGGCGTCTGGTATACGCCGCCGGAGATTGTGGAATACATGGTCGCCCGCGTGGACACCGCGCTGCGCGAGGAATTGGGCATCGCCGACGGCCTCGCCGATCCGCGCGTCTTCGTCCTCGACCCGTGCTGCGGCACCGGCGCGTATCTCGTCGAGGTGTTGAGGAAAATCGAGCACACCTTGCGGGAGGAAAAGGGCGAGGGCGACAACGCAGGCGGTCACATGAAAAAAGCCGCGATGGAGCGCATCTTCGGCTTCG
>JAYUIF010000344.1:0-3113 GCA_043766295.1 Spartobacteria bacterium | reverse complement strand
TTTCCATGAGCGCCCTGCATCGTCGTCCTCAACCGTCTGAGGCAGGACGTGCTCAATGCTGAGGTTGTCTGGATTCACCGCCTCTCGGTGGCCCAGCTCACACTCCAATTGCTGAAGGAAATGCCGACACTTCTTTTTTTCGCGAACGTAAATCGGAAACTCTGCCAGACGTGCGATGAAAGCAGCGTCGTCAGGCCAACCTTTCTCCAGCCAGAAACGCCGCAAATCTGCGCTTGGACGGGTGATGATTGCTGAAATTGCCTCGGGGAACCAACGACCGTAGCCCCGCGTTGATTCGCCACAGATCGTGCGCCGGATGACAAAGCTGGCGAGGTCGCGGAGACAAACGTCGAGTTCTTCGCGGTTCAGGTATCCTTTATCGTGTCGGTCGAGGAGATTGAGCAGAAACGGGTGAGAGGTCGCGATGTCGAGTTGCTGAATCTCCGCCAAACGCACTCTGAGGTATGGGCGCTCGCACAATTCCGGGCGCTGGAGCCAAAGCTCGAAAGTTGCGAACCGCTGTAGTTCCGTCACCTGCTCAACGGGCGTCAGTCCGCGTTCAAGATTCTGCCGTTTGAATTCTACGTAAGCTGTTTTGTTCGCGCAGTAGCGACCCGCACGCATGAGGTAGTTCCGATAGAACTGCGTCGGTGGAACTTTTTCATACCGGCCTACTGCCTCGAACCTGCTCTCGTAGGGTCTCCATCGCGATTCGTGAAACTGTGCCTGCTCCGCAGGTGGCACCTGCATGAACAAAAAATTGCGAATAAGGTCGGCCTCCTCAAGCGGCTGTCCCTTCCAATTCAGGCTCTCGAAAATCTCGTATGGATTCTCGCCATCAACCGTGATCGCCACCAACGACAAGCGCGCAGTCAGCGCAACGAGCAACCGCCGCGCGATCGACTCCCCGGCATCAGCAACGGGATTTTTCCACGCCCGCTTAAAAAATGAATGGCAGCCTATGATTCCAGTTCCCGCTACGACACCGGGCGCTTTTCCGTCGATTACCAACTCGTAGTTGCGACGGTCTTCCATCCTAGGAACGACCTTGAATCGTTCGAGGTCTTGGCGTCGCTTGTGAATCAGAAAATCCTCGTGAATCTCTTCGGCCAGATCATTGAGATCATTCAGCCGTGCTACGTCGCGCAGCGCGGCAAGCGCGAGTGTGAGCGTGGTCAATCGCTGCTGACCGTCGATGAGTTGGTAACGTGGACCATCGCCCGGAACGTGGTGGAATGGCGTGCAAACAAGTGGCCCGAGAAAGTGTTTTGCTTCGTCGCCGCCTTCGATGAGCGCCACTATATCCCTGTAGAGATTGTGCCACTCCTTTTTCGTCCACGAATACTGCCGCTGGAAAAATGGGACGAGGAATTGATCTCCCGAGTGCAGGATTTCGCGGACAGTTTTGACGTTTGCTTCCATGCGGTTTGCTGTGGTGTCTTCGGGTGGGGAGTGTGGAGTGCGAATTGGCGCGATGCAATTGCCGAACAAGTCTGAACCATTTTCGACTTTGCTCTTTGCCATTGCAAGGGAGCACGGTATTTTGTCGCCATGAACGTTGAGGAACTCAAAGCCGAAGCCGCCAAGCTCCCGCCAGACGACCGTTTCGCGCTCGCGGAGTGGATTGAACGGGACGACGACATTCGCGAGTTGCGCCGCGCTGCGCTTGTGCGGGAAATCCAAGTGGGGCTCGATCAGTTGGATCGCGGGGAGTGCGTCGAGTGCAAGGACGATGAGGAGTTGCGTTCGTTCTTCGACGGCGTGAAGGCGCGGGGACGCGAGACGCTCAGTGCGCGGAAGAATTTTGCAGCGTGAACCTTTACCGCATCGCGCGTGCGGCGCAGGCCGACCTCGACGAAATCTGGTGCTACATCGGCTCCTTCGATATGCGCGCTGCTGACCACTGGCTCGATGCAGTTGAGCGGCGATTCAATATCCTAGCAACGCAGCCGGAAGCTGGACAGGCACGCCACGATCTTGCCCCGGCGCTCCGCTTTCTTCCAGTCGGGAACTACCTCATCTTCTATCGCCCCATCGAGAATAGTGTGGAGATTGCGCGGGTGATCCACGGCGCACGCGATTACGGGCCGGAGTTTTTCTAACGCGCTGACTTTACTCAAAAAAATCTCCCGTAGGTGCAGTCTCTCTGCTCGCACTTCCATGTTGCCACGGGCGGGGTGGGGCGGCAGTTTCGGCGGCCATGACTGACAACCGCATTATTCTTCACACCGACAAAGGCAGCATCGAGGCCACGCTCTTTTCGAGCAAAGTGCCCATGACTTGCGCCAGCTTCCTGAACCTCGCCAAGCGCGGTTACTACAACGGCATCAAATTTCACCGGGTCATTTCCGACTTTATGATTCAGGGCGGCGACCCGACGGGCACTGGTTCCGGCGGGCCTGGCTACCAGTTTGCGGACGAGATTGATCGGTCGCTCAAGCACACGAAGCCCGGCATTTTTTCGATGGCCAACGCGGGCCCCGCTACGAACGGCAGCCAGTTTTTCATCACGCACGGCCCCACGCCGCACCTTGATGGGAAGCACGCTGTCTTCGGCGAAGTGACGAAGGGCCAGGACGTGGTGAACGCCGTCAGGCAGGGCGACAAAATCAAGACCATCGAAGTGCTCGATTCCACGGACGATCTTTTCGCCGCGCAAAAGGCGAACCTCGACAAGTGGAACAAAGTGCTCGGCTAGTCGCACACACTTTCACGGCAGAAAAAAAGGGCGGGCCTCCGATTTGGAAGCCCGCCCTTTTTCTTGGAAGGCGATTACTTTTTCGCGCCGTAGTTGCGGACGAAATCAATGCACAGCTTTACGTCGTCGAGGTTGTTGTTTTCCTTGAATTCGTATTCCACCGAGATGGGGCCGTCGAAGCCTTGCGTTTTGAATTCATCGAGGATGCCTTTCACGTCGCTCACGCCGGTGCCGAAGGGCACGTCGTGGACGCTCGGCAGCGGTGCGTGGAGATCTTTGAGGTGGCTGCTCACGATGTGGCCCTTGAGGATTTTGATGCAGTCCACGGGCTTCAGTCCCGAGCGCACCCAGTGGCCGGTGTCTGCGCACGCGCCGATGCGCACATCGCGATCTTTCACGACGGAGAGGATGTATT
>JAYUIF010000343.1:0-3124 GCA_043766295.1 Spartobacteria bacterium | reverse complement strand
GAAAACTGAAGGACGGCAGATTTTTAGTATTGCGTTGCTGGCTTGGGAATGGATTAACAGGCGTTGTTTGGGCAAAGTCAACGTGGGAGAGGATTGAGCAGTTAGGTGAATTCGACAAAGTGCCTGCCGAACTGTTTGCAATAGAGGATGGGGTTGCTGAAGAGGGTCCGAGCAGGGATGGTGTCTCGCATGTTGCCGTAGTACATGTATTTTCGGGCGGAAAGAGTGCCACTCGTACAATCGGTTATTTTTCCGCGAATCCGTCCGATCTAAACCCTAAAGACAAACGCATTGTTTTTTTTAGGACGTTAAATGGCGCGCTTAATTTTGGTGAACCTATCGTTAAACTAAAGTACGACTTGGGGATAGATCCATTGCTATCAAAATGACTCCGAACGCCACGCCTGGGAGAGAGGGGAAGGAGTCAGTCCGTGCATATGTGCAAAATAGCGTTCTTTCCTCATTGCGAAGCTAAGGGCTTCGCAATGAGGCGTTGTCGGGAAGGTTTGCTTCGCGGCGGGGGAGGTCAGTGCTTTTGACACAGGGAAAGTCTGCCACCACGCCAAGCGGCAGGTGTGCGTGGTGTCTTTGATGTTACTTGATAGGCGATGGGTGGCATGGGGCTTGAGTAGAGGTGTTTGCGAAGCGAGGCCATGTGGCTTCGCTCGAACAAACAAGTAACAACGATAAATAGAAAAGTCATAGTATGCCCGATGTAAAACTGAACCTCGGCCAGGTCACGATCCCGGCGAAGGCCGAACTGGCGCAATCCATCGTCACCGACGTGACGGGGAATGAAGCCTTCCCGACGCCGATGTCTGCGCTGGAGGCGGTGACTGCGGCGGCCGATGCGCTGTCGGTGAAGAGTCAGGCGGCGCGCACGGCGCGGCTGGCGGCGGTGGGGGAATGGGGTCGCTTCTTGAAACTCGCTCTTGGCAGGAGAGGGGCGGCTTTGGCAGAGGGGAGAGATGCCTCGCAAAGCGCGCGTTGAATTTGAAGGGGCCGTGCTTTGAGTTGGGTTCCGCCGGGGCACTCCGGCGAGCGGTTTATAAAGCCAGAGCTGCGTTGGGCGGGGCTGGCTTTCTTTTTGGGGGAAACTTGGCTCTCACGGAGGCGGGCGATAGGTATTGGGAATACATGCTTTCGCCGTGCTTGCCACTGTGAAGGCGGGCCGCTACATGTCCCGGCTCCCGATTTTCCGTGAATCCCACCCTCCTCATCGTTGACGACGAAAAGCACACCCGCGAAGGGCTGCGCGCGTCGCTGGAGGACAGCTTCGAGGTGTATGTCGCGGCGGACATCGGCGGGGCGCTGGGCGTGCTGGAGCGCGAGACGGTGGACCTCGTCCTGACCGATCTGCGGCTGGGCGGCGAGGATGGGATGACGCTGGTGGACAAGGTGCTCGCGCTGCCGCATCCGCCGATCGTGATCATGATGACGGCGTACGGCTCCGTGGACGCGGCGGTCGAGGCGATGAAGCACGGCGCGTATGACTTTGTGACCAAGCCGCTGAACATCGACCGGCTGGAGATCCTGATCCAGCGGGCGCTGCGGAGCCGGAAGGTGGAAAGGGAGGTCGTGGAGCTGAAGCAGGTGGTGGAGAAAAAATTCGGGCTTGAGCGGCTGATCGGCGAGTCGCTGGTGATGGAGGAGGTTTTTGACACTGTCCGCCAGGTCGCGCCGACGCGGGCGACGGTGCTGATCCAGGGCGGGAGCGGCACGGGCAAGGAACTGGTGGCGCAGGCGATTCATGCGCTGAGCGGGCGGCCAAAGCCGAAGTTCGTCGCGGTGCATTGCGCGGCGCTGTCGCCGCAGCTTTTGGAAAGCGAACTGTTCGGGCACGAGCGCGGGGCTTTCACGGGGGCGGTCGAGCGGCGCATCGGACGCTTTGAGCAGGCGAATGGCGGGAGTATTTTCCTCGATGAGATCGGCGAGATCGACGCCGCCACGCAGGTGAAGCTGCTCCGGGTGCTCGGCGAGGAGCGGAGCTTTGAGCGGGTGGGCGGCAATACGCCGATCAAGGTGGATGTGCGCCTGATCGCGGCGACGAACCGGAATCTCGAGAAGCTGGTGAGCGAGGGGAAGTTTCGCGACGACCTCTTTTTCCGCCTGAGCGTGGTGCCGATCACCATGCCGCTGCTCCGCGAGCGCAAGGAGGACATCCCGCTGCTCGTCGCGGCATTTCTGAAAGCCTTTGCGGAGGAGAATGGGAAGGCCGTGCCCGAGATCACGGCGGATGCCATGCAGGCCATCCTGCGCTACGACTGGCCGGGGAATGTGCGCGAACTGCGGACGGCCATCGAGCATGGCGTGGTGATGACGAAGACCGGGAAAATCACGCTGCGCGACCTGCCCGCATTCGTCCGCGAGGGCGCGACGGCAGGCGGCGGCGGCCCAGCTTCTGAGCAGTACATCCCACTGCGGGGGAGTCGTTTCAATTTGCACGATACCGAGCACCGGCTCATCCTCCAAGCCCTCGAAGACACCGGTGGAAACGTCACCCAGGCTGCAAAAAAGCTCGGAATCAGCCGGCGCACTTTGCACCGTAAAATCAACGAACTAAAGACCCCAAAAGATGATCAACCAAACTAAGGTCCAGGAACTGGTACACAAACTGGAGGAGGGGGGGTGGGTCAAAAAGGTCAAGTTTGCCGTCATCGTCTCGGCCATCATCTTCAACATCAACCTGTGGTTCTTCCGCGACGCGGGATTCAAGGGGCTGTCGCATGAAAAGGGGATAGAGCAGGCGCAGATCGCGCGGGAGATTTCGCGAGGGAATGGCTTCACGACAAAGATGATCCGGCCTGCGGCGCTGTGGCTGTTTGAGAAAAACATGGGCAAGTTTCCCGCAGACACGCAGCCGGACATCTTCCACGCGCCGCTCAATCCGTACATCAACGCCGCGGCCTTCATCGCCGCGGACACGGTGGACGGATGGCTGCGCAAGGCGCAAAAAACGGCCGAGATCTTTTCGTGGTTCACCCACGACAGGCTGATGAGCACGAAGGAACTCGTCTACACCTACGACAAGATCATCGCCGCGGTGCAGGTGCTGTTTTTTCTGCTCGCGGTGCTGATCAACTACTTCACCGCGCGGCGGCTGTTCGACGACCGGCTGGCGGCC
>JAYUIF010000342.1:0-7478 GCA_043766295.1 Spartobacteria bacterium | reverse complement strand
GGACTCGCTGGGCCGCGCGACCGTCGCGATCGGCTTCACCGGCTCGCCCACATTTGCGACCGCCGTGCCGACGACGCTCAACGCAACGGGCACACGCGACTTGCTGGTCGCGCGGCTGGATGCGGCAGGCGCGTGGACTTTTGGGGAAGCGGTATCGCGCGGCGGGCCGGCGGAGTTCAACGAGTCCGTCGCGGTGGATGATCTAGGAAATATATTTGTCGGTGGAAGTTTCTCGGGTGCCGTTGATTTCAATCCCGGTGCCGGCATCGCGACTTTGACTTCCGCCGGAAACGACGATGGATTCCTCCTCAGCCTCGATGCTACGGGCGCTTTCGTTCGCATCGCGCAATTCGGCGCGGAAGGTTTCGATTTGGTCGGAGAAGTCCTGCTCTCAAAGGACGGCACGCTGCACCTCGGCGGCACTTTTTCCAGCACGGTAGATTTCAATCCGAACGGGGACGGAATCTTTAACCTGACCAGTTCCGGCCCGAGCGATATTTTCGCCGTTACGCTGTCCACAAACGGCGTTTTTATGGACGCACTGCGCATTGACCAGAGCGATGGCGTGAGAGAGAGCGGGTTGGTTTTCAGCGGCCCGAATGCTGGCGGCGGGTTTGCTGTGGACGCTTTCGGCGGGTTGTATGTGGCGGGCGGGTTCGTCGGAACTTTCGACATTAATTCCGGCCCGGGGAAGACGCCGCTCGTGAGCAAAGGCCGCACGGATTTTTTCATCGCGCACTACTTCGCTGGCGACCTCGTCGCGCAGGATTTGCAGGCGCCCGCGCTGACGCAGGGATTTGTGCTCGGCGCAGCGAATGGCGAGCGCATCGGTGCCGATGGAATTGTCACCGACAGATTTGGAAATATCTACATGGCGGGGCACTTCACCGGCACGATTGATTTTGATCCCGGCCCCGGCGTCACGAACCTCACGAGCACCGACCCGGACGGAAATTTCTTCGTCACCAAATCCGATCCGAGCGGCAAGCTCATCTGGGCGCGCTCGGTGCAGATGAGCATCACTTTCGATGCGCTCGCGAGCCACTTCGGCGGCAACATGGCCATTGATGATGCGGGCAACGTCATCATCGCCGGCGAGTATGAAGGCACGGCGACGTTTGCGCCCACCTCGGCTGGAAGCCTCACGCTCAACAACTCCGATCCCACGCCGGGCAGCCAGCACCGCGACATCTTCATCGCGCAACTCAACTCCGCCGGAACATTTGTCTGGGCCAAAACCATCGGCGGCGCTGGGCAGAATGACTTCGTCGAAATGCTCGCGGTTCGCGGCAGCACTGGGCAAATCGTGATCGGCGGCACGTTTTCCACCACCGTGGATTTCGATCCCGGCATCGGCGTTGCGAGCCGCACTCCTGTAGGCGGAGCGGGCGTTCCGGATGCGTTCATCCTCGACTTGGATTCAGCCGGTCAATTTGTCTGGGTTCATCAATTGGGCGGTGTCTCTTCCGTCATGAAATTAAGTAGCGGCGGGCTCGCGTTCACCTCGAACGGCGATGTGATCGCCACCGGTTCTTTCTCCGGTAGCATTGATTTCGGATCCGGCGAGCCGCTGTCGAGCGTGGGCAGCACGGCCGATATTTTTGTCACGCGATTCGCGGCAGGCAATGGTGTCGGCATCTGGCGGAATGGCTTCGGCGGATCGGCGGATGACAAAGGTCATACCGTGGCCGTCAGCGCCACCGATGAAATTTTTCTCGGCGGAAGATTCCGCGGTGCGGTGGACTTTAATCCCGGACTGGGAACGACCTTGCTGGTCGAGTCCGGCGGAAACCCCGATGGCACGGGCTCGGATGGCGATGCGTTCCTGATGAAGCTCGCGAGCGACGGCACGTTTATCCATGCGGTCGGCTTCGGCGGGGTGCAAAAAGATGAAGTCGCCCGTCTTTATCTGGACGGCGCAGGCTCGCTCTATGTCGCTGGGGATATGAGCAAGACTGCGGATCTCGATCCCGGCCCCGGCGTCGCGCAAGTGACCGGTGCTTCCAACAAAAATCTTTTCGTGAGTCGTTTCAACGCTGCCACGCTCGAATTTATCTCCGGTATCAAGCTTGATGCCTTCGACTCCAGTCAGCAGTCCGGCTCAGGAATTGATTTCAATGCCGGGGTTGATGTGTTCGTGGATAAAGCGGGCAACACCTTCTTCGCGGGCGGTTTCATAGACGTGCTCGACCTCGATCCCGGTATCGTCAAGCACCTCGTCTCCGGGCCGGGTGCCGTAGATTTCGCCTTCTTGCAACTCGCGCCGACGAACATCGTGGACGCCGCGCACCCACGCACTTTTCACGATGCGAACGGCGACATCGTCACGCTGAAACTCACTGGCCCCGGCACGGCGACGTTCAACCTCGCCAGTGGCGGCGGCGACCTTTCCGATCTCGCGCGACTCGATCTTTCCGGCACGGATCGGACGACTGCGCTCACGATCAGCGTGGCCACTTTCGGCAACGGAACCGGCAAGACCGTCGCGCAGAAAATCCTCACCACCGATGGCAACCAGAGCATAGGGCGCATCACGCTCGGGAGCGAAGTGGCGCTGGGCGATGGAGCGAACGATACCGACGTGGATTTGCTCGTCACGGGTGCGCTCAATTTTCTCACACTCGGCGACGTTGCTGCGAATACGTTGATCAAACTCGGCGAAGACCTGCCCTACAATGTCGCCGCCAACACGACGACGCCGGACACCTACAACAATCATCCCACGCTCACGCTCCGCGACGTTCTCGGAACCGGCGTGGATATCCGCGTGCTCGGCACCGATGCCGATGCCTCCGGGCAGGGCAGCGTGCAGGGCATCGGCGGCGGTGGCTTCGGCAATGTGACCATCAGATCATGGGCGTTCAACGGCTTCCTCCGCACGACGCAGAGCATCGGCGATTTCACCGTGAACCACGGCGATTTCCTGGCCGTCATCGAGATTGATAAATTTGGAGTCGGCGCACTGACGCAGGCCAATGTCGGCAAAATGAATATCGCAAACGGCGCGTGGGGCGGCAGCGGCAGCGAGATCGAAGGCGACGTGAAAACATTCAACGCTGATGCCTTTCTCACGGGTGCCACGATCAGCGCCGCCACCATCGGCACCGTCAAACTCCGGAGCGGCGCGTTTGATGGCACCATCACCCTCACCGACACGCATCTCAACAGCATCGGCCTGTTTACCGTGAACACCGACTTCACCGGCAGCGTCGTGGCATCCGGGCCGCTCAAGAAATTGAAAATCAAAGGCGACTTCATGGGTTCGCTCAGTGCGCCGTCCATCGGATCGATCACCGCGTTTTCATTCCTCGGAACGACAACCGGCGATACCGTCGGCGATGCCACCAAACGCAACATCACGGCAACCACAGGCAAGCTCGGCACCATCACGGCCACGGCGGGAATCGTCGAGGATTACGAGATTGAAACAGCACTTGGATTCAAGGGCTTCAACATCGCGCTGAAGAAACTCACGGCCAGCACAGTCGGCATTCAGGGTGTGAAAATTCACGCGGCAACGATTGGAAATATCAGCGTGAATCTGGCGGCGTCTGCGAAGGCGGCGGGCGTCAACCTCACGGGCATCCGCAATAGCGATTTCGTCGCGACCGGCTCGGTCGGAAATATCACCGTCAAACTGGCCGGCCAAACCGGCGCAAGCCTCGGACTCGACAACGTGAACTTCAGCGGAGCCTCCATCGGCAAGACGCACGTGAGCGTCACTCGGGGAAAAGCGGTTGGCTCGACGGCGCGCGGCGCGGACACGGTGGAACTCCTCGCCACGGGCGCAATCGGTGCGCTGGCCTTCGATGGAAATGCCACGAGCACGCAAGTCACCGCGCTGAAAGTCTCGGCGGGCGGAATTGTCGGCGACGTGATCGTGACCGCCAAAACCGCCGCCAACGGATCCATCACCAACAGCGCGATCCTCGCCGGACAAAATCTCAACCTCAGCGCAGCGACCGCTAACGAAATGAAAGCCGCGCTCACCCGCGCCACGCTCGGAAAAGTCACGGTCTCCGGAACGGTCAGCAATACGAGCCTCGTTGCGGGCAGCCGGATCGGCGCAGTCAGCATCGGCGGTGCGCTCACAGATTCGCTTGTGCTCGCAGGCGCGCTCCTCGGCGGTGATTACACCCTCGATGGAAACGAGACTTATCAGCGAGCCGCCTCCATCGCCGGAGTCATCGTGAAAGGAAATCTCGCGCGCACTTCCATCGTCGCCGGAGTGGATCCGGTGAATAAAATCTTCGGCGACGATGGTGACATCGCCGCATCCGCCGCCGGGCCGCTCACGACGGCCAGTTCTCTCGGCGCGCTCAAATTCGGCCCCGGCAGCGCCCTCTCCATCGCGACCACGACTCATCGTTTCGCCATCGAAGCCGCGACGATCAAGAGCCTCACAAACAACGGAGTCGTCGCGACCACATTCCCAGCCCTCCTCGATGCCACACCCGCCGGCGATGATACTGACGACATCCTGGTGCGTCTTGTTCCGTAACGGATCGCTACACCAGCCGGACTATTTCTCGCGGACGGTCATCGGCTCGAACGTCGCGAGCAGCGGAGCCAGATCGATCACTTCATTCGCCGCCGACTTCAGCCCGCTGCCGAGATTCGCAGACACGGATGCCACCTCCACGCGGATGCCGCTCCGCCTGAGTTGCAGCGCGAGGTAGGCAAAATCAGCATCGCCCGTCACGAGGATCACCACGTCCGGCTGCATCGCGACGGAAAGCTCCATCGCATCAATCGCCATCATCACGTCCACGTTCGATTTGTAGTGACCCTCCTCGGCAGGCGAGCCGTCCTTCGTCACCACGAGAAATCCGTTCGTGCGCAGCCAATGCACGAACTTGCTCTTCTTCTCCCGCTCCACTTGCCACACCGGCATCACCGGCGGCAGCCCCACATACACGACCATCTCGATCAGCTCCCTCCCCCGCTTTTCGTCGCAGAAAAAATCGCGCAACTTCAGCCACTCCATACTGCGCTTCGATGCCCACGCGGAGCTGATCACGTTCGACTCATCCACCAACACCAACACACGCGACGTGCGCGATTTCACAGCAACTTTCTCCGCAGTCTTTCGGGCTTTCATAGTCTTGGATTGGAGGTGATGCGCGGATTCGCTGTATGGATCATTTCCACAACGCTGAGGCCCCCGCATCTCTCCGGCAAGAACCCATCTCGCATCCTGGTAGTGGCTCAATTTGGAGGCCATGAAAGGAGTTCGGAAGCGGCAGCGAACGGGACGCAGTGGCTTTCTTTTCCTGGCTTCCTGCCTTCCAAATTCAAAATAGGACGCCTCCAAAAAATCTGCCGTGTCCAATTTGGAAACCATGAAGCCATGAAAGGAGTTCGGAAGCGGCAGCGAACGGAACGCAGGGGCTTTCTTTTCCTGGCTTCCTGGCTTCCAAATTAAAAATGGGACACCACCCGCATCTTCCGCTGAATGGGAGCAAATCGAAAACGGCAGACGCCGTCGCAGTCCGCAATTGGACTTCCTTTTCGCGGAGCAGAGCGGCTAGATGTGAAGCATGAAAACACTACTGTCGCTTCTCGCCCTCGCACTCCTCACCACCGCTGGCTTTGCCGACGATAAAGAGATCACAATCCTCGCAGGCGAAAAGCCCGCGCTGAAATTGAGTATCCCGAAGGAAGCCGAAGTCATTTCCAAAGGCGACAAGACCACGATTCGGACAAAGGAACTGAGGATTTATGTCTGGCGTGTTTCCACCGCCAAGACCGTTGCCGATGTCGTCCCCAACGTGGGCGAGGTGATCAAAAGCGAGTTCATTTCGTATGTGGTCGGAGCGACCGAAACCATCAAGGTAGCCGGGAACGAGGCCAAGCACTTGAAAGGAAAAGGCGAAGAGGCCGACGACAACGATCCCGGAACAGCCGATGTCGTGATCTTTACCGCTGGCGGAAAAGTATTCGCCGCCTGCGTGCATGGAGAACACGAGGAAGCCGCGAAAGAACGCCCAGCTTTTCTAAAAGTGATCGAGTCCATCGTGGCTTTGTAAGCAACCTGACGCGGTAGCTGCTGGCACAACGGCGCAAAAATTCTCCATGGAAGAACCTAAAGACCGCCGTCCGCTCAAATCCCGCTCGTATGCTTGGGTGCATGTGCTGGCGAAACGACTGACGGCGCGCGGGGTGACTCCGAATCAAATCTCGCTCTTCGGCATCGGGCTCGCGGCGGTCGCTTGCAATATGCAGTGGGGAGCGGCGCATGGATGGCCGATGCGGTGGTCGTGGCTGCTGTGGGCGGCGGTTTGTGTGCAGGGGCGGCTGATGTGTAATTTGCTTGATGGGATCGTGGCCATCGAGGGCGGGAGGAAAGCGAAGGGCGGGGATATTTTTAATGAAGTCCCGGATCGCATCGAGGACACGCTGTTCTTCGTCGGCGCGGGCTACGCGAGCGGGCATCTGGAACTCGGCTGGGCTTGTGCGGTGCTCGCGGTTTTCACGGCGTATCTGCGCGCGTTTGGCGCGTCGCTCGGGCAGGGGCAGGATTTCGGCGGGCCGTGCGCGAAGCCGCAGCGCATGGCGATTCTCACTGCGGGGCTGGTCGGCGGCGCGTTGGGCGCGCTGTTTCATCTCCGCTGGAATTTCCTCGCGGCAGCGTTGTGGCTCGTGGTGATCGGAACGGCCATCACCGCCGTGCTGCGGCTCGTGCGGATGTATCGGAAAGCGCCATGATTGCCCGCATCATCGCGAGTCTCGCACGCTTGCTCACCGGTGCCCGCGCGCACTGGCATGGCTGCGCGCCGGAGCCGAAATTGCGCGTCTATTTTGCAAACCACACGAGCAATCTCGACCTCGTGCTGCTGTGGGCCGCGCTGCCGCCGGAGCTTCGACGCATCACGCGTCCGGTCGGCGCGCAGGATTATTGGAGCAGCGGGATTCGCGCGTTTCTCGCGGTGCGTGTTTTTCGCGCGGTGCTCATCGAGCGCAAGCAAGTCACGAAAACAAACAACCCCCTGCTGCCGATGCTCGCCGCGCTGGCGGGCGGCGAAAGTCTCATCATTTTTCCCGAGGGCACGCGCAATCCAGACGGCGAGGTGAACGCATTTCGCCCCGGCCTTTTTCACCTCGCGAAAGCGCGGCCCGACGTGGAGTTCGTTCCCGTCTTCATAGACAACCTCAACCGCGTTTTGCCGAAGGGCGAGATTCTCCCCGTGCCCATCCTTTGCTCCGTGCGATTCGGCACGCCGCTCGCGCTCGCCGAGTGCGAAACGAAACCGCAATTTCTCACCCGCGCCCGCGACGCCATGCTCGCCCTCCGCCCACAATGAACCTCGACCGCGAAACACAATACCTCTTCGGCGGAACGCTCGGCATCCTCACCATCGCCAGCGTCATCGGCTATGTGTTGAAAGCGCGCATCACCAGCGAGGGCGGGCGCAAGGTCGTGGAAAATCTCGTCTCCCGCACGAACGCGTGGTGGGTCATGGCGGCGGTCTTTGGCG
>JAYUIF010000341.1:0-7488 GCA_043766295.1 Spartobacteria bacterium | reverse complement strand
GCGGCGGCTGGACGCATGTCCACGAAGAACTCTCGCAGCACGAGAGGAGCATTCATGTGCAGCGCGCGCTGGCCAGTTTGCCCGAGCCGCAACGGCACGCAATCGAGCTCGCCTATCACGGACAAATGACCCAGCGCGAGATCGCGGCATACACGGGAATCCCACTAGGCACGGTCAAAACACGACTGGAACTCGGGCTAAAGAAAATGGCCGCCAGCCTTTGCGGATTTGAGGATTTGCTATGGGACGGAAATCGCACCACCAGCGCGCAAAATTACACCACAGAATACAGCCAAACAAAAGGCTAGTCCGATACAATATTGATATGAAACAAAAAACACTAACTGTCGCTGCCATCCTCGCTCTCCCATTGTGGGCATTTGCCGCAGACGAAAAGATTAAAGCCCCCGACAACACCGGCAAAAACGAGCGGGATCGCGACAACAAGACGCTCACGCCCGGCGACCAATCCGGAAAACCGGAAGATCGCAAGCTCACCCAAGCGATTCGCAAAGCCGTCATGAAGGACAAGTCCCTCACCATGACTGCCAAGAACGTCAAAATTATCACCGCCGACGGGAAGGTCACTCTCCGAGGGCCGGTGAACACCGCCGAAGAAAAAACAAAAATCAATGACTTAGCGAAAGCTGCCGCTGGAACAGTTCCCGTGGACAACCAACTCGAAGTCATAGCCGCAAAGTAAACTCAGTCACACAACCAATAATCCAAAACATCATGTCCAAAACATCAGTCATCTGCATCACTAAAACCCGTATCCAAGCCGAACGCATCATCGATCGTTTGGTTGGTTCGGGATTCATTCATTCGGAAATTTCCGTGCTCATGCCGGAAACCGATTCACGCCATGACATCGGCCACGTCAAAGCCACGAAAGCGCCGGAAGGCACCGTCACCGGAGCCGCCACTGGCGGAGTCGCAGGCGGCGTCATCGGCCTGCTCGCTGGGATCGGCGCACTCGCCATTCCCGGAGTCGGTCCGCTCATTGCAGCGGGACCGATCATGGCCGCACTGAGCGGTGCCGCCGTGGGCGCTGCCACCGGCGGAGTCGTCGGCGGCTTGATCGGCCTCGGCATCCCGGAACTCGAAGCGAAGATATACGAGGGAAAACTCAAGACGGGCAACTATCTCGTCGCGGTCCACGCGCACGACGGCGAAGAAATCAGTCGCGCAAAAGAAGTCTACAAATCGGAAAGTGCGGAGGACATCTGCACCACGAGTCAGGCGACCATCCCCGAGAGGAAGAAACCAGTCGGAGAAAGCATGGCGGCCAATCTCTCAACGCGCCCAGCCGAGTCGGGCTTCAGTTCCGCCCGCCTGTAACAAGCGAAGACAACCTCTGCGGTCGGGACGGCTTGGCCGCAGGGGGCGTCGCAAACCAACTCACAACCGATAGCTAACCCAATCTCTCACTATGATCGCACTCTTAATCGCACCCATGTTCGCTGCAGCAGGCTATTCGCTCGTCTATCTGCTCGGTGGCGGAGGTCTCTTCGGAGCCCTCATGATCTTCATTATCGCAAAGATGTTCGGGCAATAAGTCGCGCCAACCCGACCAGCTTACACTTTTTGAAAATATGATCACGGATCCATCGTTTCCTGCGACCTCCCAGACCTATTCATCGCCTTCGCACTGCCGATCGTTTCCTTCGCTTTGTTGGGGTGCGATTTTTGGCGGCACCGTTGCCGCCATCGGAATCCACATCCTGCTGACCGCCCTCGGGGTGGGCGGCGGACTGGCGGCATTCACGCCGATCACGGACTCCCATCCCGTTGCGAATTTCAGCATAGGGGCCGCCATTGTGTGGACCGCGTGCGCGCTGATCGCTCTGTGGTTCGGAGGTTTCGTTGCGGGACGATTTTCCCATTCGCTCCACAGCGGATTCGTGCATGGCATCCTCGTCTGGAGTCTCACCCTCATCATCACGCTGCTTTTGCTCTCCATGGGCACCGGCATGGTATTGGGCGGTGCGCTGAATATCCTGGGCAAAGGTCTCGGCATTGGCGGAAAGGCAGTTGCCGCCGGTGCCGGAGAAGTGGCCAGGGAAGGTGCCAAACGCAGCGCGGTTCAACTTGGAAGCTTCATTGATGAAGCCGTGCAGTCCGCCCCGGCCACTGCCACGCCCAAGACAGCCACACGTGCAAAACGCGAGATCGGCTTTGCTGTGACAAAACTATTCGCGCCTGACAATGACATCAACTTTCAGGACAACCGCACGCCCGCGATAAAGGCCCTCGTGGTTTATGCCGAAATGAGCGAAGCGGACGCCACAAAGGCCGTTGATGATTGGATAGCATCTTACAAGAATCTTAAAGCAGAGTTGGATCGCATGAAATCGGTGGCTGAGCAAAACGCCCGAAAAGCCGCTGACCGCGCGGCAACCAATCTCTCATGCGCTGCCATTTGGTCGTTTTTCGCCCTTCTTGCAGGGTTACTGCTTTCCTCACTTGGCGGCAGTTGTGGAGCAAAACGCGCTTTGCTGCATGCTGATTCCCAGCGTGTGGCTGTCAGCTAATTAACAAGAAGCTGCGATATGATTCAGTCCATAGAAAACACGAAAAGTGCTGAGGGGGCGAAACTCATTCGTGGTATCGCGCAGGTCGAGCACGAGGCATTGGGATTCGAGAATTTTCTATAGGCAGGAAATCGCACCGAGTGCGCGCAAAATAACACCACAAAATACAGCCAAACAAAAAGCTAGCACGATACAATACTGATATGAAAACAATTAACCGCACACTAACGAGCGCAGTCCTTTTAGGGCTGATGCTGACCACCGCAAACGTCACCTTCGCGCAGACAGCCGTGAATGAAACGACGACAACCACAACCGCCGGGACTATCAGCGAATTCGGCCCGGAGACGATCATCGTCCGAACGGAGACTTCGCCGGAACCGATGCGATACAGCTACAGCAAAACTACCACCTACGTGGATGAAACTGGAGCGCCCGTTTCCGTCGAGACGGTGAAGTCCGGCCTGCCTGTGACCGTCTATTACACAAAAGACGGCGACAGAATGGTGGCGACGAAAGTCATCGTCAGGAAAGCAGTCCTGAAACCCATCGCTGAAGGCCCGGTGGTAGAAACCAAGAAAGTCACCACCACGACGAAAACCACAACGAACGATGGAACCATCAGCGAACTCGGGCCGGAGACGATCATCGTCCGCTCGGAGGCTTCGTCGGAACCCATCAGTTACGGCTACAGCAAGACGACCACCTACGTGGATGAAACCGGCGCGCCTGTCTCCATCGAGACGGTGAAATCCGGCCTCCCGGTGACCGTCTATTACACAAACGTCGAAGGCAAAATGATGGCCACCAAAGTTATCGTTCGGAAAGTCACCGTGAAATAAGGCCCCAATAATCGAACAAAACCGTCAGGGCACCCGCCCAACATACAAACCATGAAAACATACATCGCTCTTGCAGCCTCAGTATTCCTCCTCGCAGCCTGCGATTCTAGGATGAATACGGCACCGCCCGAGAGGGTCGTTGAAAAGAACACCACCATCGTGAGCCCGCCTGCAAAGGAGGAAAAGAAGGTCGAAAATAATACGACCATCATCAATCCACCCCCAGCTACGACAACCGAAGAAAAGAAAACAACAACAACAACCAAGTAATAACTAACTATGAAAACACTTCTATTATTTCTCGGCAGCCTCGCTGTCCTTCCATTCACCGCCTGCACGACGGTGGAGGAAAGTCACTCGCCCGCGATGCATAGCAGCACCACGACGACGACCGAGGAAACCACCACTACCCGCCGCCCAACCGTAGGCGCGACGACGGAGACGCAAACGATACGCCGCTACTAAGCGGTGCACCGAATGGAGGCGGGCTGGTGCCACAAGTGCCAGCTCGCTTTCACCCTTTTCAAACAACCGTCCCTCCCAAGATACCAATGATTATGAAAAGATTATATTCCGCTCTTATCGCCGCGATTTTACTCGGCGCGCCCATCTATCCCGCCGTCGCCGCGCTCGAAGTCTCAGTGGACTTTTTCCACGACAATCTCGATGCCTACGGCGACTGGCGTGAGGTCGGTGACTACGGCTACGTCTGGCAGCCTCGCCATGTGGATCGCGACTGGCGGCCATACAGCGACGGACGCTGGCTTTATACGGACGCCGGTTGGACTTGGGATTCCGACGAGCCTTACTCGTGGGCGGTTTATCACTATGGTCGCTGGGCCCGCGTGGATCGTGTTGGCTGGGTCTGGGTCCCAGGCACCGAATGGGGCCCAGCGTGGGTTTCGTGGCGGCGCAGTGAGCGGCATGTCGGATGGGCGCCGCTTCCACCGGAGGCACGATTTTCTCACGACACCGGCTTCGGTTTTGGAGTGGATGTGGATTTCGACATCGGCCCGGCGAACTATCGTTTCGTCCTCGCGCGGGATTTTGGAGAGCAGCGTTTGCGGAGGCACTACATCGAGCCGCGCGAGAACATCACCATCATCAATCAAACGACGAACATCACGAACATCACCTACGTGAACAGCGTCGTGAATAATCAGGGGCCGAGCTACGATGCGATCTCCCGTCAAAGCGCGCAGCCGATTCGTCGCTTAAAGTTGGAGCGTCGTGAAGACATGGCGAGCGCTGCGGGTGCCGGGCAATTGAGGACAAAAGTGAGCGGTGATTCATACCAAGTGATGGCGCCGACTTTTGACGCCAAGCCCGCGACCGCTCCCCGCAAACTCGTGGCAAAGGTGGATAAACCCGAAGTGGATCGTGGCTGGAAAAATGCCGGCACTCCAGCGGCTGTTGCCAAATTACGCACCAAGATCAAGAGCGAGCCCGCGCCTACGGCAGAGCTTCCACCGCAGCAGAAGCCGGATTCAATTGCAGAGCCACCAACACCCGCTCCCGATAAAGTAAAAGACGGCGACAAACCGCCGAAGCCAGTTGCACCCATCAAGCCAGAAGCCGCTCCAGGATTGCCGGAGAAGCCAGTGGCACCGGAAAAACCGACGAACCCCGGCAAGCCGGAAAAGGGAGCGAAGCCAGTGAAACCAGAGCCGGGTGATCAACAACTTTCACCGCCTGTGAAAGAACTGGCTGAACCGCCAGCCAAACCACTAAAGTCCAAGGATAAAGCAACCCCGCGTGCGAAGGCGGATGCTCCACCCAAAGTGAAAGCTCCCGAGCCCATGCCAGTGAGCGAAGACGTCAAGCCGCCACACAAACAACCGCCAGCAAAAGTTGAAAAGATTCAGCCAGTTCAACCAGCCGAGCATCCGAAAGCGGCTCCCGCTCACAAACCCGAACATATCGCTCCGAGTAAACCGGAACCTCGCCCGAAGATGGATCGGCCAGAGCCACGCAAGCCCGCAGCGCCCGAAGTCGCACCAACTCAGCCCGCAAAGGAAAAAGGCAAAGCCAAGAAGAAGAATGGAGACAAGCCGGAGGACGCCCCGCAGTAGCCGCACCCAACAACCCACACAAAACACATGAAACCATTAGCTACAAAAACAGCGAAGAGTGCGCCGACAATCGCGCCCGCAGGCATCTCTCACAAGCTGGGTGTGAATCAAAAAGAAACCGCCGTGAAGACCATAAAGCTCGACGCAAACTTCAAGCAGTCCCGCGACGTGCGAGAGGATCGCAGCGAGCGACAGGCGAAGAACGCGCCGCCAGTCCCATTCAAGAAAGGAAAATAAAACCATGAAAACCATCACCGAACTCAAAGACAAACTCACCGATGCTGCCGCCGATCTTGGCACTGGCGCGATGGGCGTCGCACAAAATCTGCAATCCCACGCGAAGGATGCGTGGGACACCGTCCAAGACCAGACGCAGCGTGCCGTGCATGAAAGTGCGGCATTCGCCCGCAAACATCCTGTCTCCACCGCGCTCGTCGCGTGCGGCGTTGGATTGTTGGCTGGCATGCTCTTGAAAGGTCGCGCTCCAGCTTCGTTCAAGGATCGCTACATCATGAAACCGCTGCATCAATCGAGAGGGCTGTTGCTCGGCGCGCTCATCGCGTGCGGCACGCTGTTCAAGCGCACTTTTTCCTACGCCGGGCACGCAGCCAAGAGTGTCGGCGACAATGGAAAGAGCGTTGTGAAGACGGTGAAGCATGCCGTCCGAAAGGCCACACGATGAATGCAGCCATTCTATTTGCAGCCAGTTTGCTGACAGTCCTGCCCACGGCCCGCAGCGATGACAAGGTGGCGGGCGGGACTTTCAGCATCTACATGGAGAACGATCTCTTCGCCGGCACCGACCGCCAATACACGAGCGGCGTGAAGCTCGCGTGGAGTTCCAGGGATCTCGCAAACTACAGCGATTCGTCCTACGCGAGCCCGTTTCTGCCACTGTTCAATCTGCTGCCTTACATCAACGAAAAGGACTACCAAAAGAACCTCGTCTTCGCGCTCGGACAAAATATTTACACGCCGGATGACACGGAGTCTTTCGGTCCGGTGAAAGGCGACCGCCCCTACGCTGGCTGGCTGTATTTGGGTCTGGGCGTGGTGTGGAAAAATGCGGAGGTGCGCAATTCGCTCGTGCTCAATGTGGGCGTCGTCGGCTCATGGTCCTACGCGCAGGAAGCGCAGCGTCTGGTGCACGATGCGCGCGGGCTCGGTCATCCAAATGGATGGGACAATCAGCTCCACAATGAACTCGGCGTCCTGGTGACCTATGAGCGCGAGTGGCGCTGGCCAAAACACGAACGCCGCGTGGGCCTCGATTGGGAGTTCTTGCCACACGCCGGCATCACGCTCGGCAACGTCTCTACCTACGCAAATCTCGGCGGCGAATTGCGCGTCGGACTCAATCTCCCCGATGACTTCGGCACAGCGTCCATCGGTCCTTCCGCGACGACCTCCACGCCCGTGGACGGACGGCAGGGAGCGGATCGCTCGCGCTTTGATCTCGGCCTTTACCTCTTCGCACGCGCCGATGGCCGCGCCGTGGCGCACAACATTTTCCTCGATGGAAACACCTTCGGAAACAGCGCATCGGTGGATCGCAAATGGTTCGTCGCTGACCTCAGCGCAGGCGTGGCGGTGAACTACAAAAACACCAAGCTCGCCTACGCATTCGTCTATCGAACCGAGGAATTCTACGGGCAAAAGGAAGCGCAAATCTTCGGCACAGTGTCCATGAACATCGCGTTTTAGGAGGCCATTGAAAAAATAGTAATCGAACCAACAAACCAAGCAGAAGGGAAAAACAGTGATGAACATCAATAGACGGAGGCAGACGAGCCTTCTCCACTTTTCCAGCCGTGTATTGGCCTTCGCCCTCGCCATCTGTTCTCCAGTCCAAGCGCGATCCGCCGAGCCTGTGGAGGGGAAGGCGATGGTGATGACCCATACCGCTATGGAACCTGGCTCGCAGGGACAGATGAACCCCTATTTTAGTGCGATCAATTACACCCTACCCAAGGATACGTTGATGCTCATGGTGTTGCCCGATTTTCAGATCGCGCGAACCGGCCCGAACTTCACTACCGG
>JAYUIF010000340.1:0-3146 GCA_043766295.1 Spartobacteria bacterium | reverse complement strand
CGTCCACCTCATGACGCTTCTTGTGGAGCAAACCGCGCGCAACAAGACCGGTCTGGATGTTGCCACGGACGGTGAGCCACGGAAAAAGATTGGGGTCTTGAAAGACAAGGCCGCGCTCGGCGCACGGGTTGGTGATCGGCTCGGTGCCGACGTGAAGTTCGCCCGAATCGGGACGGTCGAGTCCGGCGACGAGACGAAGCAGCGTGGATTTTCCACAGCCGCTCGGGCCGACGATGGAGATCAATTCCCCAGCGGCGACGGAGAGCGATACGCCATCGAGCGCGAGCGTGGGAGCAGTCACACCATCAGTCGGCGTGAAGCTCTTGCAGACATCCGCGATCCGCAGCGATGCGCCTTCCGTGGTCATGTCGTGCGAGGGCGTGGCTACCATTTGATCACTCCTTTTTGCCAGACCAGCACGCGGTCACGCACTTTGAAGAGCACGGTCATGATCGTGGAAAAGAACGCAGCCATGACAACGAGCGCGGCATAGACCTTTCCATACTCGGCCCACCCCTGCGCCCACTGCAAATACCAGCCGAGGCCGGATTTCACGCCGACTGTCTCCGCCACGACGAGCGTCAGAAACGAAGCGCCCAAGCCCATGAACAAACCGATGAAAATATTCGGCATCGCTGCCGGAATCGCGACGCGGAAAATGAGATATGCGCGCCCCGCACCGAGCGTGCGGGCGACATCGAGATACGACGCGCGGGTGTTGGAAATTCCGGACGCGGTGAGCATTGTCACCGGAAACCAGACCGCGAGTGCGATGAGCCCGACGGCGGAGTAAATCGCAGAGGGCGAGATGACCATCGCCAGCGGAATCCATGCGGTCGCGGGAATCGGGCCGACGACTTTGAGCACCGGCATTCCCCAATAGCGCGCAAATTCAAACCAGCCGATGCAGACGCCCGTGACAAGGCCGAGCGCAACGCCGAGCGTGTAGCCGCCGAACAGAAGCAGGAGCGAGTGCCATGTGCTGTCGAAGATCAGCGCGTGATCATTGATGAGGCTCTGCAACACGCCCGCAGGACTTGGAAAATACGGCATCGGGAGCCAACGAAAACCCGAGGTGATCACTTCCCACACGCAAAGCAGCACGATCGCCCCCGCGAGAATGGGGCACATGTTGCGCATCCATCGCCGAAGACCCTGCCAGAACGACTGCGCTGCCAGAGCGACGATTGCCGCGCCAAGAACGATCCCGAGAAAAGTTGTGTAAGACTGCGTCTCGATCTGCGGCTCTTGTTTCGAGACGAGAAAGTGAAGCGCGAGCGCGAGCATCGCCGCGACCGGGACGGCGAGGAGAATTCGCAACGGCGCTTTCGATCCGCTCAACACCGCGCCTCCTTTTGCCGCGCTGCACGCATCCCCGGTTGAGGAACGGGGCGGTGGTTCCATGACTTCTTGCGGGCCGTTCATTTCGCAATCTTCGATGCTGGCGAGCAGCACGTCGCGATCAGAAACGGCGTGCCGATGGTCGCCAGTTCCAAGGCGAGCCGCTGTGGTTGATCAAACGGAATCTGCCCATCCGCGAGCTTCTCGACCTGCAACGTTTGCAGCCACGCATCGCTGACGCCATCGAGATGAACGAACGCTTTTTTGGCAAGTGCGGCCACATCGGTAGTCGGGCTGAGCATTCCAACGGTCTTCATTTCAGCGGCGGCGGAACTGACCGCCTTCTCACCGCCGGAAACGCTCGGGATATAGCTCAAATTACCAAGGGCCGTCGTGTTCAGTTCGGGATTGGAAGCGAGATACTTTTTCTCGACCGAGAGACGCGCAGCGGCGCGGGGATTGGTCTGCACCCACTTGGCGCCTTTGAGCAAGGCGCGCGTCGCGGCGGCGGCCTGCTTGGGATTATTGGCGAGATATTTTCCGTTGAGGATCACCGCGCAGCAGTATTCGTCTTTGTATGGCGCGTCCTTCGCCTGATCGGCAACGTTGCGCACTTTGCTCTCGGCGAGCAGCAGACTTCCGATGGGTTCGGAATCCGCAATCGCGTCAATCTCCCCTTTTTGCAACGCGAGCCCCAATTCGCCCGCAGGAAAAACGCGCCACTCGATCTCCTTCATTGCGTCAATGCCGTTCGCGCCGAGAACGCGATTGGCGAAGATGAACGGCGGCGTCCCCATTCCCGGCACGCCGATGCGTTTGCCTCGGAGATCTTTCACCGACTGAATGGAGCTGTTCACACCCGTCTGCACGCGCAGGCAGCCCGTATGAATGCCCGCGCTGATCTTCACGTCGAGGCCCTGCTCGATGGGCTTGAGAAAATACATGATGAGGTGATGCGTGATGTCGAATCCGCCGAGCGCGAGCACGTCCTTGTATTTCGACCACTCGCATTTCACCAACTCCACGTCGAGGCCCTCCTCTTTGAAAAATCCATTTTCCACCGCGCTGAAAATCGGCGCTTCGCAGGTGATGCCGATGTAGCCGACGCGGACTTTCGTCAGTCCGTCCGCGTTCGTTGAGTTGGCGGAATTTTTGTTGCAGCCCGTAAATGCGAAGGTGGCAAGAGTTGCGAACGCAATCAGTTTATTAGAATTCATGGTCAGTGGCCGGATGTTTAGTGGAACGATGACGGAGAGCAACTGTAAGCAACTCCCTGCTTGTAACGGCACCCGCTCCCACTACGCCGATGAATGCTGCTGCGCGCCTTACTTCACAGCCGCCTTGTGCTTGGCTCGCCCCGGCAGCGGGCCCCAGATTTCTTCCATCAGCGCGTAAATCTCCGGCTCCGCTTGTTTCAATTCGCCGGTGACGAATGGGTAAAAATCATTCGAGCCAAAGTAGCTCTCCGTCATCTCCGCGAAGAACTCTTTCTCGTTCGTCAGCCCGTAGTGCTCGCGCATCGGGCCGGGGCTGGTGAGCACGGATTTGTATTTCCCGCTGTCGCGAAATTTTTTCCACGCCGCTATCACCCGCGCATCGTCGAAACCAAGCACCTGATCGTGATACCCGTGCGCCAGTTCGTGCAACACGACCCACGGCATCCGTTGATTTTCAAACGGCGAGAGAAAATCCTCCACCTCGGGAATGTGGACGCACTTCGCCACCGTCTCGCTGTAGCCGTGGGCCTTCAGCCAGCCGGCATCGGGGTGATACTGCATAATGCGCAGGTCGCCGTAATCGAGGTC
>JAYUIF010000339.1:0-3148 GCA_043766295.1 Spartobacteria bacterium | reverse complement strand
ACCAACTCCGTCTTGCCCAGCCCCGGCACGCCTTCGAGCAACACGTTGCCGCCCGCGATGATCGCCGTGAGCACGCCCTCGACCACGCGCTGCTGCCCGACGATGACCGCGCCGACCGCCGCGCGCAGGTTTTGGAAATCGTCGCGAAAGCGCTGGGCTTCGGCCTGGAGTGGGGTGGAATCGCTCATGCGTCGAGCAAAGCGCGGTGGACCCGTCGCGTCGAGCAGATGTCACTGAGCGGGAGTGTAGAAATCCCGCTTCGTTTTCCGTCTCACCGAGTCGCTTTGGAGATGGGGAGGAAACCTCTCAGGTTACGATTTGTTCCAACCGAGCGAGCCACGCTCCAAAATGCGGACATTCCTCGCGGATGCGCATCAGCCCGACTTCCAGAGCCGCGAGTGTACCAAGAAAGGGCTTCTGGTAGCTTGGAATCAACGCCTCCACCCGCTTCGACGGAGCTGTTAGTGGCGAGTCGTTGATTTCCTCCGGCGTCGCAAAACTATCGCGGACGGCTTGCAGTGCTTCATGCAGATCGGGCCGCCCAACACCTCGGCTGAAAGCTCCGCAATCGCTGAAAAGCAGCGCTTCAAATTCGTGCATGATGACGAATGGAATAAAGCGCGCCGCGAGGAATGCCGGCCCCATTGCCCGCTGCAAGTCGGCGTCGAGTTGTGCTTCGACGTGCGAAGCTTTTTGGGCGGTTGGCAGTTGTGCCGCCGCGGCGCGACCCGGCCAGGCTTTGCCGGCGCTTTGCGGCAGAGCGTAGAAATCAACCATCGTCGTGGCGAAACAGCCGGGATCTTCCTTGAGATGGCGCATGATGTCATCGCGCACCACGCTCCACGCTTTGATCCCTCCACGTCGTTCCCGCAGCCGAGCATTGCCCACAATACGCGCGGCCACGACTTCCCAGCCTGCGGAATAAAGATGTGGGGCCAGCACTTCGTTGACGAACATCTCCTCCGTTTCACCCTCTACATGAATGAGTAATCTCGCCATCGTCTAACCGCGAACGGGTCTGCCTCCCAACTCATTCTTCTCCCAGAGCTGGCCGAGGCTGTAATCCTCCAGCCAGCCCTCCAGCTTGGCCTTGTCCAGTCGCGTAAATTGCGTGCTTCCGCCCACCCGATCAGCGACCAGCACTTCCTCCGGCTCGAAGTGATCGAGCAACAGTGGTGATTGCGTCGAAACAATCACCTGAGTTTTTTCCGACGCCGCTCGCACGAGTGAGGCCAGCAGGGTGATAGCCATCGGGTGCAAACCCAGTTCCGGTTCATCAACGAGAATGACGGAGGGGCGATATTGCTCCGGTTGGAGAAAAAGTGTCGCCAGCGCGATGAATCGCAGTGTGCCGTCCGATAGCGACGAAGCATTGAAATATTGATCCGAGTCTTTGTGCCTCCACTCCATCAATATCTTGTCCGGGCTAAGCTTCTGCGGCTCCAAACTGAAGTCGTCAAAAAATGGTGCTACCCGCTGCACCGTTCGCCGAATGAGGCTGTAAGACTCCTCGTGTTTCAACCGCAGGTAGTAGAGGAAGGCTGCGAGGTTTGAGCCGTCCGGGCGAAGAAAGCGGTTGTCGTTTACGTCCGCCGTTTTCTTCATCGGCGAACTGCTGCTCGTGTCGTGAACATGGTAAAGGCGCCACTGGGCGAGATGCCCGCGCACATAACCTGCGATGCGTTTGCAATTTGGGTCGCTGATTCCAGCTTCCAAGCCCTTGGTGAACAAACCGTCTGTGTAAGGCCGGGGATACGTTCGATCCCAAAAGCTTACTAACTCGTTCGTCGGGTGGAGTTGATCATTCTCGGTTGGCTCCAAGCTGACCCGATATTGATTCACTCCTTCTTGGAACGAAATCTCGATGAGCATTTTTGGCGTCGTCTTTGATCCGAAATGCAGCACTTTGTCCGCACCGCCAGCTTTCGTCACATAGTCCTGCAAACGCCCTTCTCTGATGGCGTGGAGAAACGCGAAAACGCCGATGAAGTTCGACTTTCCCGACCCATTCGGCCCGATGACGACATTGATCGAACCGAGCACCAGCTTTTCGATGGAGGCGATGCTCTTGAAACCTTTGACGGTGATGTAGTCCAGTTCGGGCATGGGAGTCGGCGGAAATTACAGACCTACGCGAGTGTTGGCGAATCCGTTTCGTGTTCGGCGCGTTCTTCGGGTTCGAGCGCACCTCACACCGCAGTGGCGCATCACGTTTTCCACGCGAGGACGCCGATGCCGGTCTTCATCGCGCCGTAGAACCGGCGGCTTTATTCGGCCCTTTCCCGGCTTTGAAGCGCCGCGAGAACTCGATCAATTCCGCCACGCGCCGGAGTTTTTCGGCGTAGGGGAGGCGGGCGAGGGTTTTTCGCATGTCGGCGGTCATGGCTTGGGCAGGCTCAGGTGGTGGCGCGAGAGGATAGCATCGAGGAGGGTGCGGTCGAGGTCGGCCTGTTCGAGCATCTGCTCGATGCGGGCGCGGTCTTTAGTGCGCCCGACGCTGGCGGCGATGGCGATGAGGTGTTCGGCCCGGAAAATCCGGCCCGCCACTCCGTCGAACTCGATCGGGAGTGCCTCGCGCACGGCTTCCTCGGTCAATCCGTGGGTGGCGAGCCACTGGACGGGGAAGCCGCGGATCATGATGTGTTCGCGGTCGATGGCATGGCCGAGTTTCTGGAGATGCGCGTAGATGGCCGGGATGCCGGCGGAGAGACCGGGATCGGCGGGGATGAAGAACACGTCGGCATCGTAGGTGGTGAATGGCTCGGTGTAACGCACCGCCGCCAGCGCGCCGCCGAGCGCGTAGTCCACGATGAGGCCGGCCGAGCGCAGGCTGTTTGCCGCTGCGAAAACGTCTGCGAGTGGGATGCCGGGCGTGGGCATGGCGGTGAAAGTGTCGCGCGCGGCGGAGGGACTCAAGCTCCGCTTTGCGCGGCTGCCAGTGGACGCGAACCGTTTCGCACTCGGATGCGTTTTTCAGCGCAGTGATGCATCACGTTTTCCACGCGAGGACGCCGATGCCGACGAGGATGAGCGTGCCGCCGATGGCAAATTTCGGCGTGAAGGGCTCGTGCAGCAGCCAGAATGAAAGCAGGAGCGTGATGACGATGCCGCCTTTGTCCACGAGGGCGACGAAGGAGACGGTGCCGGT
>JAYUIF010000338.1:0-3150 GCA_043766295.1 Spartobacteria bacterium | reverse complement strand
CAGAGAAAAAGCTGAGCCGGCATCGTATAGCGCCGCTCGCCGCTTGGCAAGAGCCGGCTGGGACTTCTGCTTGCGGGCGGTGCGGTTCGCCTTTAATTTGACCACCCGGCGCATCATACCGGGGCTATCTTTTTCCCACTTCGACCCATGCGAGAGAACATCCATCCTAACTACCAGCCGACGAACATCACCTGCGCGTGCGGGGCCGTTTACCACACTGGCTCCACCCGCAAGGATCTACGCATCGGCATCTGCGCCGCTTGCCATCCGTTTTTCACGGGTGAGCAGAAGTTTGTGGATACCGCAGGCCGCATCGAGAAATTCTCGAAGCGCTACGGCACAGCGACGCTGCGCGCCACGAAGCCGGTCAAGGCTTAGCTCGCTGTATTTTAATTTCTGAGACGGTGGAGGTGCTGTTGCGCTTCCACCGTTTCGTCTTTCCTGCACATGGATTTTTCACCGCTCATCGCCAGAAAACGCGAACGCTTGGTTGAGATCGAGAAGGCCATTTCCGAGCCGAATCTTTACGACAACCCCAAGCGTGCGCAGGAGCTTTTGCGCGAAAACACGCGGCTGAAGCAGACGCTGGCGACGTGGGATGCTTTTGAAAAAACGGCGCGCGAGCTGTCTGAAAACCGTGAGATGGCGAAGGGCGCGGACGAGCTGGCGGAGATGGCGCAGGCGGAATTGCCGGAGCTGGAAAAGCGCACTATTTCTTTGGAGCGTGAGATGTTGGTGACGCTCCTGCCGCCCGATCCAAACGAAGATCGCGATGCGATCATGGAAATCCGCGCGGGCACTGGCGGCGATGAGGCGGCGCTCTTTGCGGCGGATCTTTATCGGATGTATATGCGCTACGCGGAGACGGCGGGGCTCACGATTGAAAACATCGAGAGCAGCCCGAGCGTGCTCGGCGGTTATCGCGAAATTATTTTCAAAGTGAGCGGCGAAAATGTTTTTCGGAAGCTGCGTTACGAGAGCGGCGTGCATCGTGTGCAGCGCGTGCCGGCGACCGAGGCGCAGGGGCGCATCCATACAAGCGCGGCGACGGTGGCGGTGCTGCCGGAAGCTGAGGAAGTGGACTTTGAACTCAAGGCGGAGGACTTGCGCATTGACGTGTGCCGCTCCGGCGGGCCGGGAGGGCAGGGGGTGAATACGACGGACTCCGCTGTGCAGATTTTACACATCCCGACGGGGATGATTGTGCGCTGTCAGGATGGGCGCTCGCAGTTGAAGAACAAGGAGAAGGCGATGGTGGTGCTGCGCTCGCGTTTGCTGGAAAAAAAGCAGCGCGAGGAGGCTGAGAAACACGCCGCTGCGCGCAAGAGTCAGGTCGGCAGCGGGGATCGCGCCGAAAAGATTCGCACTTATAACTTCCCACAAAATCGGGTGACGGATCACCGCATCGAACTCACGCTCTACAATCTGGATCGCTTCATGGAGGGCTCCGTGCAGGAGATGTTCGACGCGCTCGCGCAGGCCGATTTGGATGAGCGTCTCGCTGCTGCGAGTATCGAGTAGCCAGCGCGTCCCGGTATTCACGGGATGTTTTGAAATCTGCGGCACTTGCACTTCTCGTCCGCACTTCGCATCTTCTGCTCATGTCCATTCATAATATCCTCTCAAGCTCCGGCGAATGGTTGCGGGGCGACGGGCCGCAGAGCCAGATCGTGGTGAGCAGTCGCGTGCGGATCGCGCGCAATCTGCGCAACTTTCCTTTTCCCGGCTGGGCAAAGAAGCCGGATCGCATCGGCGTTTTGGAATGTGCGAAGCCCGCTGTGGAGGCGCTGCCGGAGATGGCGGAATCGCACTCGGTATTTTCGCAGGATTTAAGCGCGCTGGAAAAGCAGGTGCTCGTGGAGCGGCATCTCATTTCGCGCGAGCACGCGGCGAAGGGAATCGGCTCGGCGGTGGTGATGAATAAAAAGCAGACGCTCTCCATCATGATCAATGAGGAGGATCATTTGCGGATGCAGGCGATTCGCTCGGGGCTGCAATTAAAGAGCGCGTTCAAGATGATTGATAAAGTGGACACCGAGTTGGGCGACAAGCTGGATTTTGCGTTTCACGCGAAGCTCGGTTTTCTCACCGCGTGCCCGACGAATGTGGGGACGGGAATGCGCGCGAGTGCGATGATGCACTTGCCGGGGCTGGTGCTTAGCGAGCAGATCAATCAGGTGATCCAGGCGGTGAACAAAGTGGGGCTCGCGGTGCGCGGTCTTTACGGCGAAGGCACGGAGGCGCTGGGAAATTTATTTCAAATCTCGAATCAGATCACGCTCGGTGAGGAGGAGGGGGAAATTATCGCGCGGCTGAACAAGGTCATCGAGCAGGTCATCCACCACGAGGAAAACGCGCGGATGGGGCTGTTGCAAAAGAAGATGGTGACGTTGCTCGACAACGTGGGCCGCGCCTATGGAATCCTCCGCCACGCGCACAGCATGGCGAGCAAGGAGGCGCTGAATCTTCTGAGCTATCTCAAGCTCGGCGTGGATCTCGGATTTTTTCCCGACGAAAACCGGCAGATTGTGGACGAGCTTTTCATCGAGACGCAGCCCGCGCATTTGCAAAGGAGCACGCAGCAGAAGTTGCAGGCCGAGGAGCGCGACACGTTGCGCGCGGACATCGTGCGCACGCGGCTGGCGAAATTATCGAGGCCCGATGTGAAGAGCGCAATCGAGCGCGGCGGCAGTGGAAAAAAGGACGCGGAGTAACGGTGCAGCGAAAGTAGTTCACGGCTTCAGCCGGCTCAGCGTGGCACCCGGGGGAGCGTTGTTGTTCAAAGACGGCAACTTTTCGCGAAGCATTGCCTGCACCGCACGCGGGAGGTTTGACCGACTGAAGTCGGGGACTACATTCCAGCATCGCGCCAATGGACGCTACTTCCTGTCCGCGATGGCGGCGACTTTTTTGCCGACTGCGGGGCCGGTGTATTCGCTCAGCGGGCGGTAGAGGCGGTTGTCGGAGAGTTGTTCGAGGACGTGGCCCGTCCAGCCTGCGGTGCGTGCGATGGCGAAGATGGGCGTGAACATATCCGTGGGGATGCCGAGGGAATAATAGACCGTCGCGGAGTAGAAATCCACGTTCGCATTCAGGCCCTTTTTTTCCTTCATCACATGCGCGATGCGCTCGCTCATGCGAATCCATTTT
>JAYUIF010000337.1:0-3153 GCA_043766295.1 Spartobacteria bacterium | reverse complement strand
TCATCGCACGCCGCGAGGGACTGCGCGCGACGCCGCCGCTGCCGATGAGTTATTTTGATCCTGTGAAACGCGAGTTTGTGGACATCACGGTGCCGCCGATTCCAATCGTCGTGAAGGCATCCACCGCCGCTCCCGTCGTCGAGTCTGCGCCGAAAGAAACAGTGGCTCCGACGGAGGAAGCACTTCGCGAACGCGAACCGGTGATGACGGGACTGGAAGAAAAACCGGGACGCTGGCTGACGAGCGCGAGCCCTGCGCTTTGGAAGCCGTGGTTCCTCGCGCTGCAAGCCGCGCCGCCTACGCTGCTGCTGCTTTTGTGGGCATGGCGGAAGCGTCAGGAATTTCTCGCGGCACACCCGGAATTAATCATCCGCAAGCGCGCACGCAAAGCCGCACGACGCGCAATGGCGCTGGCGCGTGCGGCGGCGAGGCGCGGAAATGCGCAGGAGTTTTTGCGCGCAGGAGTGGGCGCGCTCTGCGAGGCGGCGGCACCGCTGGACTCAGTCCGCGCGGGCAGCCTCACGCGAGGAGAAGTTCTGCACGCGTTGCGCGACGATGAGCGCGCCACCCTCGCTGCGCGTGCGATTTTCGACCACGCGGAGGCGGCGACTTACACGGCGGCGACTCCCGCGATTCCAAAACCCGCCACGCTGCTGCCCGATCTGGAACACGCGGTGGGAAAACTGAGCACAAAGTCATGAGGACGTTCATTGCACTGCTGCTTTTTTCGGTCGTGCGCCTCCACGCGGAGACGGGCGATGTGCGTTTTACGAAGGGAAACGCTGCTTACACGTCGGGTGATTTTGCGGAGGCGGTGGATCAATTTCGCCGGCTCGGCGAAGATGGAAATGTGTCGGCGTCGGCGCTGCACAATCTCGGCAACGCGGAATGGAAAGTGAACCGGCCCGGCTACGCGGTGCTCGCGTGGGAACGCGCGCGGGCGCTCGATCCTTTCAATGTGAACACGGCGGCGAACCTCCGATTTGCACGCAGCAAAGCGCACCTCGAAGCGCCCGCGCAAAGCTGGCATGAGCAATACTCGACGTGGCTGCCCACGACGGCGTGGCTCGTGGCGGCGGCGCTCGCATTGTGGGGCGGCGTGCTGTTGCTCACGGGGCCGCGACTGCTCGGCTGGCGGCGTGCGGACTGGCATCAAGGAATCGCCGCGCTGTTGCTCGCGTTTTTCCTGCTCACGCTGCCCGCGCTCCTCGGCATCTCGCGGCGCGCTCAACTCGGAGTGGTGCTCGAAGACGAGACGCCGCTGCGACTGACACCAACGCGCGAGGCCGAGACGCTGGTGAAATTGCCAGCAGGCGAAGTGGCGCGCGTGGAGAGCGGGCGCGGGGATTATCTCTACGTGCGCGCCGACGGCGACCGCGCAGGCTGGGTGTTGCGGAAAGATTTCACACGAGTCTGGCCGTAGCACGCAGCCAACGGGGCGACGTTGTTTCCCATCGAAACACAAAAGAAATAAAGCGCTGACTTGCTGAAAAGTGGGGCGAGAGGTTAGTCGCTTCTCTGCATGAAAAAACCTACACTCCTCGTCCTCGCCGCTGGCATGGGCAGTCGCTACGGCGGATTAAAACAGATGGATCCCGTCGGGCCTGAGGGCGAGACGATGATTGATTACTCCGTCTTCGACGCGATGCGCGCGGGCTTTGGAAAACTGGTGTTCGTCATCCGCCGCGACATCGAAGCTGCGTTCAAGGAAATCGTCGGCGCGCGATTCGATCAGCGCATCGCGGTGGAATATGTTTTTCAGGAAATGGATCACCTCCCCGCCGGTTTCACCGTCCCGCCGGGGCGCACAAAACCCTGGGGCACCACGCACGCGATCCTCGCAGCGGAGGAAGCGATCCAAGAACCTTTCGCGGCAATCAACGCGGATGATTTCTACGGCGCGGATTCCTATCGGACGCTCGCGCAACATCTGCAATCCGGCAGCGCCGACTACGCGATGGTCGGTTTTGTTCTGCGCAATACTTTGTCGGAATTTGGAAGCGTGGCGCGCGGCATCTGCCAGTTGGCGACCGATGGTTATTTGAAAACCGTGACCGAAATCACGAAAATCGAACCCGACGGCAACGGCGCGAAATACAACGACGCGCAGGGTGCGCTGCAAAAGCTGACCGGCGATGAACTCGTCTCGATGAATATGTGGGGATTCCAACCCTCGCTCTTTCCTCATCTGCGCCGTGAGTTTTCCGAGTTCCTCGCCAAGCATGGTCGCGAGGAAAAATCCGAATGTTACATCCCGAGTGTGATTGGCGCTCTCGTCGAGAACGGTCGCGAACGCTGCCAGATGCTGCGCTCCAACGCATCGTGGTTCGGCGTGACGTATCGCGAGGATCGCGAGCGGGTCGTCGCCAGCATCCGCACGCTGATTTCGCGCGGCGAATATCCGGAAAAACTGTGGGCGTGAATTTTTCGCCCGCTTTCCGATGACAAAGCCTCCTGCGCGCACCCGAAATCCATGGCACTCAAAGCAATCATCTACAAGGCCGTCGCCCAGCTCTCCGACATAGATCGCGGCATCTACGGCGACTATCCGCTCACCATCGCACGCCATCCCTCCGAGACGGACGAGCGCATGATCATCCGCCTGCTCGCCTTCGCGCTGAACGTGCCGCCAAACGACGACCACGGCGCACTCGAATTCGCCAAGGATATGTGGGATGTGGACGAGCCCGCGCTTTGGCAAAGAGACCTCACCGGTCAAATCGAACATTGGATCGAAGTCGGCCAGCCCGACGAAAAACGCCTGCTGCGCACCGCATCACGCGTGGGTCGCGTCAGCGTTTATAGTTTCAGTTCCAGCACGAATGTTTGGTGGAAAGCCATCGAATCAAAACTCAGCCGCATCCGAAATCTCACCGTGTGGCAGATTCCTGCGGAGCAAAGCCGCGCACTTTCCGCGCTGGCCCAGCGCAACATGGAGCTGCAAGTCACCATGCAAGAGGGCGGCATCTGGGTCGGCGACGGCGTTCGCTCCATCGAAGTCACGCCGCTGCGTCTTTGCGATGGCGATCAAAAGTAGCCAGTGACTTCAATCGGTCATGCGTGTGAAACGGAGAAGACGTCGCACGTCGCTGGGACGCATATTTTCTGAGTTCGATGATGCGCTCTATTTGCGGGAAGTTTTGCCGACTGAAG
>JAYUIF010000336.1:0-7528 GCA_043766295.1 Spartobacteria bacterium | reverse complement strand
GCGCATCCGCGATGCACGCCGCCGCATCCGCCCCCGACACGCCGAGCGCCGCCGCGTAACTCCCCAGCTTGTTCGCGAAATTGAGCAGCCAGCTCGCCTGTTCCCCCGAGCGTCTAGGGTAAAAGAAATGTCGTTTCATAAAAAGTGCAGTGGCGGAACTCTGGCGCGGCCCCGCAGAAACGTCAAGTCCAGCGTCTTTCACGGACGCACCGTTGTATACAACGGACGATGCGTTGCGTTCAACGGACAGTGCGTTGTATACAACGGACGATGCGTTGCGCTCAACGGATGGCGCGTTGTATACAACGGACGGCGCGTTGCGTTCAACGGAAGGCGCGTTGTATACAACGGACGGAGCGTTGCGTTCAACGGAAGGCGCGTTGTATACAACGGACGATGCGTTGCGTTCAACGGATGGCGCGTTGTATACAACGGACGATGTGTTGCGTTCAACGGATAGCGCGTTGTATACAACAGACGGCGAGTTGCGTTCAACGGACAGCGCGTTGTATACAACGGACGTCCCGTTGAAGTCGCCGAAACCCACGGCGACGCCCCTCCAACAGAGAATATCGCCCTTTTTGGTGCGAACCCCGTCCCTCCGATAGAGATGATCGCCATTCCGTCATCCGGCATACGATTTCTACGGTGAGGCTGCCAGAAAGGATCACAGCCCGTCCCGGCTGTGCGGCCACGGGGCATCCTGCCTAGTGGTGAGTATCCGTAGTTCCAGCAGGCCAGAGGCCCGCCTGAACCGCCCAAGCGCACGATAGCCGCGCCTCTCGCGAGAGTCATGTCCAACGACGTTCGCCGTGTGCTACGCGGGACGCCCGCTGGCCAGCACAGCCGAGGCGGCTGTGATCCCTCCGCACTGCTCCCTCCGCACTGCTCCCGCCGCGCTTTAATTTTCACCGCCACTACGGCGACGGCGTAAGCCGAGGAGCATCCCGAGGCCACCGAACAGCGAGACCGCAGTTCCGGGCTCGGGGACGGCGGTCAAAACATTGAGTTTCCCGGTGCCGGTGAGGAAGGAGGTTTCAAACTGCGCGCCGCTGCCGGTTGCGCCCCAGACACCGACGGCTTGTGAGATGCCGTTCAGGAAGAACGAATCAATCGTGTCCGTTGCTCCACTGGTGTTCAAATTCAAGAACGAACCCGTGGCGACATAGATGTCGGATGCATCCGCGAGGAATGAAGAACCGATGCTCAGCGTTCCCGCGTTGATCACGGTATCGCCCATGTAGCTCTCGGTGCTAATGAGTGTCAGCGTCCCAGTGCCTTCCTTGACGAGGCTGCCGCTGCCGCTGAGCACTCCCGTAATACTCGATGCGGCACCAGTCGCCGTAATCGTTGCTGCGCCAGACAATATTACGCCGTTGGCGATCGTGGCGGTGGTGCCGTCCACTAGGATTGAGCCGCCGCTAGTCCCGTTCACGGTGATCACCCGTGCGACCGATGTCGTGCCGTTGACCAGTTCCAGCCGGGTGTAATTCTTCGCGCCCAAGTTATTGGCGAGCGTGTAGCTGCCCGTGTCGGTGGCGGCGGAGTTGTTCAGGCGCATGGCATTATTGCCAGCATAGGTGAAGGAGGAGGCGTTACCTGCCGTGCTCTCGTTCATTTGCGCAGCAGATGCGTTCCTGTAGGAAATCACGCCACCATCAATGAAGACTTTCTGCGGGCTAGCCGCGTTAAAATTGAATTGGTTTGGAATACCTCCGTGTGTTTCCAATGCTCCGCCGTTAAATATGTGAGCAATTCCGCCCTGCGCTGCCCCATTATATATTAAAGCTGAAATGCCTAAAACCGAACGGCCTCCGGCCCCGTCCACATTGACCGCGTAGTTTCCCGCTCCCGTGGTTGCCACCATATTTGCCATGCCGCTTCCACTGACATACAGAGTGCCACCATTCGTTATATTGACCCGATTCGTGGTGTATGCATCGCTGCCGGATGTGTTGCCAAATCCATCACCGCCGTCCGCGCTCATGTCCGCTTTTGAGCCAGCCCCGTCAATGTTGATTGTATTGCCCGAGCCATCGAGGCCATTCCAACCATTCGCAGTGAGCGTGGCACCAGCGAGGAGGTTCAACGTGTTGCCGGTTCCGCTAATTTTTGTTGAACCAGTGCTCCAATTCTGGGTTCCGTGAACAATCATTTGAGTAGAACTGCCCGTAAAGGTAAAGACGTTGCTGGTCCCCCCCATATCAAAATGTCTGCCACCGCCGGCGGCATCTTGGACAGTGCCGCTGTTAACGATAATCGTTTGGCTAGTGCCAGCGAAGGTCAGCTTGCCGGCATAAGTGCCGCCGCCGCCGACGACATCATTGGCGGAACCAGTGACACTAGTGGTTACGGAAACGTCCGCCATTGAGATTACTGGGAGGGCAAGAATTGCACCCATCAGGATGTTTTTGTATTTTGTGTTTTTCGTTTTCATGGAGTTTTGAGGTGAGGTGTGAGGTGGTTGGTTGTTTGCTGGCGGAGGGCTAGCGGAAGGAAGGCGGAAGGAAGGCGGACGGAAGGCAAGTGCTCCCAATGCAGAGTGAACGCAAGTTTTATTTTTTCGGTCCTTTTCGCGAGCACAAAAAAGGGCGGAAACACTACCGCTAGCGCGATGGAAAGCGGGATACTTTCTATAGGTGAAAGTCGAATTCCGAAGGCAGGAATAGGAGCGCCTTTCCAACCACGAAGACACCAAGGCACGAAGTGGAGCGGAACTGGAAGCTGGGGGAAATCCCGCCGATGGGCACTGGCTTTTTGCCTTCCTGCCTTCCTGCCTTCCAAATTGAACAAGGATGTCTTTGCGTGCGGCGGCGAGGGGCGCAGGGCTGCGAACATTTTGTCCCGCTCCATCCAGCATCCCGCGTCATGGGGGTTGCCAAAGACGATGCGGCATGATGGAAGCGGGCATGACTCCGATGACCGCCCGTTTTTTCCTCTTCGCCTCTCTCGCTCTGTTTGCTTTTGGTGCGCCGATTTTTTTGCACGCGCAGGATGCGACTGCGGGGAAAAGCAGCGCTCTTCTCGAAGGCGAAAAATTGCAGGTGCTCAAGCACACGGGCAAGACGCAGACGCAGGATTTGAGTCCGTTTGGCGAAGGGAGGTGGAGCGGGAATGCGCAGTTGTGGTGGTCGGATGCGAAGCCGGGGGATGCACTCGAAATCACGCTGCCGGTGGCGGCGGCGGGGACTTACCGCATCGGCGCGGGGTTCACGAAAGCGGCCGATTACGGGATTTTTGAAATCTCGCTCGATGGTAAAAATATCGCGGGGCCGCTGGATTTTTACAACGATGGCGTAGCGCATGGCGGCACCATCGCGCTGGGCGGACCCGTGGCGCTGACGGCGGGCGAGCACCGGCTGGCGTTTGTGGTGACGGGAGCGAATCCGCAGGCGGCGAAGAACTACATGCTCGGGCTGGACTATGTGTTGCTCGCGGGCGGCGGCGCGGTGGATCTCGCGGCGCTCGGGCCGAAACTCGGCGCGGTGAGCAAACCGGCGGCGGCCCCGAAATCGAACGCCAAGGAAGGCAACGCGCTGGATGCGGTGCCGCGCACGCCGGAGGAGGAACGTGCGGCGTTCACGGTGCCGGAGGGTTTTGAAATCGAACTCGTCGCGAGCGAGGAAACCGGTCTGCCAAAACCGGTGATGACCGTTTTCGACGATGCCGGACGCATGTGGTCGCTGACGGCCACTTCGTATCCGCGCGACAATGATCCCAACGTGTGGAAACAGCCCGGCCCGGATCGCATCGTGATCATTGACCACCCGTGCGCGAAAGGCCCGCAGACGGCGCGCACGTGGGCGGACGGCATGGTGATGCCACTCTCGGTGCTGCCGTTTGGAAAGGGCGCGTTCGTCGCGCAGGGGCCGGAGATTTTATTCATGGAGGACACCGACGGCGACGGAAAAGCCGACACGCGCAAGGCGCTTTTCCACGGCTACGGCGTGCAGGATACGCACACGCTGCCGCACCAGCTTTCGCTCATGCCGGGCGGTCGCATCGTGTATTCGCAGGGCGTGCTGAACGCCGGAAAGGTGACGGACGCCGCCGGGCATACGATGGATTTTAACCGAACGATCCTCGCGACTTTTCACCCCGACGGAACGGACCACGAGGTAATCGGCGTGGGGATGAATAACATCTGGGCCTGGGCCGTGTCGCGCGAAGGGCGCGCGTTTATTCACGAGGCAAATGACTTCGGTTTCAGCGTCACGCCGTTCGAGGAGGACTCGACGTATCCGAGTTTCATCCAGACGAAAATACATCCCGCCACGCCCATGCACCCGCCCACTGCGGAGGGGCTGAATCTCGGCGGCACGGGCTTTAGCGGACTGGCGATTTGCGACGACCGCAAAGGCTCCTATCCCGCGCCGTGGCATGGCTGCATTTACGTGGCGAATCCCATCCTCGGTGCCATCCACGCCGTCTCGATGGAGCAAGGCGAAAACGGCGTGTTCACTTTCAAAAAAGCAGGCGACCTCGTGACGTGCGCCGACCCGATGTTCCGGCCCGTGGCGATCACCTTCGGGCCCGATGGCTGCCTCTACATCACCGATTGGTATAATCGCATCATCTCGCACAACGAAGTCGCACGCGACCATCCCGGTCGCGACAAAACGCACGGTCGCATCTGGCGCGTGCGCCACAAAAGCCAGCCCGCGCGCACCGTGCCCGACATGACTCGCGTGCCGGCCGCCGAACTGCCGCTCCATCTCGCCGCCGACAACACATGGGAAATGCGCGCCGCATGGCACCAGCTCGCCGCGCGTGGTGGAAAGGGCACCGCACCCGCGCTGGCCAAAATCATCCGCGACACAAAGACCCCCGACGACACGCGCATCGCCGCGCTGTGGGCGATGGAGGACAGCGGAAATTTCGACAAAGCGCTGTGGAAGGAATTGCTCGCCAGCAAAAATCCAAACGTCCGCCGCGAAGCCGTGCGCGCCATGTCCTCGCTGAAAATCCCCGCCGCCGATGCGTTCGCACTTTTCCAGCCGCTCGCCGCCGAAACCGCGTGGACAGTGCGCTACGAAATACTGCGCTACTTCCGCCGCGCAGGAGCCACTCCCCAGCACATCGCATGGCTGAACCACTGGAGCGAAACGCCCGCCGACACGCGCAAAATCGGCGACCACTTCCCGCTCGGCGGCCCTTACGAACGCGCCTTCCAGGATTTCCTGCTGCGCCTCGTCACCGAAAAAATCCCCGCCCCCTCCGCCGTGGATGCGCGCTGGGATCAAGCCATCGCCACGCAGCCCGCGCACACCGCCGACGAAGCCGCCACCATCGCCAAACGCATCGCCGCCGTGAAAGCCGCCATCGCCTCCGCCGGAAATCGCCCGCTCGATGAAGGCCGCAATTTTGTGCAAACCACCTGCCTCGCCTGCCATCGCATCGGCGACAAAGGCGTCTCACTCGCCCCACCGCTCGACGGCTCCGCAAACCGCGACTTGGAAGGAATCATCACCTCCATCGTGGACCCCGACGCCGCGATTGAAACCGTCTTCCGCCTCTACCGCGTGGAGATGAAAAGCGGCGCAAAAATCGAAGGCTTCCGCAAAGCACTCGACGAAAAAGAACTCACCATCATGAGCATGGGCGGCGGCATACAAAACATCCCGCTCACCGACATCAAAACCGCCGGCTACGTGCAGGGAAAATCCGTCATGCTCCCACTCGCCCCCGGCCTCACCGACATCCAACTCGCCGACATCGTCCGCTTTTTAAAAACGGTGAAGTAACTGAGCAAAGTGGTGTTCATTCTCCACTTCGTTCGTGGCGGTAACAATAGTTGAAATACGCGACGCGAGCGAAAGGATGAACAAACCAAGAAGCAAAAAGGCAATCGCCTCATCTCATGTGCCGCAATCGGAGTCACAGCCTTCTTCGAGTGCAAAGTCTCCACGCCAGATTTTCGCAGAGACGCACGTTCCATCACTGCCGAATCTGAGCGGGAACTTAGCGATTTGCCCCTATGGATTTGCGTGAGCTCCCGCTGGGTGCGATAGAGCCGCCCGAGGAAGGGCCTTCATTCATAGCGCAGCCGCTGAAAGCGACGAGCAACGCGACGCAGACCGCGAAATGGAAGTAATATCTCATGAGTTTTATCGGTTTATTAACGTTTATTTGACTGTGTAGCGCGCAGATGGGCCGGGAGTGCCGTTGATAATGAGTTCCACCTTGTAGTTACCGGGAGCAAACCCATCGGTGCCGGAATTCAGGTGAAATTCGATGTTGGTATTGTGATACCCCTGTGTGGCAACGACTTCATTGGAGACCTCCACCGGCGTGCCATCCCGCGTCCAGCTTGCAGCGATTCGGGTGCCGGGGGAAACCTGTTGCGCCTCGGCGACGACGAAGATGGTTTTCTGGCTTGGTGAAAACGTGTCGGCGAGTGCGGTGGGAGCGTTATTGGCATCCACGTTTGCGGCAATGACCAGCTTGCCGAATGTCACCGATGAATTGGTCGTCGTTGTCATGCGATCGCATCCAGTGAAGGCAATAGGCGAAATCGCAAGGGCCAGAAGTAGCAATATGTGCTGGAGGCCGAAATTCGTGGAACGTGTTTTCATAATTTGTAGAGAGTGCCAAAATACAATCGGCCCTGCACGTCCTTTTGGATGCCTCTGATGAACTCGATTGGAAATATGTCAGTCATGGCGTGATCACCCACAAGCGAGCTGGGTGGAAAGCTTCCCGGTGATCGGGTCAACGTCCATGCTCGCACAAAGCTCATCGGTCTCCACAAACCGCAAGCTGAAATGCACCACTCCGTCGATAGAGATCGTGCTGCTCAACTTCATACCGAAGCGTTCAAGTTTTTTCTTTTCGAGGGTGTTCAAAAGCGAACGAAACTGACCAGGACCCAGCTCACCGCGCGAAAGCCATTTGGCCATGTCCTCTAGTTCACCAGAGAGTTCCTTGCAGATTTCTTCATGATTCATTGTCTCGGCCATACCAAAGAATCGCGCCAGGTGCCGCATTTGGCTTTATCTGCATCCATTTTAACTGCCACTCACGAATCGCCGGACACAAATTGCGCCTTTGCAACCGCTTTCCCCTCCGCAACTCTCGCTCCGATGCCGACGCAGGAAATCCACACCACGCATCCATGAGCGAAGAACCCGCACAAGACCGCTTCCACAAGGATCACGCCGAGCGAAGCCAGCCCCTTGGCGCGGCGCGCGGAAAGCCCGGCACCGAATGACCTTGAAACCATGTATGGATGAGGGTTTCAGAGGTATTTCTCAAAGTGTCCCCGGCGGGAATCGAACCCACATCAGCGGTTTAGGAAACCACTGTTCTATCCGTTGAACTACGGGGACTGTTGATTGTCAGTGATTTACTGTGTTTTTTGTCTGTGAATACCGCAAACTAAGACCATAAACTAAGACCATGTTCATCAATGTCTGTAGATGTTTGCTGGTGTCTTGCATCGCTCGCCATATACCGCTGCAAGTGCGGGTGGGCAAGCTCGCGATTGAAAGAAATCGCGCCGCTCGATCCCGAAAATCGAATTCTCGAC
>JAYUIF010000335.1:0-7548 GCA_043766295.1 Spartobacteria bacterium | reverse complement strand
CCATGAAGTGCGGCTTCGCGTGGTTGGTGTCAGTCTCGTCCTCGCAAAGCTCAACCAAATCCGCCCACAGAACTTTCCAGCGCGATTCATCCCATGTGTAGGGCCGCTGGAATAGCGGCACGAGGAACTGATTGTTGCCTTCGAGGATTTTGCCGAGGTGGGTTTCAGATGCTTTCATAAAATCGAATCGTCAGAGTTTATAAACCTTGTGCACTCAAAACCCCTCCACTGCCAACCCCGGCACGCGGCGGAATTCGTCGGCGTTGTTGGTCACGAGGCTGAAGCCGTGGGTGAGGGCGGTGGCGGCGATCCACAGGTCGTTGCCGCCGATGAGTTGGCCCTTCGCGGCGAGGGCGCGGTAGATTTCACCGTAGTGCCATGCGACTTCCATCGTCCACGGCAGGATGGGATAGGGGTGGCAGAGGCGCTGCCAGTCGCGGCGGGCGCTGGCGGATTGGCCGCAGGCGAGTTCGCCAGCGATGGTGAAGGTGATGTGGAATGTCTCGCTTTGCCGCTGTGCGAAGAAGGCGCTCGTGCGTCCGGTTACGCCGCGCCGGGTGTCGCGCTCGGCGGTGATGACGAAATTCGTACGAGAATCAGGCCCATGGATTGTCGGGGATGGGGTCGTGTTTGGCGGCATCTTCGGCGGCGGCGAGGTAGCGTTCGCTGACGCCGCTGCCGCCATCGCGGTAGTAGCTGAGTAAGCTGGCTCCCGTGGCTGGGGCGTTGGCGAATTCAGCGCGTCGGACGACTTCAGAAAACGATTCGCCCGCTTTTTTTGCCATCTTGAGTTTTTCGTAGGCGTCCAATTCGAGAGTGATAGTTTTTGTTGCCATGCACGAAATATGCACGAAAAAGAAAAAATGCCAACATTTAGAGGGGATTCCACACTTTCGAAAAGCCAGTTCCCTCGAAGTCCTTCACGTTCGCTGTGGCGAAGCTGGTGACGCCGAAGTCATGGGCGAGGGTGAAAAGCCCGCTACTTACTCCCCGACGGACTCCGTTTTTGGCTCCGGGAGCATGAAGCTGAGGAGGGCGCCGAGGATCAGGGCGACTGCGCCTACGAGACCGGCTGCGAATGCGATTTTATCGAAGGGTGAGATGCCGGGCATCAGCGGGGCGACGATGTTGGTGGTGAGCACGGCGGCGCTCGTGCCGATCATGCGTCCGCCGACGTTGGTGGCGAAGCTGCCGCCGGTGCCGCGCAGGTGGAGCGGAAAAACTTTGGGCAGATATTCGCCGAAGTAACTGAATTGCGCGACGACGCACAGGCCGAGCGCGAAGATGCCCCACTCGAACGCCGCGCCGCCCGTTTGGTAAAAATTATTATAGACGATCGGCACCACGAGCAGGCCGGGGACGATGAACATGCGGAGCATTCGCCCACGCGGGATGGCGGTGAGCAACAGCATGGCGAGGATGATTCGCCCGGTGAGACCGCCGAGTTCCTGAAAAAATTGCACGGTGTTGCCGCGCTCTTTCACGAGCTTGTCGAGCGGCTCCTGCTGCTCACGATTGTCGCCGAGTGCTTTCAGGATTTTTTCGCGTTCGACGAAGACAAATTTTGCCTTGGGTTTTTCGGCGGTGAGTTCGTCGAGTTTCGCGCCGAGTTCTTTGAACTTCGCATCGAGCGCGGCGACTTTCGCGGTGTCGCCATCTTTTTTCGCAGCGCGGATTTCCTTGCGATTGAAAGCGCGCTGCACGGCGATGGAGTGGAGTCCCGGTGATTCAATAGTGGCCTGGACGAATGCCGGATGGATGATGTCGAGTTTGCCGTTGAGTTCCTTCGCTTCGTCTTGCAGCGGTTTCAGCGCGGTGCGCTGGTCTTTTAGCTCCGGCAGACCGGGCGCGATGCGTAGTGGCGTGAGTTGGAGCGCGCCAAATGCGACCGCATATGCACACGCGGAAAGTCCGGCGGTGACGAGCGTGACGCGACGAAGTTCCGGCGCGAAAAGCTGGCCGAAACTCGGGCGTCGGAGCGTGCCGGCAGCGCGTCGTTCGCGCCAGACTTGCGACTCAGGGACGAAGGGCAGCAGCAGCGCAATCGGGATTGCTGGAAGGAGGCCGGTCATCAGTGCGTAGCGCCACGAGGCGTGCGCGCTGAATAGCTCCGGCAGTGACAGCGCGGGCAGCGATGCTGCGTGCGCGACGACCCACACATTCACGCCCGTGACGAGCAGTCCGCCGAGCGACGCAAACGCCTGCGTGCTGCCGAGGACGATCTTTTTCTGACGGGCATCCGGGAATAATTCCGCGAGCCAAGTAATCGCGGCGACAAACTCGACGCATACCCCGATGAACGTGAGGCACCGGCAGGCGACGAACATTTTCAACGTGGTCGCAAATGCCGCCGCGAAGGGTGCGAATGCGTAGAGGAAAATACTCAGCGCCATGATTCGCTTGCGGCCAAATCGATCAATGAACCAGCCGCCCATCAGCCCGAAAGTGCCGCCGCACAGCGCGGTGATCCACAGCATCCGGCCCATCCACTCGGTCACTTTTGGATGGTTCTGCGGGAGCTGGAGCAGCTCGGCAATCGCGGGCACGCCGACGAGCGGCGTCATCAGCAATTCGTAGGTATCGAACAGAAAACCAATCGCCGCGATGAGGACGATGAGCCACTGCGTGCGGGTAAAAGCGGGACGTTGTTTTTCCATGGCGATGTGGATCGGGTTGCGTGGTTACTTTTGTTTTTCCTCGGGCTTCGCGCCTTCGGAAATCGCGTAGAGATGTGTCTGCGTATTGATGAAGAGCGTGCCGTTCGCGACGACCGGCGTGGCGAGGATTGGTGCGCCCATATTCACTTCGTTGAGCAGTTTTTTTTCCTTCGATACTGCGAAGACACACAGGTCGCCGTCCTCGTCGCCGATGAAAACTTTTCCGTCCGCGATCATCGGCGAACCCCAGATGTGCGCCTGCATATCGTGCTGCCACTGGAGCTTTCCGGTCTTCGCATCAATGCAATAAAAGAAACCGCTGTAGTCGCCGGTGAAAAGCAGATCGGTCGCAGGATCAATCGCCACGGTGCTGATGCTGAGCTTGATGTCCTTGAAATCCCACACGAGCGCAGACTTGGTCACGTCGCCTTTCGCGCCTTTTGGATCAATGCACATGAGCCGCCCGACGCCTTCGCCATGCTCGGGGTCCTGACCCACCGCGACGTAGATTTTGTCTTTGTAGAAAACGGGCGTCGCAATGATTTCGCTCGGCCCCTCGGGCGCGGGATATTTGATCAGCTTGCCGGTTTTGTCTTTTTTGTAGGCATCGAGCACGGCGTCGAATTTCCACAGCATCTTGAACACGCCGCCCTCCGCGCCTTTCTCCGGCACCGCGTCGAACGCATACAAAAAGCCGTCGCCGCCGCCGAAAAATACCTGCCATTTCCCATCCACCATGCCCGCGCTCGGTGAAGCCCACTGGCCGTGGAAAATGTGCGGCCCGATCTTGGCGTCGTCCTCGCCGAGCAGTTCGCCGGTCTTTTTATCCAGCACGATGAAGCTCGGCGATTGCGGCGAGGGAATGTTCACGTGCGACCAGTCCTGTCCGTTGCTGGTGCAGACATAGACGCGGTTATCGAGCACAAGCGGCGAACTGTTTGAGGCGTTGTGCGGATACACGCCGAGTTCGTCCATCATGTCGTATTTCCAAAGCACATCCGCGTCCTTCGCAGTCGCCTCCACTTTCGGCTTCGCGGGCCCCGGCATGTATTGGCCTTCGTCTTTAAATTTCCCATCGTTGCCGTTCTTCTGTCCCTCGGCATCGAGCGCCACGACTTCGCAGCGACTCGTCACGGAATAAAGCGTGTTGCCCTCGACGAACGGCGCGCTCAGGTAGCCGAGATATTCCCAATCATTCACCTTGCCCGACGCAAGTTTCGGCACCGTGAACTGCCATTTCAAATCGCCCGATTTTTCCTCCAGCGCGAGCAGCACCGACTTGTCGTCTTTGAAGCGCGGATCGCGCGCGCCCGCGTTGTTCGTGCCGATATACACAGTGCCATACGCGACGACCGTGTTGCCGTAAGTCTGCGAGCCGAGCTTCGCGATCCACTTCACGTTTTGCGTAGTGGCCATATCAATCTCCTCGCTGTTTTTCTTAAATTTTCCCGGCTCGAATTTCGCGGGGATTCCCTTCGCATCGGAATACATATTGCGCCCCGGATCGCCGCCGCCCCACGCAGGCCAGTCGGCAGCGTGGAGAGCCGTGGTGAAAGCGACGCCAGCCAGCGCGGCGATGGTGAAAGTGCGAATGTTCATGGTGATGTGCGTTGAGAGTTGTGACTGCGTGTTTGGAGTGCGCGCTTAGTTCGCCTTCACTTCGATGTTGTCAATCCACGCGCGCTGTTCCTGCGGACTGAGCGAGAAAATGCCGGGTGCACCGTTCGTGTGGGCGAATTTATCGGCGAGTTCGATGGTCCACGCGTCGGGTTCGGCGTCGGCTTTTTTCCACGCCTTCGCGCGAACGGTGCCGCTGCCATCGGGCTTCACGTCCACGCGCACTTTGAGGTGATACCATTCGTTCGGCGTGAGGGTGAAGGGCTGGACTTCCTTGATGCGTGCAAGGTTCGAGCTGATTTCGATTTCGCGCGCATTGCTGCGCAGGGCGACGAGGTAGCGTTGGTTGATGAGGCCGATGTCGGACATTTTGCGCTTGTTGCCCTCGGTGAGCACGTCGGCCTCGATGGTGTAGTTTTTCATGTCTGGGTGGCCGATGAAAACCTGCGCACGCTGAAAAAGTTTATGATCGATCGTCTTGCAGAGCGCCTTGTTTTCGCCGTCGCCGGGAGCCCTGCGCACTTCAAAGCGGAACCGCGCGCCGTTCCACGCGAGCGGCGGATACGCGAAGGCGGTGGGCGCTTCGATGATGTTCCAATTCGTCGGGCCGGGTGCGACTGCGGGCTTGCCGGGCTCGGCGGGCGGGAGCGCGACGACTTCGTTGCCGAGGCCGGGGCCGGTTGTTTCTTTTAGCTCGGTGGACTCGAAATCAATTTGGATCGGGAGGCTAGGCAGCACCTTACCGCGCATCGTGCCGGTGACTTTTGGATCCGCATTGAGCACGGCCTGGAATGCGCCTGCGCTGCCGATGGGTTTTGCATCAGCGGTGAGTTTTCCGGTCGCGTCGAAAGCGCCGTTCATCGTCGCTTTCACGAGCGCAGTCGGCGGGATGAAGGTGTCAATTTTCACGCTATCGAGCGGGACGTTTTCATTGAGCGCGAAACCGTTCGCATCCAATCCAATCACGCGCACCTGCGCGCTCGCGCCGGGGCGCAGCAGCACTTCGTTCGGGATGATTTGCAGCTTCGCGGCAGCAGGCGATTTTGTGACATCCGGCCACTCTCCGTTCTTCCACACGACGTTCTTCGCCCCCGCGTTGTCGCCCGTCTTTCCAAACGCATAAAGTTTCTTGTCCGTCTGCACGTAGAGCTTTCCGTTATACGCGATGGGCGAGCCGAAGCAGCGGCCCGTGAGCCTTGTGTGGCTGAGGATTTGCGCGTCGTCCTTGCCGGGCTTGAAAACGTAGAGCTCGCCATCGCCGCCATCGTTTTCCGCGCCCGCCGCCTGCCCCTCGGTGCCCGCGATATAGAGCGCGACGTAGAGTTTTCCGTCGGCAAAAAACGGTGACGACTGGCGCTGCTCGGCCCCCAGTTTTTTCCTCCACAAAATCGCGCCGCTGTCCGCGTTCACGCCCGCGACTTCGCCCGTCCCGCTCACTTCGTAGAGCGTGTTTCCCGCGAGACACGGCGAACTGGCGAGATTGCCGAGCGGGTTGCGCCATTGTTCGAGTTCCTTCGGCGAAAAGATACGCATCCCCGGCGGAATGGCGTTGATCGAAGGGATGATGGCCTTCGAGATTTCGTCGGCTTTCGGCAGGCGATACGATGCCGTGCGGCCCACTTCGGTGGTGTCCACGTTTTCCGATTCGTGCGAGATGATCAGCGAATCTTTGTAGAGCAACGGCGAGGCGTTGATGCCGCCTTTCGCTCCCGCTTTTGCCGCCGGAAAACGGAACAGCGGATCGCCGGTGCGCGCGTTGATGCACGCGACGGACGAATCGCCGCACGCGGTGAAAAGCACGCGTTTACCATCGAGAAACGAGAACGTCGGCTGTGAGAATGTGTTGTCCTGCGGTCGGTCGGCGGGCGACGAGAGCCAGACGAGTTCGCCCGTTTTTTTGTCGAAGGCAAACATGCGATCTCCCGCCGCGCCGCTCGCGCCCCAGCCGCTCGTGACACCGCGTGTGATGACGAGTTCGCGGTCAATCGCCGGCGTCGCCGTTCGCGAGTTTGGAAACGTGAGGCGCCCATATTCCTCCATCATCGAGTGCTGCCACACGACCTTGCCGTCGGGCGCGAAGCACGAGAGCAAGCCCTGCGTGCCTTGCACAAAAATGTTGCCCGTCTCCGGATCAATCGTCGGCGCGCTCGTCGAGTAGCGCAGGTAAATCGTGTCGCTGAGAAAGTCGTTTTCGAGATGCTGCCACAGCAGATTGCCCGTCTCCGCGTCGAAGCAACTCACGCCCTCGCGCAGGTCTTTTCCTTCGCCCACGTAGCCGTTGATGTAGAGTTTGCCGTTCGCGATCACCGGCGTGCTCTGTCCGGGAAAATCAACGACCCACAGCGGTTTCTTCGCATCCACTTGCTCGGGCAATCCCGTCTCCTGCGACGTGCCATTTTGATCCGGCCCGCGCCACGCGAGCCATCCGGCGACCTTGGTGGCATCAGCCTTCGCGGGCGGCGTGTCTTTTTTTGCGGCGAGTGAAATAGAAAGCGCGCAAGCGATGGCGAGTGCGACGGATGGAGCGAGACGGAGCTTCATGGCGAAATACAGCGCGGGGTTGGACGCGCCAGTGGGATGCGGTCTAGTTCGCAGGAAGGAGAGAGTCAAATGCTACTTACACGTATTAACTTCATCCGCCGCCGCGCGACTGCAAACCTTGCCAGCGCGGGGAGGATTCTCTTTTCTCCGCGCAATGAAAGATGACCCAGCGCTCGCACACAATTCGCCGCGCCGCCTGCCGCCGCTGCTCCGGCGCGCATGGTATTCGCTGAACCAGGTTTTCCGCCAGCGCATCGCGCACCTGAATCTCACGCCCGACCAATACAGCATCCTGCGCTGGCTCAGCGAAGGCGACCTGCGCGGCCTCACGCAGCAGACCATCACCGACCTCATGGCAAGCGACCCCAACACGATCACCTCCACCCTTCAGCGCATGGAAAAAAACGGCCTCATCTCCCGCAACGCCCACGAGAGCGACAAGCGCGCCCGCCGCGTCCGCATCGAAGCCGACGGACGCCGCGTCTTCGCGCAAGCGTTCGATGTGGCCAAAAACCTCCAAGCCGAAACCCTCGGCGCACTCCCCGAATCGAGACGCGAACGCTTCTTAAAAGACCTCGAACTCATCGCCGATGCGTGCGCAGCGGCGCAGGAAAAATAAGGCCTGGGTGGGTGGGTTGAAAAGGGAATGCCCCGCGCTTGCACCCCGCTCCGATTCCCGCCACCTTCCCGCCCCGAATGAACCACCGCGTCCTCAAACCCGCCGGCTCGCTCT
>JAYUIF010000334.1:0-18338 GCA_043766295.1 Spartobacteria bacterium | reverse complement strand
TGAACGCGTATTCGAGCACGGGCAACTCGTTCGGGTGTGCTCTCGATATGTTCCGCTATTGCAAACAATTCCTTGATCGTTTCGTCGGCCTTTAGCGTCGCATGGGTCACGTCGTGAAAAACCTTGTCGAGGAGCGCGGAATGGCGCTCCTCATATTGCTTTTGGAGTGTTCGTAAGTCGTAATACTCTGGGTAGTCTTTGCAAATTTGCGGGAATTGAAGGCTCAGTCGCTGCTCCTTTAGTCCTTTGATGGCGTCCGCAATCTTGTTTTCCCGGTTGCGGCGAAATTCTGAAACAATCTGGTCAGGAAGAAGTAGGACAACGTGCTTCTGTTTTATGAGGACAGCGAGCTTCCGTAGTTCCTCCAAGTCATCGCTCGTGAGATGGTAAAACGATAGGAAGATATTCGTGTCAATGAACAGGTGCATTTAGAAAGATCGCGAGGAGTGGCCTAACCTGTGGATCACGCACAGATCTGTTTTGTTTGTGATCATCTTTCTGTGCGACGGATCTGTTGGATATTACGGGATGCAGGGTTCATGGGTGCTTGTTGGTGTTTCCTGTCTTCCTGCTTTCTTGAGGGAAATTTTTTCGGGGCAGGGCTCATGCCTGTCTTAAAATTTCGACTTCAGGCTGTCCCAAATGCCGGTGCTTTTCTTTTCCGCGCCGCCGGGAATCGTGATGCTCTGGCCGGCACGCAGTTTCCGCTCATCCGTGATGTGATTGGCGCTTTTGAGCGCGTCCACGGTCACTCCATACTTGGTCGCAATCGCTCCGAGCGTCTCGCCTTTTGCCACGACGTGCGTGCTGTCGGCGGCGTGATGCGCTTTGCGGGGCGCTGCCTTTGCAACGACCGGCGCATGACCCGCGTTGCGATTTTTCACGTAGTCTTTGAGAGCGGGATCGATCTGGACAATTTTGTCCGCCAGTCGCTTGTCCGCCTCATCGTAAGCGGCGCGCACTTTGGCGTCGCGCAGCGCAATCTTCCGCACTTGCTGATACTCCTGCTCCGTGTTCGCCGCAGCGTGCAGGCGGGGCGCGGCGGTGAAAATGACGAGTGATGCGAGGAGCGGGAATTTGGAAAGCATCCCGGCGATTTATCAGCCCGGCGTGAAAGAAGCAAGGCAGCCCGCCTGCCGATGGTGTCCTATTTTAATTTGGAAGCCAGGAAGCCAGGAAAAGAATGCCCTTGCGTCCCGTGCGTTGCCGCTTCCGAACTCCTTTCATGGCTTCGTGGCTTCCAAATTCGGACACAGCCCGCCGGCCCGCGATTTTCTCCCACGTTCAGCGACGGGCAGCGGCCTTTTTCACTGCGTCAATGATGGCGCGATCATCGTCGCCCTTGTCCCGCACGAGTTGAAGAAACTGCGGTAGCGTCATCATGTGCTTTTGGAGAAACGGACGGTCGCCCGCGCAGCCATACATGAGGTCGGGATTCATCTCGCCGCGCAGTTTGATGCGCGCTTTCACGATGAGCCGTGGCAGCCATGCGATGCCGTCCACCTCCGCAGATTTGGCAGGAAGCTCGGACATCGGCACGATGCGCCCGCTCGTTTTGCCATGCATCACATTGAGAAAATACTCCCGCCGAATCGCAGTGACCGCCAGCGCCGTCTCGAAATCCAAATCATCGTAGCCGAGCGAATCGTCCACAAAATCGAACAGCTCCTGCGCCGTGCAGCCGATGGTCGCGAGGAAAGCGAGATCCCCGGGCGAAAACATCGTGTCCACCGACTTGCGCCCGGCCTTCCACGCCGCGAGGCCGCGCTCCCACACCTTTTGAAATTCCTTTTTCCAGTCGTCTTTCATTCGGGCGACAACGTAGTGGAGGGAAACATGGCGGGTCAACTTCCGCGCAGTCTGAGCGCTGGCACCATTGCAACGCTTTCGGCGTTCACCGGCATTCATGCAACTCGACCGTGGAAATCTGATGATTCCCGCATGGTCTGCTCGACGATGCGGCGCACGCGCAATGCATCGCGCAACATTCGGAACGAATCGCGGAGGAGATGCACTTTGCTGCCTCCGGCGTTCATCCATCGGACGGGGAGGTCGGCGATGCGGAAGCCGAGTTTTTCAGCGAGGATGAGCACCTCTACGTCGAAGGCAAAACCGTTGAGTTTCTGATGCGTGAAGATGGCTTCGCGCGCCGGGCGGCGGAATGCTTTGAAGCCGCACTGCGTGTCGCTGACGCGGATGCCGACGATGGCGCGCAGGATGGCGTTGAACGTCTGCCCCATCGTGCGCCGGACGAGGCTCTGGCTTTTTACGATCTCGCTCTGCGCGTGGGCGCGGTTGCCGATGATCACGTCCACCGCAGGGTGCGCGTCGAAATACGCGAGGAAGGTGGTGATTTCCGCCAGCGGAGTGGAGAGGTCGGCGTCCATGAAAAATGTGATTTCCCCTCGTGCAGCGAGCATCCCGCAGCGGACGGCGTGGCCTTTGCCGAGTTGCGTTTCATTTCCGATGACGCGAAACGCGGCTTGCCCGGCGGTGAGTTGCCGCGCTAGTTCCAAGGTGCCGTCGGTGCTCCGCTCGACGACGAGGACAACCTCGTGCGACACGTTTGCCGTGGCGAGATGCCCGCGCAACGCACGCACGCACGCTTCCAAGCGTTGCGCCTCGTTGTAGGCGGGGATGACGAGCGATAGATATGGCGCACCTGACATTCGGCTTCACGCCTAGCGTCGGGCAGGCTGCCGGTCAAAGACACATGCCAACCCACACCACGGGCGCCCTCGTCGGCGCTGAGAAATTTTTATTTGTGCAGCACATCGTATGACGACACGCCAGCGATGGATCGCAGTGCTCATTGTCGCGCTCGCGTTTGCGGTGCGGGTGTGGGCGCTTGATTACAAGCCGGTGCATTTCGACGAGGGAGTGAACGGCACGCTCATTGACGGGATGCGCAAGGACGGCTGCTACCACTACCGGCCCGAGAACTTTCACGGCCCGCTGCATTTTTACGTGCTGTTTGCGACGCAGCAGCTTTTCGGAAGAAGTGTGTGGTCGCTGCGAATGCCGACGGTGCTCATCAGCACGGCGAGCGTGGCGCTGCTGTTTGCATTCCGTCGTTTCCTGCCATTTCGCGCGCTGGCGATTGCTGCGCTGGCGATGGCGCTTTCACCGGCGATGATCTTTTATGCGCGCTACGCGATCCACGAATCGTGGCTGCTGTTTTTTACCATGCTCGCGTGCCTCGGCGGCTTCGGTTGTGCGCGGCGGCGCAGTGCGAACGATGTGTGGGCGTTCGGGCTCGGGCTCGCCGGGATGGTGCTCACGAAGGAAACCTACGTGGTGCATTGGGTCGCTGCCGCTCTGGCGCTGGGCTGCGTCTGGCTGCTGGAGCAATTCGCACCGCAAGCCGCTCGGATTTCTCCTACTGAGCGACCGAATGTGGCCTCTCTTTTTCTCCCGACTCACATCGCGCCCGATGAGCCTGCGCCGGAAATCGCAGCCGTGACGCAAGCTGGATGGCGGGACGTTCTCCGCATCGACGCAGTGTGCGCTGGGATCGTTGTCGCATTTTACTCGGGCTTCGGCATGGACTGGAATGGCGTCGCCGGACTGTGGGAGACGTGGGCGCCGATGTTTCACAAAGGCGTGGCGACTGGCGCAGGCACCGAGGACGCCCACCACAAGGATGCATATTTTTTTGCGAAACTGCTGCTCGACTACGAATGGCCCGCGCTCCTCGGTCTCGCCGCTGCGCTACCCATCGTGCTGCCTGCACGTTCTCGCGCGCTGAGATTTTTCGCGCTGTTCGGAGTCGCATCTTTCGTAGGCTATTCGCTCATTCCGTATAAAACTCCGTGGTGCCTGCTGGCCGTGCTGCCTCCGCTTTTCATCGTGACTGGATGGCTGGCGCACCGGCTCTGCGGCTTCGCGGGAGGCGCGGCTGTGGGCGTGCTGGTGGTCGCTCTGTTTGCGCAGCCCACGCTCGATGCATGGCGGCTAAACTTCGGCGCACCGGGGCGCACGCGCATCAATCCCACGAACGACAGACGCCGCTACGCCTACGTGCAGACGACTTGGGACATCAACAAACTGCTCGTGCCGCTTCGTGAATTGGAATCGCGCGATCCAATGAACCGCTACCTCCACGGCCACGTGTATGGCGAAAGCTCCCCGCTGAACTGGCAACTCGGCGACTGGCCAAATGTGCTCTACTTCGGCGACGAACTCAGCCCGGAAAACTACGACGCCGACTTCCTGCTCGTGCCGGAGGATCGTGTCGCAGAGGTCGAGCCCAAGCTGCTCGGCATTTATTTCAAAGAGGCGTATCTGCCGCGCGATTACGGCACGCCGTCGTGGCTGTATCTTTCGTCGGAGCGATTCGGCTCTGTGATTACCAATCGCACACCGGAATTTCACCAACGCGTGCGTGTCGAGGAAACGGAGGACGCACGATGAAATACGTTGCCGCCATTCTTTACGCTGTGAGCAGCGCAGTGCTGCTCGGTCTGCTGCTCGGCTGGCAGCGCGGGCATCTCGACGCGCAGTCAGCACTCATCTCGCTCAGCGGCGGAGCGCTCGTGGGCTTGCTCGGATTGTGGTTCGCGAGAAATGAATCATCGCATCTCGAAAAACCACGCGGCTGGGGCTGGGTGCCGGTCGTGCTCTTCGCGCTGTTTAGCGTGCGCGCATTTTTGTGGCTCATCTTCCGCCAAGGTGACGAGCTGCGTGTGCTCTCGCCCAACAACACCGGCGACCTCCCGCTGCACATCGCATTCATCCGCACCTTCGCCAATGACGCGCCGTTCTGGCCGGACAGCCCGATTTTCTCCGCAGGCAAAATGACCTACGCAGCGGGCACGGATTTCTTCAACAGCCTGCTCACTCTCGCTGGCATGGATGTCGAGCGCGGGCTTGTGTGGGTGGGCCTCGCCGGGGCGGTGCTCGCGGGCATTGCGATCTGGCGATGGGGCGGCGCGTTCACACTCATGGGATTTCTGTGCGGCGGAGGATTGCTCGGCTTCGCGGCGTTTTTTCGCGATGCGGGTGAGCCTTTTTTTCAAGACTACGCGGGCATCATGAAATTCGACGCGGCGTGGAAAAGTCTGCCGCTCGCACTGCTCGTCACGCAGCGCGGATTCCTCTTCGCGCTGCCTGCCGGTTTGCTGCTGCTTAGTTCGTGGCGCACGAAATTTTTCAATGCCGGTGAAGGCTGGCGGATGCCGTTTGCGGGCGAGTTGCTGCTCTACGTGGCGATGCCGTTTTTTCACATGCACACGTTCATCGCGCTGTCGTTCATGCTCGCAGTGTTCTTCATCGCACAGGCGGTGGCACGATGGAAAATACTCGGCCTCGTCAGCGCGGCATTCATCCCTGCGAGTGTGCTCGTTTGGATCACGCTCGGGATGTTTCAGACGAATGCACTGCCGCTCTGGAGCAACATGGATCAAATCGAAAATCCCCCGCCCCGCCCGTCCACCGAGGTGCTCGGCTGGCAGCCGGGATGGATGGTGGGCGACACACAAACCCAGCAAGCGTGGCAGACTTTCACGAAGGCGGAACCTGCGGCGGCTCCCTTCGCAGCGCACGGGCAGTTTCTGATTTTCTGGCTGGGAAATTTTGGCGCGTGGCCGTTCGTAGCAGCAGCTCTCGCACTTGCGCTGCTGCGGGCATTGTGGAGGCGCACGCTGCACGCGAAACACATCGCGGCCTGCGCGCTCGCGTTCGTTTCCGTCACTCCCCTGCTCGGCTGGTGGGCGAGCTATCAAAACGACACTTGGACGGACTTCTTTTTTCCAATCCAAGACGCTGCTTCACGCAATGCGGTCGCACAACTCATCGCCGTCGCTGCGCTCGCTGGCGGCGTAGCGCTGCATCTTCGCCGCGTGCGCGACTTTGGTCTGCGCTGGGTGCTGCTCGGCTTTGCGGCAATCACCGTTTTGGATGGCTTGCTCATCATGCTTCAAGGCTGGCTGCCGAAAGCGCCGCAGCTACGCATGAACGCACTTCCACTGCTCGCCGCCACCGGCATTTTGCTCACGCTGCTCGTGCAATATGCGCGGCGGCGCGACCCTTCGCTCTGGCACATGGTCTTTGTGCTGCCGGGACTGTTTCTCTTTTTCACATGCTGCAATGTGAAGTTCGCACCGTGGGCGTGGGACAACACGAAGGTCATGGTCTGGGCATGGCTGATTATTCTCCCATTTTTTTGGGAGCACCTCATCGCGCGATGGAAATGCTGGCAACGCTGGGGCGTGTGCGTGCTGCTGTTTTTCTCGGGCTTCGTGGGACTGCTCGGAGGCATGGATGGAAATCAGCAAGGTTATGAAATCGCACGCTGCTCGACGCTGGACGCCGTCGCCGCAGCCGTGCGCGATATTCCCATCACCGAGCCCTTCGCCTGCGCTCCACATTACCAGCACGCGCTGCTGCTCAACGGACGCAAAGTCGTCCTCGGCTACGAAGGGCATCTGACCAGCCACGGCATCAATTACGGCATGACAGGCATCACTCTCGATGAGCTGATGAACGGTGTTGATACTTGGCGACTCGCCGCTGCGGAGTTGAATGTGCGCTACCTTTTCTACGGCCCGCTCGAAATCCAACGATGGCCGCGCTCACACGAATTGTGGCGCGACTCCGTGCAAGTGATCGCATCCGGCCCGTGGGGTGAATTGTTCGATCTGGATCTCCCGCGCATCCCGCTCGATAAATGATCCCCTGCCTGCGTCCGCATTTGTCCGACATGCCAGTTGACCGTGGCGGACTCCTCCCTATTGTCCCGCACCCGCAAAAAGCACATGGCCCAGCAAAATCAACGACCTAACCGCGAACCCAATGGCAGTGGCGCGCAAGAACCGAACTTCAACTGGAGGGGATTGCTCCTCTTCGCCGCCGCAGTCGCACTCATCGGCGGTGCGTTCTATTTTAAAAATCCGATGGGGAATCCGGAGGAAATGACGCTTTCGAGTTTCATCAAGCTCGCCAAGGATGGGCGCGTGGTGAAGGACTCGACGACTGTAGTGGTGGATCACGGGAGCCCGGTGGATTACATCCGCGCGAAGGTGTTGGACGTTCCCGGTGCGGACCCGACGACTGCGCATCCGGTGCGGGTGATGGTGAATCTCGAATACAATCGCACGCTCGAAAAAGACCTGCATGAAGCGGGCATCGAGGTGCCGATCAAAGCGGACAACAGCAACGCAGTTATGGGAATGTTGCTCAATTTCCTGCCCATCGCGTTCATCCTGCTGCTGCTGTTTTTCTTCTTCCGCCAGCAACTGCGCATGGCTGGAAAAGGCGCGATGAATTTCGGCAAGAGCAAGGCGCGGATGCTCGCACGCGATAAAAACAAAGTGACGTTCAAGGACGTGGCGGGCGTGGAGGAGGCGAAGGAGGAAGTGCAGGAAATCGTCGAGTTCCTCAAAGACCCGAAGCGTTTTCAAAAGCTCGGCGGGCGCATCCCGAAGGGCGTGCTCATGGTCGGCTCGCCCGGCACCGGCAAGACGCTGCTCGCACGCGCCATCGCTGGTGAGGCGGACGTGCCGTTCTTCTCGATCAGCGGATCGGATTTTGTGGAGATGTTTGTGGGCGTCGGCGCGAGTCGTGTGCGCGATATGTTCGAGCAGGGAAAGAAGAGCGCGCCGTGTTTGATTTTCATTGATGAAATTGACGCCGTGGGCCGCCATCGCGGGCATGGCATGGGCGGCGGTCACGACGAGCGCGAGCAGACGCTCAACGCGCTGCTCGTGGAGATGGACGGCTTCGATACGCAGGACGGCGTGATCATCATCGCCGCAACGAATCGCCCCGACGTGCTCGACCCCGCGCTCCTACGCCCGGGACGCTTTGATCGGCAGGTCACTGTGTCTTTGCCCGACGTGAAAGGCCGTGAAGAAATCCTGAAAGTCCATGCGAAGAAAGTGAAGATGTCCGAGGATGTGAACCTCGCCGTCACCGCACGCGGCACGCCCGGCTACAGCGGCGCGGAACTCGCCAACGTCATCAACGAAGCCGCGCTCGCCGCCGCACGACGCGGCGCGAAATCCATCATCCAGTCCGACCTCGAAGAAGCGCGCGACAAAGTGCGCTGGGGAAAAGAGCGCCGCTCGCTCGCGATGTCGGACAAGGAAAAAGAAAACACCGCCTACCACGAAGCCGGCCATGCGTTGCTTGGCTGCCTGATGGAGCACACGGATCCACTGCACAAAGTCACCATCATTCCGCGCGGCCCATCGCTGGGCTCGACGATGTATCTGCCGACCGAGGACAAATACACGCACCGCAAAAACGAACTGCTGGATCGTCTCGTGATGATCATGGGCGGACGCGTCGCGGAGGATTTGATTTTCGGCGACGTGACCAACGGCGCACGCGGCGACATCGGCCAGGCGACTGCGATTGCGCGCAAGATGGTTTGCGAATGGGGCATGAGCGAGAAGCTCGGCATGGTGGACTACAGCGAAGGGGAAGAGCACGTTTTCCTCGCACGCGACATCACGCGCAGCCGCAGCTTTAGCGAAGTCACGGCGCAGGAGATTGATCGCGAAGTGAAGAAACTTTGCGACGACGCCTACGCTCGTGCGAAACATCTCATCACCTCGAACCGCGACAAACTCGAAATCATCGCGAAGGCGCTGCTCGAATTTGAAACCCTCGACGGCGATCAGGTGAAGGACATCGTGAAGACCGGCGGCATGAGCAACCCACCCGCTCTGCCACCGAGTAGCGCGAAAAATGTGGAGCCGCCTGCACCGCCGAAAACGGAGCCGACTCTCGATTTCCCCAACGGTCTTAGCGATGCGCCCGCGTAGCGCAGGCTTGCTTGCACGCGCCTCATCGCGCCTAGATGAGGCATGAACATGGAGAAAGTTGTCATCGTCGGCGCGAGTGGTTACTCGGGTGAAGAGCTCGTCCGCTTGCTCTCGCGGCATCCGAACGTCGAGTTGGTCGCCGTCACATCGCGCCAAGCCGCCGGGCAGACGCTCGCCAGCGTGTATCCGCGTTTCGTCGCGACGCGCTATGCCGGGCTGAAATTTATTGATTCCACCGTGCCCGCGATTCTCGCGACCGGCGCGAAGATCGTTTTCCTCGCGCTGCCGCACGGCGTCGCATCGGAGTTTGCTGCGCCGCTCATCAAGGCCGGGCTGCGCGTGCTCGATTTGAGCGCGGATTTTCGCATCAAAGACCTCGCCACCTACGCAGAATTCTACGGCGAGCAGCATCACGCGCCCGATCTGGCGGCGATGTCCGTGTATGGATTGCCGGAAATTTACCGCGATAAAATACCCGGCGCGCAACTCATCGCGTGCCCCGGTTGCTACCCCACGAGCGTTCTTATCCCGCTCGTTCCGTTACTCCGCCGACAACTCATCAAGCCCGCCAGCATTTGCGTTTTCAGCATGAGCGGCGTGAGCGGTGCCGGGCGCACGGTGAAGGCCGATTATCTTTTCGCCGAGTGCAACGAAAGCGTGCGCGCCTACAGCGTGCCGAAGCACAGACACCTCGCCGAGATCGAGCAGGAGCTTTCCATCGCGTCCGGCGCGAAAGTGACGATCAACTTCACGCCGCACCTCATCCCCGTGAATCGCGGCATCCACACGACCATCTACGCCGCGCCCGCCGAAGGTGCAGAGCCGTTTCATTTCGCCAACGCCTACGCCGAGGACTACGCGGGCGCGAAATTTGTGCGCGTGCTCGGCGACAACGGAATCCTGCCCGACACAAAAAATGTCGTCGGCACAAACTTCGTGGACATCGCATGGCGGCACGACCCGCGCACCGGCAGAATTATTTTACTCAGCGCCGAAGACAATCTCGTGAAAGGCGCCGCCGGTCAGGCCGTGCAATGCCTCAACATTCTCTGCGGCTGGCCGGAGGAGACGGCGCTGTAGCACGCCATTTTGAGCACGACAAAAAACATCGCCATCATCGGGGGCGGGCCCGCTGGGCTGCGTGCGGCGGAGGTCGCGGCGAATAGCGGAGCCGATGTGACGCTCTACGATGCAAAGCGCTCGGTCGGACGAAAGTTTCTCGTGGCCGGGAAAAGCGGACTGAACCTCACCAATAACGCGGCGCTGGATGTTTTTGCGAATCAATACTCCGGCGATGCGATGCCCGCGAATTTTTGGCGCGAGTGTCTTGCGGATTTCGACAACGACGCGATGCGCGCTTGGGCGGCGGGGCTCGGTGTTGAGACGTTTGCTTCGTCGAGCGGCAAAGTCTTTCCAACGATGATGAAGGCCGCACCGCTGCTGCGGCGATGGGTGGAGCGGTTGCGCGGGCTTGGAGTAAAATTTGCGATGAACCATCGCTGGACTGGACTGGAGCATGGAGCGGCGATGCGCGTGCATTTTCAAAACCAAGAGCCGACGCACTGCGATGCGCTGATTCTCGCGCTCGGCGGAGGTTCGTGGCCGGAGACGGGCTCGGATGGAAGTTGGGTGGGTATTTTGGAAAAACTCAGCATCGCAATCCGTCCGCTGCGCTCGGCGAACTGTGGCTGGGAATGCGCATGGACGCCGGAGACTCGCGCGATTGTGGAAGGCCAGCCGTTGCATAATCTGCACATTCGCGTTGGAGATTCACTGGTGATCGGCGAGGTGATGCTCACTCGATACGGCATCCAAGGCACTTTGATGTATGCGCTCGGCAGAGCATTGCGTGCGATGGAGAAACCGGAGGTGCGCGTGGATTTCAAACCCACATTCACCGTGGAGCAACTCGTGCGAAAAATGGAATCTGTGCGCCGGAATTTCCTGCAAGAAGCGCAGGTGCGTTGGAAACTTCCGCCCGCAGCTTGCGCGATCCTCGGGCAGTTTCACGGCCCGTTTGACTCCGCCAATGCGCTGGCGAAAGTGGCGAAAAATTGCAGCATCCCGCTCACCGGCCCGCGCCCGATCGCCGAGGCGATCTCGACTGCTGGCGGCGTCTGCTGGGGCGAATTGGACGATTCGCTGATGCTCAAAAAACTGCCCGGTGTGTATTGCGCTGGCGAAATGCTGGATTGGGAAGCACCCACTGGCGGCTACCTTCTGCAAGGGTGCTTCGCCACCGGGACGCGAGCAGGGCTGGCAGCCGCAAAGCGCGCAGTCGGCTAAACAAAAGTTCGTTCACATTTTTTTCGCTTGGCGATCGCTCTCGGTATTCGCATCTACTTTCCGAAACCCGATGGCCTTCACTTCCGACGAAGCCTTTTCTCTTCTCCAAAATGCGCAGGCGAACAAACGCCTCGCACACGCCTACCTGCTCAGCGGCCCCGATGGCAGCGGCACGCGCGAACTTGCCGAGCGGCTGATTGCGATGATCATCGGCGGCAAGGGCGACGCGATGAAGCATCAGGATGTCCACATCGCCGAGCCGGAATCCAAATCGCGCAAAATTGTCATCGAGCAAATCCGCGAAATGGAAAAGCAACTCCAGATGCGCTCGATGTTCGGCGGCCTGAAAGTGGGAGTCATCTTCGACGCCGACCGTTTGCAGGAGCAGGCGGCGAACGCATTTCTCAAAACCCTCGAAGAGCCGCCACGCAACTCCCATCTCATCCTCGTCACCTCGCTGCCCGACCAGCTTCTCGAAACGATCCTCTCCCGTTGCATTGAGATTCAGCTCCGCACGACTGAGCGCCGCAAACCCACGGAGCGTCAGCGCCGACTGCTCACAACACTGCGCGCTTTCGCAAAAATCCCCCGCCCCGATTTTGCGCAGACATATTGTCTCGTGCGCGATTTCCAATCGCTGCTCGCGGAAGCGAAAGAGGAAATCGCCGATGCCAATGAAGCCGTGATGAAGGCCGAGGAAAAACACTACAAGCAGACGAGCGACGTGTCGCATCAATGGCTGGAGGATCGGCAGGATTACTTCAAGGCGCTCACCGAGGCTCGCTATCGCAACGAGCGCACCGCACTCATCGAGACCATCGAACAATGGTGGGCCGATGTCCTCCGCCAGCAACACAACGCCGCGCATCTCGATCACCCGGAATTTTCCGATGACACCGCCACGCTCGCAAACCGGATGCCCACTCCGCAAGTGCTCCGCCGTGCCGACGCGATTGCCGGCCTGCGCGAAAATTTCAACCGTAACATCAATGAACCACTCGCCATCGAGGTCGCGTTCCTAGATACCTTCGCCGCATGATAGCCGCTCAATCTGGTGACTACGCTTCGTTTGGCGGTATTTTACTGCTCATGGTTGCCGTGCCGTGCATCGGGCTGCTCGTCAATATCGTCTCGATGCAGAAGCAGGGACTCAATCGAAAGTGCGCCATTTCCACGCTGCTCTTTTTTGTCGCCCTGCTCATCGAATGCGTCAATTGGATGAGTTCTAACAACGGCAGTGTTCTTCCGAAATATGAAATCGGCATCCTGCTCGGAACAGCAGGCATCCACACTTTTAGCGCCATTCTTGCCATCATGGGCCTCGCTGAAATGCGCACCCGGCACAGATGGTCACGCGGCCTCAAGCGGGGCATCTGGGGATTTTGGCTGAATATCGCGATGCTGTTTGTGATCGCGTTGTGGTTTTACGCCCACGTCAGCCAAAAGTTCTACAACCACATTTTCAAATAGCCGCCTCATCCTTCGGCTCCTCCCATGAACCCCCGCGATCAAGAATCATCTTCTCCACCGCTGCCACGTCTTCGTAGGCGAGATGCTTCCGTTGATATTTATTCCAGAGCACGCGGTGTAGTTCGATGAGGTCCGCCAGTTCCGGCTCATCGTAGTAAGTCCATCGCTCGTCATGCTTGAGTTTCGCCTGCACGCGCCACTTCGCGCCAAATTTCTCCGCGCGCACTTCACGTTTTTCGCCATCTTCAGTGTTGTGTTTCCAGACGTGGGTATTGCGCATGATCGTTCGTCCTGCACAATGCGCCGCATTGAACGCACCCGGCAAGATCGTCCTTTATTTCGTCGCCGTCTTTTTTCTCGGCGCACTCCTCGCCTCCCCGCTTTTTTGGGGCGTCGAAAAATTGCGCGCCGCCTCCGAGGGCCACGGATGGATGCACTACCAAGTAGCAAGGGACGGCTCGCGCGAAGCAAACGGCGTGTGCGCTTTTCTGGATGCTGACTTCGCGAAAGTCTCCAACCGCGCCATCCTCCTTTCCGCCGTTGTGCTGCTATGGCCCTTGTTTAGAACGCTTCGCATCCGAAGCATCGCCGAGCTTGGTTTGCAGAAAAATCCGCACCGCTGGCGCGACTTCGCCGTAGGCTGGGGCATCGCGGTCGCCGTCATGACCGCGCTCGCGCTCATCCTCCTGCAGCTTGGCATTTATAAAATGAAAGACCCCGCGCCGTGGAGCGGTCTGCTCGGGGTTGCGGCCACCGGCGTCTTCGTCGGCATCTTGGAAGAATGGATGTTTCGCGGCGCAATTCTCGGATCGTTCCGGCGCGCGATGGGCGACTACTCCGCACTCGCTTGCGTCTCCGCACTTTTCTCGATCCTCCATTTCATCAGCCCGCCTAGCATCACCATTCAACAAGTCGGCTGGCTCAGCGGCTTTGAATTGCTGCCGCATCGCTTCGAGAATTTTTCGCGCCCGCTGCTTGTCCTCGGTGGTTTCACGACGCTCTTCTGCTTTGGCTGGGTCTGTGGATGGGCGGCTATCCGCACACGCGGACTGGCGCTCGGCATCGGATTTCACGCCGGCATGGTGCTCGGGAAATTCGGATTCAACCGACTGACAAAACGATCCAGAGACAGTCGCGATTTATTGCCCTGGCTTGGGCAGGATATGACTGTCGGCCTCGTCGGAGTCGGCATCGTTCTTCTCATCGGCGCGCTGCTTTGGCTATGGATGAAAAAGTCATGTCGTTCCTCCAAAACATAAGTCGTCTGTGGAGCGCTGCGGGCACGCTTTGCTTCCCTCCTCACTGCGCGGGCTGTCGTGCGGATACCGAGCGCGGCGTTCATGTTTGCGAACAATGCGCGGAGACGGCGGAGCGCATCGTCGCGCCCTACTGCCAACGCTGCTCCAATCCCTTCGATGGCGCGATTACCGATGCGTTCACTTGCGCAAATTGCGCCAACCGCGAAGTCCACTTCGAGTGCGCAGTCGCGCCATACAAGAGCCGCGGCATCGTCCGTGACTGCATCCATGCTTTCAAATACAACAACGCACTTCACCTTTGCCCTCAACTCGCCGCATGGCTCGCGGAAACTCTCAACGATCCCCGCATCACCTCGTGTATCGCCGACGCCTTCATTCCCGTCCCGCTGCATCACGTCAGATTCCGTGAGCGCGAATTTAATCAGGCCGAGGAACTCGCCCGATTACTCGCCAAGCAAACGAACATCCCAATGTGGCACGCACTCAAACGCATCCGCTACACCACCACGCAGACGAAATTGGATCGCTCCGAGCGAATGGAAAACTTGCACGGAGCCTTCCGGGTGCGACACACTCGCCGCGTGAAAGGTCGCCACCTCATCCTTGTGGACGATGTCTTCACCACGGGTAGCACCGTGGAGGAGTGCAGCCGCGTGCTTATGCGCGCAGGCGCGGCCTCCGTTCGCGTCATCACCGTCGCGCGCGGCTAAAAAATCCAACCACCAATGAGCGACACCACCATGGGAATCTTCAACAAACCCGTATTCACCTCCGACAAGAAACGCGAACTGCCAACGGGGCTTTGGACCAAGTGCCCGAGCTGCGAGGAGATCATCCACAACCTCGAAATCGAGCGGAACACCGGCATCTGCCCGAAGTGCGAGCACCACTTCACGCTCAGGGCGATGGAGCGAATCGAACTTCTGCTCGATGAGGGGACATTCGTCGAGCACGACGCCGATCTCACCTCGGTGGACACGCTGAAATTCACCGGCCAGGCCAGCTACACCGACCGCCTCAAAAAATACCAAAAGGCGACAGGGCTCAAAGATGCCGTCATCACGGGCCTCGGCGATCTCGATGGACAGAAAGTCAGCATCGCTGTGATGGACTTCGCATTTCTCGCCGCGACCATGGGCAGCGTCGTCGGAGAAAAAATCACGCGCGCCATCGAGCGCGCAACAGCACAGCGACTTCCAGTGATCATCATCAGCGCGAGCGGTGGAGCCCGGATGTATGAAGGGATGCTCTCCCTCATGCAGATGGCCAAAACCTGCGGCGCACTCGCACGCCACAGCGATGCCAAGCTCCCATACATTTCCGTTCTCACCAATCCCACCACCGCCGGCGTGATGGCCAGCTACGCCAGCGTCGGCGACATCATCATCGCCGAGCCCAAATGTATGATCGGATTCGCAGGGCCGCGCGTCATCCGTGAAACCACGCATCAGGAACTCCCGCCAAATTTCCAGACCGCCGAATTTTGCCTCGAACACGGCTTGCTCGATAAGATCGTCCACCGCAAAAAAATGAAGGAGACGCTCGTGGGAATGTTAAATTACCTGACCCCGGACAAGGCTGGCAAATGACGGACGACATCCATCAGCCGACAGTCCGCAAATCGCGCCGCGTGCGATGAATTACACCGAGTCACTCGACTGGCTCTACGGCCTCCAAGTCCACGGCATTCAGCTCGGATTGGAAAATATGCGCCGCCTCAGCGCTGCGCTGGGCATCGAGACAGAGTGCGGTGAAAAGCGGAAATTCATCCACGTCGCCGGCACCAACGGCAAAGGCTCCGTCTGCGCAATGCTCGCCTCGATCCTGTGCGCCGAAGGAAAACGCACCGGCCTCTACACCTCGCCGCACTTGCTCAATTTCCGGGAGCGAATCCGCCTCGGTGCGAACTGCATCCCGGACGAACACGTCGCCGAAGGACTCACGGAAATCCGCCGCTTCATCGAAAACTGGGATCACTCGCCCACATTTTTTGAAGTGACGACCGCTCTCGCCCTCGCGTGGTTCCAGCGCCAGCACGCCGAGTGGATCATTTTGGAAACGGGACTCGGTGGACGGCTCGATGCTACAAATGTGATCACGCCACTTGTCTCGGTCATTACGCCCATCGCTTTGGATCACACGCAATTCCTCGGCCACACACTCGCCGATGTCGCGCGCGAAAAAGCGGGCATCATCAAACGCTTCGTGCCCGTGCTCTCCGCACCGCAGCACGACGATGTCGTCCACGTCCTTCGCGACGCCGCATCGGAACTCGGTGCACCGTTGAAATTCATCACCAACCCCATCGCTGAAAGCTGGCAACTCGCACTCACGGGATCGCACCAGCGATGGAACGCCGCCCTCGCCTTCGCAACATTGATCGCAGCGGGCCTCCGTCCAAACCCGCGCACCGTCGCGCAGGCACTCGCCAATACCGAGTGGCCGGGACGTTTCCAGCGCATCGGCGAACGCCTCATCCTCGACGGCGCGCACAATCCCGCCGCCGCCGCACAACTCGCCGCAACATGGCGCGAGCAGTTCGGTGACGAGCGCGCCACGCTCATCCTCGGCATCCTCGCTGACAAAGACGTGCCCGGCACCATCGAACCCCTGCTCTCCATCGCAGCGCGCGTCTTTTGCGTGCCAATTAAAAATCCGCGCACACTCACTGCTGAATCGCTCGCCGAGCAGATCGAAAAAATTTCCACGGAAATTCCCTGCACCATTTTCGCCGATGCAGCCACAGCCATCGCGGCTGCCGAGCAACGCGACGGACTCGCCCTCGTCGCAGGCTCGCTTTTCCTCATCGGCGAAGTTCTTTCTCCCGATGCGCAGGAAACCAGCGCTCAATAAAACATCATGACCGAACCCTACACATTCCAAGCCGCCGGACGCCTCGTGGATTTCATGCGGCAAGCCAGCGAACCCGGCCTCATCAATCTCTCCGCTGGTGTCCCCTCGCCCGAGTCGCTGCCTTCGCGGGAGCTTGCCGCCGCATTTCAAAAAGCCTTCGCCAACGATGGCGACAATCTTTTCGCCTACCATCATCCGGATGGCGATCATCGCCTGCGCGAGTTGCTCGCCGGGCGAATGAGCAGCAACGGCGCGCGCGTGCAGGCGAAGGACATCCTCACCGTCACCGGCTGCCAGCAGGCGCTCCAACTCATGCTCAGCGTGCTGGTGAAACCCGGCGACATCGTCGCGTGCCAAGTGCCGATTTACTACGCGCTGCTCGAACTCATCAGCGCCGCCGGAGCACGCATCCTCCCTCTGCCAGAACGCAACGGCGATGGCATTGATGTCGCGGAAACCGTCGCACTTCTCGAACGCTGGCGGCCCAAATGCCTCTTCGTCTGCACCACGCTCTCGAACCCCAGCGGCTCCACCATGCCCGATGCGAATCGCGCGCAACTCGTCGCCGAGTGCCGCCGTCTTGGCGTGCGCATTATCGAAGACGACATCTACGCAGGACTCGCCGATACCGGCGCACCGAAGCCGATGCTCGCCTACGACGACGGCTCGACAGTCAGCTACGTCACCAGCGTTTCAAAAACCATCTCGCCCGGCTTGCGCGTGGGCTACTGCGTGCCCGGCACCATTTTCGAGCAAGCCGCGACGCTCAAGTGCCAGCAGGACATGCACAGTTCTGTCGTCAGCGAATCCATCCTCCGCGAATTCATCGAAGCCGGCGCGCTCGATCCGCACCTCGCCCGCCTTCGTGAGCGCAATCGTCGCCGCCGCACCATCGCCGCAGCCGCCATCGCGAAAGCATTTCCTGACGGCTCAAAAATCTGGCCCGTCATCGGCGGCTACATGCTGTGGGTGGAATTGCCAGCGTTGGTGGACATGGCGCGCATCCGCGACTCGGCACGAAAAGAGGGCGTCGTCTTCGCCGGAGGACGCGTCTTTTTTTCCGCCGAACCCAACGCGAGTTACCTGCGCCTCAACACCTCCAAGGCCAGCGAAGACGAGCTTGTCCGTGGCCTCGAAATCCTCGGCTCCGCGTGCTGTGCATAGAAATCGTTGCGAAATGTGCTCGACTCGCTTCGCTTTGATTTAGTCAATCCACACGACAACCGACGCAACCACTGCAATTTTTGCAGTGCGCAGGCGCGGACAACTTCAACCCGATTCACACCATGGCCAAAGGCAACAACAGTCACCGCAAGGAAGTCAAAAAGCCCAAGAAGGAAAAACCAATCGCCGCGCCTCCGGGCCGCCCGCGCCAGTAAGCGTTCCTTCGCGCGCAGCGAATTCCCCTCGCAATCTTCTTTTCACATGGCCGTGGATTTCTACGGTCACTTTTCATGCTGAAAAAATTCGCCGCTTCCGTCTGCGCCATCACCCTTCTACTCGCACCGCATGGCTCCGCAGCGGATGCGCAGCCGAAAAAAATCCTCTTCTTCACGAAGTCGAGCGGTTTCGAGCACTCCGTCATTTCGTGGAAAGGCGGACAGCCCAGCCACGCGGAGAAAGTGCTGACGGAACTCGGCGCGAAGAACGGATGGGCGTTCACGTTTTCCAAGGACGGATCCAAATTCGGGAAAGACTACCT
>JAYUIF010000333.1:0-18379 GCA_043766295.1 Spartobacteria bacterium | reverse complement strand
TCGAAAAGCCAGCGCGCTTCGATCATTTCCAGCCCTTTGTTGAAGAGCGTTGCGGAGTCCACGCTGATCTTCGCGCCCATGTTCCAAGTGGGATGTTTCAGCGCCTGCTCGGGCGTCACGCGCTCTAATTCGGCGGCGGGCATCTGGCGAAAAGGGCCGCCGCTCGCGGTGAGGATGATGCGGCGCACTTGCTCGCTGCTGCGGCCTTCGAGGCATTGGAAAATGGCGTTGTGCTCGCTATCCACGGGCAGCACGCGCACGCCGCGTTTGCGCGCCGCCGCCATGATGGTCTCGCCGGCCATGACGAGGATTTCTTTGCTCGCGATGGCGATGTCTTTTCCCGCCTCGATGGCTGCAAGTGCGGGGCGCAGTCCGGCGGTTCCTACGATGGCGATGAGGACGAGTTCGGCTTCGGGCAGCGTGGCGAGTTTGATGAGGCCGGCTTCGCCAAAATGGAGTGGGCAGGGGAATGACGGATGACGAATTTCGGAGGACGATGGATCGCCGAGCGCGGCGGCTTTCGGGAAAAATTCGCGCACTTGTTCGGCGAGTCGGGCGGCGTTTTTTCCGGCGGCGAGGCCGACGATTTCCATCCGCTCGGGGATGTCGCGCGCGACCTTCAGCGCGCTCTCGCCGATGCTGCCCGTGCTGCCGAGGATGACGACGCGGCGCTTGCTCATCGCAGCACTACAATACGCATGTAAAAATAAAGCATGGGGGCGGTGAAAAGGATGCTGTCAATCAAGTCGAGCGCGCCGCCGATGCCGGGGAGGAAGCGCCCGCTGTCTTTCACTCCGCAGCTTCGTTTGATGAGGGATTCTGCGAGGTCGCCGATGACCGCCGCCAAGCCGAGCACAAGGCCGAGCACGATGGCGTGGGAGTAGCCGATGAGCGCGAGTTTTTGCGGCATCACAGCGACAAGCCCGCAGCCGCCGCCGACGCTGAATGCGAGCGCGCCAAAAAATCCCTCCCAAGTTTTCTTCGGCGAAATGTGCGAGACGAGTTGGTGTTTGCCGATGAGCGAGCCGGTGAGATACGCGCCCATGTCGCTGAATTTCGTGACGAGGACGAGGAAGAGCACATACCAGTGGCCGGTGACGTGGCCGTCCATCGCCGGAGTGAGATAGACGATTTTGGCGACGTAGCTGAATGGCCACGGCACATAAAAGAGGCCGAAAAGCGTGAAGGCCATCGTCTCCAGCGGGACGAGGTCGGGGCGTTTCAGAAACATCTGCCGACCGAAAACGACGAGGAGAAATAGCAGCAGCGTGCCGACTTCAAAATCGTAGAGCCCCTCGGGTTTTTGCTTCGCCCAAGCGAGCCAGTAGAACGATCCGCCGAGCATCAGCGCCCCGCAAAACATGCCGAACATTTTGAAAGCCGGGCGCTTTCCGGAATCGAGCATCGAGTAATATTCCCAAAGGCCGACGAGCCCCAGCCCGGCGATGAGCAGGACGAAACCGGGCTCCCATCCGGTGAAAATCGTCCACAGCAGGGCAGTCCACAGCACGGCTGTGCTGGTAAAACGGCGAATGAATGTGCGCTGCGCGTCGGTCATCGGGCCGCGGAACGTGGCTGCGCACTTGCCGGGTGTCGAGTGTGGATGAGACCGTCATTCTCGATTGCCTTGCGCATGAAGTCACCGCTAGCCTCCGCGCCTTGTTCATGAAATTTACCACCCTCGCCCTCGCTATTTTCGGCCTTGCTGGCACCGCGTTCGCGCAGCAACCAGCAGGGGAGGATGACTCTTTCGGGAAGTTTTCGGATATCCCGATTGATATCGCCGCCGAGCGGATGGGTGCTTCCGGCCAGCTTTCGACGGCGTCTGGGAATGTCCAAATCACCTACGGTTCGACGACGATTTACAGCGACGAGGCGCAATACGATCCGAACTCGCGCGATGTGATCGTGACGGGAAATGTGCGCATTTATCGCGAGGGCCAACTCGTGACGGCGGAGCGCGCGGTCTATAATCTGGAGACGAAGGACATCATCGCCGCATCATCGCGCGGAGAGTCGCAGCCGTTCAAATTTTCCGGGACGAGCTTCCAAAACATCCCCGGCGGGACGGGCTATTTAGTAAAAGAAGGGATATTCACGACGAGTGATTCGGCGAATCCGGACTGGTCGGTGCGCGCAAGGCGGGCGCGCATTTACCCGAAGGATCACGTCATTTTTCAGGACATGAAACTCTACATCGGCAACACGCCGGTGTTTTGGTTTCCGTATCTCTACCAGTCGCTGAACAAAGCGAATGCGTTCACCATCACGCCCGGCTACAGCTCGACGTGGGGTGCCTATGCGCTCACCAATTACACCTTTCCGATTTCGGATACGATGGGCGGCACGCTGCGGCTGGATTTGCGCAGCAATCGTGGCGTGGCGCTTGGCTTCGAGACGGAGTGGGAGGACGGGGAAAAGAAACAGAATTGGGGCCGCTTCAAGAGCTACGTGCTGGATGACGCGACGCCGGGCGAAAACCGCACTGCGCTTGCGCGTGAGCCGATTGATTCCGGCCGCTACCGCGTGAGTTTTCAAGCGCGGCAGTATTTGACTGAGGACATCTATGCGACGGTGGATATCACCAAGCTGAGCGATACGCGGATTTTGCAGGATTTCTATGAAGGCGAGTTCAGCGAAAATCCGAACCCAGACAACGCCATCTCGGTTACAAAACTTGGCGATGATTACGAACTGACGTTTTTAGTGCGCAGCCAGTTGAACGAATTTTTTGACGGCACCGAGCGACTGCCCGAACTGGCGCTGGACATCACGCGCCAGCCGCTCTTTGGCTCGAAGGTCTTTTATCAAGGCGAGACGAGCGTCGGGCACTACAACCGCAATTATGCCTCTGGCTCCACTTTTCAGGATTTCAACGCCACGCGCTTCGACACGTTCCATCAATTCCTGCTCCCGCATACTTTTGGCGGCTGGCTGAGTGTGGTGCCGCGCATTGGCGTCCGTGGCACTTGGTATTCGGAAAGTGGTGCTGTTACTCCATTCGAGGACGACCTGACGGTGAAACTCGCCGATGGCACGACGCAGATCGTCAAGCGCACGACGGAGCGACTGGTAAAGGAAGGCTCGGTTTTCCGTCCGGCGGCAAATGCAGGTCTCGAGATTTCCTTCAAAGCCTCGCGTGCGTATGAGGACGTGCAAAATCGCGCGTTCGGCCTCGATGGTCTCCGCCATGTCGTGCAGCCTTATATGGATTTTAGCTTTGTGCGCTCGGGCGAAGATGGACGGGATATATTGAAGTTCGACCGCATCCAGCGTTCGACCCAGCCGGCACCGATTGATTTCCCTTCGTTCAACGCGATTGATTCGATTGAAGACTGGAACATCCTCCGCCTCGGATTGCGCAATCGCCTCCAGACCCGGCGCGATAATTACACCATCAACTGGCTCGAAATGGACACGTTTTTCGATGTGCGTTTTGAGCGTCCGGATTTCGGACTCGAACCCGACCTCGGCACTTTCAGTAACATCGTGAACCGCCTCCGCTGGTCGCCGCTGACGTGGGTGACGCTCACGTTCGACAGCCAGTTTCCGCTGCTCGATCAGGGATTCACGGAGCTGAATACGCGTGCGACTTTTTTAGTGAACGACAAGATTCAGTTCAACGTCGGGCATCGCTACCTCGAAGGGAATGTGCTCTACAGCAATAGCTCGTTGATGGATTTGGGCGGTTACTTTCGCCTGAACGACAACTGGGGTTTCAGCTTCCGCGAGACCTACGAACTCAACGACGGCGTGCTTGAAAACCAACGCTACGAATTGCACCGCGATCTATCGAGCTGGGTTGCAAGTCTCGGCGTCCTCGCCCGCAACAACAGCGCAGGTGGAAAAAATGTGAACGACTACGGCGTGGTGCTCACTTTCACGCTCAAGGATCTCCCCGATGTGAAGCTGCCTATCAGCGTTGACCCCGGCAGCCTCAGCGGCAGCGGCAGCGGCAGCAAGAATCGCTAGTCCAACAGCGCAGCCGTGCGGGCTGTTGCTCCTTGGTGTGGTGTGAGAGTTTTTTTCGCATGGAGCCCCATGTCTGCTCGCCGCTTCGGATCCGAAAGCAGTGCGCGCAGTGCGGGAGCGAGTGCCGCCGCATCGTTCACCTGCACTGCGGCATTGCTTGCGAGGAGTTGCGCGGTGAGTTCGCGGAAATTTTCCATATGCGGGCCGAAAATAACCGGCAGGCCGAGCGCAGCGGGCTCGCCGATATTTTGTCCGCCGACCTCGGCGATGCCGGGCAGGCTTTTACCTACGAAAATGACCGTCGCAAGGCGATACCAGTCGCGCAGTTCGCCGGTGGTATCCACGAGTAAAACATCGGCCTCGCCCGTGAATGGCTGGCTGCGGCGGGCGACACGAAGCGGAGCGAGCGAGCGGGCGATTTCATCCGCACGTTCGACGTGACGCGGCACGACGATGAGGCGTAAATCCGGCCACTTAGCGCGTAGTTCACGGAGCGTGGAGGCGAGCGTTTTTTCCTCCGGTGCCCACGTGCTGCCCGCGACGATAATCTCACCACGAAAACCCAGCGGCTCGATGAGTGCGCGAAATTCCGCCTCGCGCGATGGAGCATCGCTGCCCGTGTTGTCGAATTTGATATTGCCGGTCTGCCTCACGCGATCCGCCGGCACGCCGATTTTTGCGAAGCGCGTGGCATCTTCGTCCGTGGGTATGCAGATGAGATCAAAGAGCCGCCACACCGGCGCAGTGAGCCATCGAAATTTCTGCCAGCGCCGTTCGCTGCGTGGGGAAAGTCGCGCACTCGCGAGCACCGTGCGCACGCCACGAGCGCGGGCAAGTGAGAGAAGGTTGGGCCAGATTCCGCCTTCGATGAGCACCAGCGTTTTGGGCCGCACCACATTCAGCGCAGCGCGTGCTGCGAAGCGAAAATCGAGCGGGTTGTAGATCGGGATGAGCCAGTCGGCTTTCTCGCGCAGCAGCAATTCGTAGCCCGTGCTCGTCGTCACGCTGATGACGATCCGCGCCGCCGTGTTCTGATGTCGCAAAGCACGCGCGAGCTTTAGCGCGACAATCGTTTCTCCTACGCTAATCGAGCACAGCCACACGGGCGCAGGCCCATCCGCGAGCCGTGAGCGGATTTCGGAATCGTAGCGCCCGAAGCGTTGCGCGATGCCGAGATGATAGCCCTCGGGTTTCGTCTGCGCATTTCGCCCGCGTTCACGTCGCAGCAGTCGCGCCACGTAAAATGGCGCAGCCAGCAGAAACGCCAGCGGGTAGAGAAGTCGGTAGAGGAGCAAGGCCATCACGAAGCAAATCCGTATTGTGGAAGTTGCTTTCAAAGTCCACTGGCGAATTTATCGCGAGACCATCAAGGCAACGCCGCCACGGTGATCGAGACGCACGCGGAACGCCCCGCGTCATCCAGTGCCTGAATCGTCCAATTTCCAACCTCCGGCTGCCACATGAGCGGCTGCGCTGGAGTGCTCGCGCCGAGATAACGCGAGCCGGCGAACCAGTGCAGTTGAGTCACCCCGGATGCGGTTTCCGATTCGAGAGCGATGGAGTTTTTTGCCACCGCGCCAGGACGCAATACGTAGGTGATTGCGTGTTGCGGAGAAATGATGCGCGGTGCCGGGCCGGTTGCTGCGGCGGTATCGTCGGGAGCTGCGGAGCGCGGGAGTCCGGCGCGGCGGAATTGTTCCAGACGATGCGGTGGCCAAAATTCGCGCACCGCGCGACTGCCATTTGCGAGGGTGATTTCGCGATGCACGGTGCATGTCGCGATGGGCGACACGCCCGCGATGAACTTGCCCATCGTGCAGTGCGCGCAGTGAAGCCCGGCGAGTTCACCGGTGATTGCGCACAGTTTCGCATCCACAATTTCCGTCGGGCGCGGAGTTGATTTCGCGCGCAGCCCCAGCCGGGTGACTGTTTGAAAAAGCAACGGTGCCGCAGTGTCGCGCGCAAAAAGTCCCGGCATCGGTTTGCCGTCGAAATTTCCCACCCATACGCACAGCACCCAATCGCCTATCACTCCACACGCCCACGCATCGCGGAAGCCGTGCGACGTGCCCGTCTTCCACGCGAGTCCCGACGGCCCCTCGTTCCCGCGCAACGCATCCAGCGTGAGCCAGCACGCAGAGTAGGACAGGCGTCCCGCCTGTCTGAGTCGGGCAGGCGTCCCCGCCTGCCCATTGTGAGACACACCGGTGACAGGTGGGACGCTTGTTCCACTCCCATCCGCCAGTCCCGCATAAAGCAGCGCCACTTCCTCCAGCGAAACCTCCGCCCCGCCAAGCGCAAGCGACAATCCATATTCGCCACGCGGCTTCGCAAGCTGCACGCCCGCGTCGCGCAAAAATGTATCCAGTCCACCGCCCGGCAGACGCGCGAGCAACTCAACCGCTGGCACATTTCGACTCCGCCGCAGCGCCTCCGCCGCCGGGATGGGCCCGAGAAAACCACGGTCGGAATTTTCGGGATTGTAGCCCGCGAAACGTCGTGGCGCATCATCGAGCAACGTGCGCGGTTGAATCAGCCCCGCATCAAACGCGAGGCCGTAAATAAATGGTTTCAGCGCAGATCCCGGCGAGCGTCGCGCAGTCACCCCGTCCACCTGACCTTGGATGGATTCATTCAAAAATCCTGCCGAACCCACATAGGCGCGCACCTCCCGCGACGGTGCGTGAACGAGAATCGCCGCAGCATTGCGAAGCCCCTCCGAATGCCAGCGCGAAATGAAATCCGCGATGCTGCGTTCGACAGTTTGCTGCTGCCGGAGATCGAGCGTGGTGCGGTGTGAAGTCTGCGCATCACCGCTTTCGGTAATCACGCGCCGTGCGTAGTGCGGTGCCATGCGCGGCACCGGCGCTGGATGCAGCGAAAATTCCGCATCGAGTTCGCTCGCCGCCTCGCCGCGTGCTGCGCGCAACCGCCCCATCAGCCGACCCTGCGCTGTGGCGAGCGCCGGATTTCCGCCAGCGCGCGGGCGACGTTTCGTAGGACTTTGCGGAAGCACGCTGAGCGCCGCCGCCTCGCGCAGCGAAAGCTCGCTCGCGGGCTTGCCGCACCACAGCAGACTCGCAGCGGGCGCGCCCTCCACATTTCCGCCGTAGGGCGCGAACGTAAAATACGCCTCCGCGATTTCCTGTTTTCCGTAGTGCCGCTCGATTTGCACCGCGCGGAAAAGCTGCGTGAGTTTTCCCCACACCGAGCGCGTCTCCAGCCCCCAGCGCAATCGCGCAAACTGCATCGTCAACGTCGAACCGCCGCCGAGGCGCTGCCTTGTAGCCACGCCCCACACCGCACGCATGAGCGAGCGCGGGTCTGCGCCGTGGTGGGAAAAGAAACGGCGATCTTCCATTTCAAAAGTCGCCGCGATCAGTTCGGGCGAAAGCTCATCCAGCTTCGCGGGCAGCCGATATTTTCCATCGCTCGTGAGCGTGATGAAAAGCACGCGTCCCTCGCGATCCAGCACTACGTGTGAGAACTCCGCGCCCGGCGGCAGCAACTCCGGTTTCGGCAGCAGCAGCCACACGATCCACAGCACAGCGGCGAGCAATGCGAGGCACCATGCGATGCGTTTTAACCAGCGGCGCAGTGTCTTCATTCGCGTGGCAGCACGGTGAATTTCGTCGCGACGCCACGGCTGCGCACAGCGCGGTCATACATACTTTCCGCGTAGGCGGGCGGCACGATGAACGTCCCCGCGCACGTCGGGCGGATGGAATACTCGAACGTCTTCGTCTCGTTTTCTGCGAGGTCGCAAAAGAGCAGCGCGCGGTCTTCGCGCACGTCCACGTATTCCGCGCCGGGCAGCGCGGCGAGACCGGGACGCAGCGCGTGTGCTTCGCCAGCAGGCGCGAAATCAAACGCACCCGGCAGCAATTCACTTAGCGCGAGGTGCGGTTGCGCGCTCTTGCTGATGTTGCGCACACGCACGCGAATTCGCAGCGTTTCGCCGACTTTTGCCATCGCAGTAACGTCGCCTTGCTCGTCGAGGATTTCGCGGAAGACTTCGATGTCGCGTGCCTCGGCCTCGGCTGGCAGCACATGGTCGAAACCAGTTTCAATCGTCTGATACCACGCACCCAGCCGCATGGCAGCGTCCGGGCGGGTGAGGATAAAGCGCGCAGTGGTCTTGCTGTTCGAGAGTCTCGCCGAGACGAGGCCCGCGCGTGGCTCGATGATCATTTTTGCGTCGGCACCAACGACCTCCGCGATGCCGGCTTTGACGCCGCTCGCCTTGGTAAGACCGGCGTAGGCTTTCAGCGCCATCACGCTCCACGCAGCGGAGAGCGTGTGAAAATCGCCGCGCTCAAGCATCTCCGTGATGGGCCGCAGTTCGTCGTAGCCGAAGGTGCCCGCGATTTCCGGGAAGTGGCGGCACAGCACGGTGAACGTCATCGCTTCCCGCGTGAGCGTCGACTCGTAATAGTAATTCCGCCACCACTGCTTTTCGTCATTGTCCGGCGCAACAGCGCGTGCCTTGCGATGCGCGGCGATGAGTTTTTTCGCCTCGTCGTCTTTTTTCAACAGCCGCCACGTCGCCGCGAGCCACGCTGCGGAAGGATCGCGCTGCCACAATGCCGCCGGGACTTTTGCCTCGATGAAATCGCGCATCTTCAGCGCGTAGTTCGTCGTCACTTCCTCATTGCGCGTGAGCAGATAGATCGCGGCGGCCTGCACGTCTGCGTCGTGGCGCGTCCGTTCGTAGTGCATTCGTCCACGGTCATCGCGCCAGGGCTCGGACAACTTTGCATCCGCCATCAGCCGCACGCGACGCAGCGCGGCGTCGAACATCGGCCCCGGCACGGCAAAACCACTCGCCTTCGCCTCCGTGAGAAAGTGCATCACATACACGCTCACGTAATCGAAACCGTCGAAGTCCTCGCTGGAACTCCAATAGCCGAAGCCGCCGTTCTTGTTCTGCCGTCGCGCGAGCATCGCGATGGTTTCACGGATCGTTTTTTCCGCTTCCGCTTTTTCCAGTCCGAAATCCGCATCGTCGTGCAGCACGAGCCACGGAAATGCGCGACTGGTGATCTGTTCGCTGCATCCATGCGGATACTCGCGCAGATAAGCTGCGAGCCCACGTGCGAGGCCGAGCGGCGTGGTCGAGACGACTGCTTCGCGTTTGGAAAACTCCGCGTAGAAATCGTGCCCAACAACGACATCGTGCTGCTCTTTGCGAAACCATCCGCTCTGCACCACGGCAGTGCGCTGCGTCGCGGGGCGCACGCTCATCGTGGAGCGCTGTTCGACGCGTTCGTTGCCCGCAGTCGCGGAAAATTTCAGCTCCGCGTTACCGAGCGCATCCTTCGCGCGGATGCGGAAGCGCACGGTGACTTCCTTGCCTACCTCGACGGTCAGCGGCGACTGTGGCTTCTCGATGATTTCGAGTCCGCCAATTGTCTCTGCTGCGATGGTGATTTGGTCCGTAACGCTTGCTCCTTCGAGTTGATTGGCGATGGTGAGCGAGGCGTTGAATTCATCGCCCGGTGCGGCGAAGAACGGCGCATTCGGCGTGAGCACGAACGGCCCTTTCACGATGGTTTGTTTCTCCGCGACGCCGACTGCATCGGGCGCGACTGCCGCCGCCATGATGTTCAGCCGTCCGGCAAAATAATCCGGCACTTCGTAAAATACTTCGCGGCGCTCGGGGCCGCTTTCGACGATGCCGCTCCAAAAAACTACGGGCGCGACGCGGCGGCGTTTGAATGGATTCAATCCGAGTTTCAGCTCCGGCGGTTCGTCGCCGTCACCGCCGAATGCCTTCGTATTTTTCAGCAGCGAAAATTCCGGCAGCAGCAGATCGAGTAGCTGCCAGGTGTCAACTTCGAGCGACGGCTTGCGGATCAATTGCGAGAGCGGTTGCGGTGCGTGGTAGCTCGTGACGCGATGGATGCCTTCATCCACGGCCCACACGATCACGCGCGCCGGACGTGGTGTGGAAAAGCCGATGGCTACACGTTCGCCGGGGCGTGCGCGCTGCGGTGCGTCGAGCGTCACTGCGAGCTGGCGGCGATCCTGCGCGACCTTGAATGGCGCTACGCCCGTGCTGAGCGGGCTGGTGAAAATTTCCGTCGAGTCGAGTGCGCGCACGAATGCGACGTTCACATACGCGCCGCCTTCGATGCCTTCGGGCACGGTGATGTGTTGCACACTCGATGCCGTGTCCGATTTGAACCACTGCGCAACCAGCACCTTCTCGCGCTCGATGGTGATCAGCCCTGCGCCAGCGTAGGGCGCGCGGATCGAGACTTCGAGTTGCTCGCCGGATTTCCACACTTTGTCGGGCAGCGTGAGTTCGAGTTCCGTGTCGCGTTCGAGGCTGCGCGTCTGGTCGCCGGGGCCGACGACATTGAATGCGATGGCGCTCAGAACCACGCCCTGCACGTCGCGCCATTCGTAGCGGAAACGGCCCGCGTTTTTTACAGGTAGCGGAATTTTCACCGTGCTTGCTGGCAGCGATCCGTCGGCGGATTCGATTTCTTTGTCCTGCTCGCGCGAGATGTAGGCGAGCGAGCCGTTGCTCTGTTTGGTGAGCACGGAAACGTGGCGCGTTTCGATGAGCACGCGCTTGAGGGCGGGCGCTGCGATGGGCTTCGCGTCGGGGCCGATGGCGGTGATTTGAAAAGTGCGCGCAACATCGCGCGGGACGAAATCCAGATCGCCGTCCGCCTTCCAGCCGAGCAAGTAGGGCTGGCGCGAGACGAGCGAGCCGAGTGTGCCACGGACGCCGCGTCCTCCATCGGCCTCGAAAGCCTCCAACTCCACGGACACGCGCAGCAAGGGCGCGATGTAGGCGTCGAGCGGGAGGGCGAATTTTGCGCGACCATCGGCGTCGGTTTTTGTCTCACCGAGTTCGATCTCGCGCGGCTCGAAGTGCTCGTGTTTTGGCAGGCCAAAAGTCCAGCCGGGCCATTGCTCGAAAACTGGCGAGCCGGGCGCGATGCGGAGTTTTGCCGTCATGCGACGATCTGCCGCAGCGATGCCGAAGAGCGTTTGCAGTTCGGCATTTGCGCTCAGATTTTCCGGCGAAAGCCACGCGGCCTGCGCGGCGGGTTCGAGTTTTGCCAAAAGTTTGAGGCGGTCGGGCTGAAATTCTTCGACGCGCACGAGCGTGTGGCCAAGGTGGTGTGTGTCGGCTTGATCCTCATCTTCCTCCTCGCTGTGTTTTTTCTTTTTACCATCGTCGGGGCGACGCAACTCGATCCGCCACACGCCGGTCGGCGAGGTTTCGGCGGTCGGCAGTGTGATCGCGAGGAAGCCATCCGCAGGCAGCTTCGCTGGGAATCGTCCGGCCTCTTCCTCCTTCGCATTGATCACGACCACCTCGACCGGCAGGCCCGCGAGCGCACCGGCCCAATCGCGCTGGCGCACGATGGCGGCGAGCTGGATGGAATCGCCGGGGCGGTAGATGCCGCGCTCGGTGAAAAGGAATGCGTCGAGCGCGTTGGACTGGCTCGCCGGGACGCCGCCAACGTCGAAGCGCGAAAGCTCGACCTGACGATCTTCGCGCGCCCACGGGATGAATGCGAGGTCGGCACCTTTGCGTGCGACGATGGCGACCGGTTTCTTTTCGCGTTTCAATCCATCGAGCGCGGGCAGCGCGGCGCGGCCCTGCGCGTCGGTCTCGGCTTCGGCGAGCGTGTCGCCGTTTTTTGCAAGAGCGGTGAGCTTCACACCTGCGATGGGCGCGCGTTCTTTAAAAGACTGCACAAACACATCGCGCGTGCCGTCGGCGTTGCGCTTCACGATGAGGCCGAGATCGGTGATGAGCACGAAGCGCGAGTCGCCAGCTTTGTTGTTGCGGGCGTTCTCCCATTCGATGCCTTTGCCGTTTTCATTCAGCGCGATCCACTGCGGGTCGGGATCGTCTTTTTGAGCCTCTCCGTCATCGGGTGTGCGATGGCGCACGCCTTCGACTTCCATATAAAACAGTCCGCGTTGCGCGTCTTCGCCAGCGGGCTCGGCCTGCGCGAGTGCAGGCGCGAAATCGAACGCGGAATAGTTCGCCTCGTGATCGTTTTTTTTCACGAGGGTCTGCACCGACGAGTGATAATGCGCGATGTCCTCGAAGTTCATTTCGCCGGGAAAACCGGGCGTCTGAAAGCTGCCGTTCGTCTGCGAGACGAGATGGTTGATTTGCCCGGCGGGCACGCGTGCGAGGGTGAAACGCAGATTTTCGTAGCCGCGCGATTTGATGCTGAGCTTGCGCTCGCCGTTGAGCGCGAGGATGCCGCCGCTGCCAAGCACGCGCGCCTCGCGTGGAAACATCGGCACATCCACGATGGCTGTGAAATCCTCGCGCGTGACGAAGCCGCCGGGCGCCGGAGTTTCCTTCGGCACACGCACGCAAATCCGCCCCGGCGATTGCGGCGCGAGGCGAAAGCCGAACGCGCTCGCGGTCGGCGGCGCGTTTTCGCCGGGGACAAATTCGAGCGGCACGCGCTTGGATTTTGCGAGCACATCGGGCGTCACATTGTCCGGCGTCCATGGCTCTTCCTCGCCGTCTTTGTTTTTCTTTGGCGGCGGGAGTTGCCACGCGAGCACGGTCTTGGCGATGACCGGGCCGTTCGCGGCGACGCTGCTTTCGAGGAAGATGAACTGGCGCGACTCGCCCTCCTTGTCGGCCACGAGTTGTGCGTTTGCCGTTTTGAAAAAGAATGCGGAGTAGCGTGAGGGCGATGTGACTTTGGCGACGAACTCCGCCGCCGTGGGATCGCCGCCTGCGAGTGCGCGGAGGCCGGGCGCGATTTGAAAACGGATGAGGTCTTCTTTTTCGCCGGGCTTGATGAGCGGTGAGCGGAGGAAAAAACGCAGCGGATTTTTTTCATCGGCGATCACTTGTGGTTTGCCGCCGGGGACGAAGAGCGGCGTTTCGCTGATATTTACCACGGTGAGGCGGCGTGCGATTTCCTCGCGGGCGACGGGCTGGCTGAATGTGACTGTCGCGACTGTCTGCTGAAGCGCGGGCGTGGTGGGATCGACGTAGAAAGATTGCTCGCCGAATGAGGCCGTGAGCTGCGGCGCGCGCCAGTCGTTCGAGTTGTCTTTTTTTAAAGTGACTGCGCTGTCCTTCGCAAAGACGCCGTCGCCGAGGTGAAAATCGTAATTGCGCGGCGGCATCCATCCGCCCTGCGGCTCGAAGGTGAGCAGTTCCGAAGAAGTCCATTTCCACACGCCGGGGACTTCGGGTGAGAGTTTCACGCTGTTTGCGAGTGCTGGCTTTCCGACAAGATCCACGGGTGCCGCTGGGCCGGTGAAATGAATGGCGAGTGCCGCGCCGGATACTTTTTGCGTCTGCTCATTCCAACTCGGCAACGGCCATTGCACCCATGCTTTCAATTCCCGCGTTGGCCGCTTGGAAGTGTCGCGCACATCGGCATCGGGCGCTGGAGTCGCTGGCGGAGTGGCGGCTTGAGTCACGAGTAGAGTCGCGGGTTTTTCCGCAGGCGCGATGGCGATTTTAGCAGCGGTGGCGCGGTGTTTATAGATGGTGTGTGAATGCCATGAGTGCACGCTGCCGTAGGCGGTGGTGGCGATCAGCACGAGGATGAGGGCGGTGCGCCGCCAGTTGCGGGCGAGTGCGGGGAGCCACGGTGGCGGCGACCACGCGATGTGCGCGGAGCCGAAGATGGAACTCAGTGCGCGGCGGGTGAGGCGTGCGAGAAATGCGAGCGGGCGAAGTGGAAATGGTTGTTGCATGGTGAATGGAACGGGGAGCGCATTGCTGATCTTTCAAAAATCTTTCGATCCGATGCGATTTTTTACAACCGGGCGAGGAAGTCGCGGAAGAATGCGACGCCTTTTTCCAAGTCGGCGACTGTGATGAATTCGTCGCGCGTGTGGGCTTGTGCGATGGAGCCGGGGCCGAGGGCGATGGCGGGCATCCCGCGCTGGGCGAAGATGGCGGCGTCGCTAAACCACGGCGCGCCGATGCAGCGGGAGCCGCATTTTTTCAGCAAGGAAATGAGGGGATGCGCTTCGTCGGTGAGCATCGGCTGCGATTGGACGTGGGTGATTTCCAAATCGGGGCAGACGGCGCGGAGGCTTGCGCTGATGGGTGGGAGCGGGTTTTCGCCGGGGAGATAGCGGATGTCCACTTCGGCGCGGCAGAGGTCGGGGACGATGTTGGTTTTGATTCCGCCGTTGATGGTGCCTGCGCTGATCGTGGTGCGACCAAGCAGGGCGTGTTCTTTTTCCGCGAGCGAAGAGGCGAGGTTGTCGCGGATGTGGCGCATGATGTCGGCCATTTTGTAGATGGCGTTTTCACCGCGCTCGGGTTGTGCGGCGTGGACGGCGCGACCGCGGGTGGTGAGGGTGAGCCAGAGCGCGCCTTTGTGGGCGATGACGGCGTCGAGGTCGGTGGGCTCGCCCGCGATGACGAAATCGAAACGCTCTTGTCCGGCGAGTGCGATGGCGCCGTGCTGGCCGGCTTCCTCGCTGCAAAGCCCGGCGAAACAAACTTCGTGGCCGAGCGTGGGCAGCACGTCGCGCAATTCGCGCAGCGCCCAGAGCATCGCGGCCATCGTGCCTTTGGTATCGCTCGCGCCGCGGCCCCAGATTTTGCCGTCGCGCAGTTCGCCGCTGAAGGGGTCTATGCTCATGCCGGCGACGCTGACGGTGTCGGTGTGCGGCGCGAGGAGGAGGCGCGGCTTTGCGCCAGCGCGATCACTTTCGCCGAAGGATGCAAAGACGTTTGGACGACCGGGCAGCACGTCGCGCAACTCGACGCGCGCTTTTGGAAAAGTCTCGCGGAGCCAGCAAACAAGCCATTCGGCGATGGATTGCTCGCCGGTGTGTGGCGTGCCGGGTTCGCCTTCGGGATTCACGCTCGGGATTTGGATGAGCGATTGGAGCAGGGCGCTGGCGGTTTTGATTTCCACGCGGCGAATCTACGCTGGAAAACACCGCGACTGCAATGCGGCGCAAAAAATTGTCCAAAAGTTTACAGACGGCGGTGTAGGTAAGTGAAAGGCTCATCTCATTATGAAATTCCAAACACTCATCACCATCGCTGCATCATTATTTTTGACCATCGGCTCACAAGCCGAGCCGCCTCGCGTGGAGAAAATCGTGGATACGCTCCATGCGGCCATCAAATCCACAGAGCCGCTGCCTTTGCTGGAAAAGGCGAAGGCCGAATTGAAGACGTATCGCGCCAAGCCGGGTGCGCTGGCAGTCGGGCCCAAGGCGAAGGGCGCAATCCGCGCCGAGGCTGTGGATCGCAAGCAGGATGCGATGGAGCATTTGAATCAAGCCATCTCCGAGGCGAAGGCGGGGCGCGATCCGAAGAGCAAGATCGAAGCGACCATCGCCGAATTGCACGGGATGGGTGCGCTGAAGAGATAGCGTTACTTTCGCGCAGCGAGGAACCACTCCACGAAACGCGGGATGCCGTCGGCGATTTTCGTATGCGGATCGTAGGCGAGCAGGGCTTTGGCTTTCGTGATGTCCGCATACGTCACGGGCACGTCGCCGGGCTGGTCGGGTTGTTTTTCGATGATCGCTTTTTTGCCGAGCGCACGCTCGATGGTGGCGATGAGATCGCTGAGCGTGGTGGTCTGGCTTTCGCCGAGATTGAAGACGTCGCAGAGCTGGCCTTCGTAGGCGAGGCAGGCGGTCATGCCTTGGATGATGTCGTCAATGTAGGTGTAGTCGCGGCGCGTGGAGCCGTCGCCGAACTGCTGGATGCTGCGCCCTTCGTGGATGGCCTTCGTGAACGAATGGATGGCGAGGTCGGGGCGTTGGCGCGGGCCATAGACGGTGAAAAAGCGGAGGTTGATCGTGCGGAGGCCGAAGAGGTGGGAAAAATTCGAGCAGATTTGTTCGGCGGCGAGTTTCGTGGCGGCGTAGGGCGAGATGGTTTGTGTGAGCGCGAGGTCTTCGCGGAAGGGGAGCGTTTTCAACACGCCATACACGCTGCTGCTGCTCGCGCAGATGAAGCGCGGGACGTTGCCGGCGCGCGCGGCTTCGAGGAGGTTCAGCGTGCCGAGGATGTTCGTCTCGACGTAAAGGCGAGGGTCTTTGATCGAGGGCCGCACGCCCGCACGCGCGGCGAGATGCACGATGCTGTCGAAACGCCCGTCTTTCACGATGCGGAGCACGGCGTCGGCGTCGCGGATGTCGGCCTCGTGGACGGGTGCGTCCTTTGCAAAACCGGCGACGTTGGCGCGCTTGATTGCAGGGTCGTAGAAATCATTGAAATCATCCACGACGGCGACCGAATGGCCGAGGGCGAGGCATTTTTCTACGAAGTGCGAGCCGATGAATCCGGCACCGCCGGTCACGAGGATTTTCATGCGGTCACGCTATTGGCCGACAGGGGGCGTGGGCAAGGGGGAGTTTGTGTTGGTCGCGAAAGTGAACGGCATTTTCACCGAAAACCCCGTTGACACTATGGGCCTTGGCTGAGATAGACGCCCTTCACCCACAACTACCAATAATTATGGCCGACGAAAATCCCGCTACGAACACGCCACAGGACGATGATTCTACGAAGAAAGAAACCATCCGCATCACGCTGCCGCCCAAAGGCGACGCACCTGGCGTGAAGCGCGAGACTGTCCGGATCAACGTTCCCGGCACGCAGAGCCAGCCGCTCAGTTCGATCCCGAAGAAGGAAACTTCAAAAATTACACTGCCGCAAAGCGCTGTGACGCCGCCTCCGGCATTGCCAGCCGGCGGGCCTCCCACAAAGCCGCTCAGCAGCGCGCCGCCGCCACCAGTCGGCCAGGCGACCAAGCCACTCAGCAGCGCAACACCGCCGCCAAAACCGCCGCCACTCAGCGGTCGTCCGACCGTTCCATTGCGCCCAAGCGCGCCGAGCAGTGGTGCCGTTCCTCCATCCACCGCACCGTCTGGCATCGCACGGCCCGCTTCGCCGAAGAAGGAAACCGCCCGCATCAGCCTGCCGAGTGAGGCACCAAAGAGCAGCGCACCAGCATTGCCAAAGGCCACGGTGAAGATGCAGCAAACGCAGCCCATGCTCAAGGGCCCGGCTTCCGGCACGCGTTCGCAGCCGCTGGCTTCGACTGCACAGTCCGTCGCATCTACGGCGACCAGCTCATCACGCAAATCAGACACGATATCCATCGTGCTCAGTGTTTTCGCATTTCTCACAGCCAGCACGGCGCTTTGGTTCACCTACACCGATTGGAAAGAGTCCGATGAGCCTTCGTGGGTCGGGAAAATGAAAAACGAACAACCGCCAGTCCCAGCGGTGTTCACAAGAAAATTGGATTAACGTTCCCGTTCCCCCTAGGCGCTCAAATTTAACGCCATGGCAAATCCGAACGTAATCAATCTCACCGAAGCCAACTTCGCCAGCGAAGTGCTCAACTCAACCGTGCCCGTCCTTGTGGACTTCTGGGCACCGTGGTGCGGCCCGTGCATCCAGCTTTCACCCGTCATTGACGAAATCGCCAACGAACGTGCCGGCAAGGCAAAAGTCGGCAAAGTGAATGTGGATGAAAGCCCAGCGCTCGCCGGTCAATTTCGAGTGAACAGCATCCCTGCCCTCATCTTTTTCAAAGGAGGCCAGCCCGCCGGACAACTCGTCGGTCGCCAACCGAAGGCGGAAATCCTCAATAAACTCGACGGCCTCGCGTAGGGAACCGCTGATGGATCCGTGGATTCCCCGGATTTTAAAAAACAACGCGCCTGCCTCATCTGCACAATCTGCGGATAGAAAAATCGCATCTTGATTAAATCAGTGTTTCCCTAAGGCCATGTTGTTGTGGCGTGAAAAAATTCCTGACTCCTGGGTGCAAAAAATCCGGGCGAACCTGCCTGAAGTGCTGGTGGATCACGCGCATTTGGAGCGCAAGGCCGCGACGACGGCGCTGAATCTGGAGAAGTATGTAGAACTCTTCGATCACGTTTCAGAACTGAATGCGATTGCCATCGAAGAGTTGCAGCATTTCGAGTTAGCGCTGGGCCTGCTGCGGGAGCGTGGGATCGCGTTCACTGTTCCCCGCAAGAGCCCGTGGATTTCGGGGATGATGCAGGCGGTGCGGAAAGGACGGAGGGAGCAGGTGATTGATCATCTCATCGTGTGTGCGCTGATCGAAGGGCGCTCGTGTGAGAAATTCCAAATCCTGTCCGAAGCGGTGCGCGATCTCGATGCGGGGCTGGCGGATTTTTATGCGAGCCTCGTGGAGAGCGAGGGAAATCACTACGCGACGTATCTGATCATGGCGCGACACATTGATCTCGCGGAGACGGAGCGTCGGCTGGATTTCTTCCTCGATCTCGATGCGCAGTTGATTCGCGTGCCGAATCCGCACCCGATGCTGCACTGAGCCGGAACGATGCAGTTGAAATGGCGCGAAGCGGCGACTGTGGCTGCGACGCCCCCGTCGCAACATGTATCCGAGGCGCCCTCGCCTCGTGGTTCGTG
>JAYUIF010000332.1:0-42010 GCA_043766295.1 Spartobacteria bacterium | reverse complement strand
CCGCCGTAGTGCTGGATGATGTCCATCGTCGCCATCGCGAGGCCCGCGCCGTTCACGAGGCAGGCGATGTTTCCGTCGAGGCCGATGTAGTTGAGGTTAAATTCCGATGCCGCCACTTCGCGCGGGTCTTCCTCCGTCTTGTCGCGCATCGCCACCACGTCGGGCTGACGGTAGAGCGCGTTGTCGTCGAAGTTAAATTTCGCATCGAGCGCCATGAGGCGTCCGTCCTTCGTCACCACGAGCGGGTTCACTTCCACCATCGAGCAATCGCATTTCACGAAGAGCGTGAACAGATTTCCAAAAAGCTTCACCGCTTGGTTGATCAGCGGCCCGCGCAGACCGAGTGCGGTGGCGAGATTGCGGCTTTGATACGCCTGCAAACCGAGCGCGGGACTCACCGCCACCTTCACGATTTTCTCCGGCGTGTGCTCGGCGACTTCCTCGATGTTCACGCCGCCCTCGGTGCTCGCGATGATCGTGTAGCCGCTCGTTGCGCGGTCGTGCAGCACGGCAAAATACAACTCCCGCGCGATGTCCACCGCCTCGCCGACAAAAATTTTCCCCACCAGCTTTCCCTCCGCTCCCGTCTGATGTGTCACCAGCACCTGCCCGAGCATTTTGCCCGCGATGTCGCGCGCCTCGGCGGGCGAAGCACACACATGCACGCCGCCCTTGAATCCGTTTTTGAAAGTCCCCTTGCCGCGTCCGCCCGCATGGATTTGCGCCTTCACGATGAGCTGCTTCGTGCCGAGATTGATGGCCACTTTCTCCGCCTCCTCCGGTGTGCTGGCGACGCGCCCCGGCTGGGTGGCGACGCCGTATTTTCCAAAAAGTTCGCGAGCTTGGTATTCGTGGATGTTCATTCGTGAAAGAAGAGCCGCGCTGCGTAGCGGGCCGCCCCGCGCACGGCAAGCAGCCATTGGAAAAACACACACAGATGTTGGTGACTGGCGGTGCGTTGGGCGTCCATTCTGTCCATGTCGTCCATCGGATCCATACCTGCAAAATGTGGGCGCTTCTAGGCACTTGCCGTGAATTGGAACGCTCGGTATCGTCTCGAATATGCCTACGGTCGCACTTCAAGCCCATTACGACGGCGAACACATCGTTCTCGATGAGCCGTATGAACTGCCCGCCAACGCCAGCCTCATGGTGACGCTGCTTCCTTCCACATCCGACGCGGATTCCGAGGATGCTTGGCTTCGTGCAACGGCGTCCAGTGATGCTTTCGCGTTCCTCGCCGACCCAGCGCAGGACATCTACACGGCAGCCGACGGCGAGCCATTCCGCGATGCGATAATCTCATTGTTCGTCCCGCTCACCTGCTGCTAGGAAACCAGCCATGCAAATTGCCATCAGACTAGCTGGGTTATTTTCGATGTTACTGTTTGTCGGATGTGCAGGGCCGGATGTCATCGTGACCGATCAAAGCGGCAAGCCCATCGAAGGAGCGCAGGTTACAGGCACATCGCTCTCCATTGGCGGGGGATTCACTATCACCAACGCCAAAGGAGAAGCGCAGATTCCACGCTCGGTGCATCAGACAAAGTGGCTGGCGATTACGAAGCCGGGTTACGTAAGCGTCGAGTGGATTGATCCCAGCCAACCCAGGCCGATTGTTGTGAAACTGGCTCTGATCAAAAATGGGAACTTGAATTGAAGGCAAACGCAGCGGCTTGGAAATGCAGCCTTGTTTCGCAGGTGAATGAGGCATTGGCTGAAGTCCTTCCGGATCAAATCCACTATGCAAAAATTCATCCTCGCCGCTTTCCTCGCGCTTTCCGCGTTCACTTTTAGTGCGGGTGCGGAGCCGCCGGTGGCTCATCGTTTTGAAAATGAGATCGCGGCTTATGAGGCGGCGGATAAGGTGAGCGCGCCACCGCAGGGCGCGATTGTTTTCACGGGCGCATCGGGCATCCGGCTGTGGAAGACGCTGGCGCAGGATTTCCCAGGACTGACCGTGCTCAACCGTGCGTATGGCGGATCGCAGATGGAGGATTCCGTGTATTTCGCCGAGCGGATCGTCATTCCGTATCATCCGAAAACAGTGGCCATTCAGGCGGGCGGCAATGACATCAATGCGGGTAAATCGCCCGAGCGGGTGCTGGCGGATTTCCAAGCGTGGGTGACGAAGGTGCGTGCGGCGTTGCCCGATGTGCGGCTCGTCTATATCGGGCAGGGGCCGAGCCTGGCGCGTTGGGAGCAGCGCGAAAAACAGCAGCAGTCGAATGCGCTCGTGCGCGACTTTATCGCTACGCAGAAAAACATGGCGTTTGTGGACATTTGGTCGGCGTGCATCGGCGACGATGGCCTACCGCGCGCTGAGTTTTACATCGCCGATAAATTGCATCCGAGCGCGGAGCAATATGCTGTTCGCGCAAAGCTGATCCGGCCTGCGCTTGAAGCGGGGAAATGACGGGGCGCGATGATTCCAGCGCCGCTGGGATTCTTTGAGGCGGAGGAGGAAACGCGGACAAATCGTCGTCCGAAAATTACGCGCCATCTTCCTCGAAGCGCGCGAGATTTCGATCCGTCTCGATTGGCGGTTCTTCGGGAACGTCTTTGAAGTCCTGGCCGATATTCAGATCGCCGGTGAAGATGCCGCCTTTGTCCACCACGATGGAGCGCGCATAGACGGTTCCTTCGAGCCAGCCGCCTTTGTTGATCACGACTTTGTCCGCGATGACGCGCGCTCGCGCCTTGCCGTTCAGCTCGAAAAGTTTCGTCTTCAGCAGGCGCACAAATTCGATGTCGCCCTTTTTGTCCACGAGGACGTGCTCAGCTTCGAGCAGGCCGGGCATACGGCCCGTCATGCGCAACGTCGCCGTGCCGGTGCAGACGATGCACCCGCGCAGACTGCCTTCGAGGAAAGCCGAGCCGCACATGAGGCGCGTGCTCGTGATGTCCCCGCGCGGCCCGAGCTGGACTTCGCCGGCGGTCTGCACACTGCGGCCAAACGGGCCGGTGATTTTGAAATCGCGCAGATCAATATACGCACCGCAACCGGGGCACATCGTGCTCTGCGCGGCGGTGCTGAGCACCTGTTTGTGGGTGCAGGAAAAACACGACACTTCGCGCTGTTTGTCGCCCACGATCATCCGCGAAAGCTTCGAGAAAAGCCCCGGCTCCTTGATGATGCTGCGCTCTCCAGCGAGCGGGCGCTCCAGCGAATAATGCTGCTGACACTTACGGCAAAACGTCGTCTTCGCAGAGACGGACTCCTCCTGTGTGAACCCGCAATGCGGGCACAGGGATGCCATCTTCTCAGTTTGTTTACGGACGTTCTTTGCCACGGAAGCAGTGAAACACACACGCGCCGCGCAGGCTGGGAGCGGAGCCCGCGCGACGCGTTGTTGTGAAATGCGCTGTCGGCGTCTGCCGCTTATCGCTGGACGCCGCCGGTGCCGGTGCGGTCAGGCGCGCGAAGAATTTCGGGCTGACGCATGGCGACTTTGTTCGGCGTCACTTCGGATTTTCCGACAAACGTCGCGCCGTCTTCAATGACGAGGCGCGTCGCTTTCAGATCGCCGTAAAGCACGGCGTGCGACTTCAGCTCGCAGCGTTCTTCGACGGTGATGTTGCCATGCACTTTGCCGAGCACGGTGACGGATTTGGTTTTGATCTCCCCTTTGATCTCGGCGTTTTCTCCAACGGTGAGCGTGCCGGCTGAGGTGATTTCGCCTTCGATTTTTCCGTCAATCATCAGTTCGTTCTGGAACTTGATGGAGCCTTTGATTTCGACGTCGCTGCTGAGGATGTTCTTAGTATTGGTGGTGATTTCTGGCATGGGTGCTTGTGTAGTTGAGGTTGAATTTCTGTGCCGGCGCACGCCGACGACGTTCGCAAGTATGGGTTCGAGCCGTGGTGTGTCAACGCCTTGGGCGGGCGAAACGAAATAATCCGGCTACCCGGCCAGTTCCTCCGCCGGATACGTCCAGATTTCACTCAAGGTGGGATGGTAATGGGGGATTTCTGCGAGCTGTCGCGCAGTGGCCCGGAAGCGCATGGCCACGACGATCTCGTGGATGAGTTCCGAAGCGTGCGGGCCGACGACTGCGCCACCGAGGATTTCGCCTCCGTGTTCGTCGGCGATCAGTTTTACAAAACCATCCGTCTCGCCGATGCAGAGCGATTTTCCGTGATCGTTGAAAGGATACTTCGCCACGCGAAACGCAGTGCCGCCCGCCCGCAGTTCGCGCTCGCTCGCGCCACATTCAGCGACTTCTGGATCGGAAAATATCACCGAGAGTTTCAAGCGATAGTCCGTTTCCTCCATCGTGCCGTTCTTTGCGAGCAGTCGCGCTGCGTTGCGCGCTGCAATCTCACCTTGCTGAATCGCGATGTGAACAATCTCGAACGGCCCGGCCACATCGCCCGCTGCGAAAATGTGTGGCTGCGAAGTTTGCTGCGTTGGCTGCATCGTCGGCCGGCCTTTTGTCAGTTCGATTCCGGCAGCGTCTAATCCGAGCCCATTCACCATCGGTGAGCGACCAAGCGCATGGATAATTTGCTCGGCTTCAACCGACACGCTTTCGCCTCCGTGCTCGAATACGATTCGCTTTTTTTCGCCCGCTGATACGGCGCGGAGCAGCTTCGTTCCGGTAAAAATTTTCACACCTCTGTCGCGAAGTCCGTGTGCGAGTGCGTCGGCCACGTCTGCGTCCGCGCCTTTCAAGAGTTGCTCGCTGCGTTGGATGATCGTCACGTCGCGCCCGAGTCCGGCGTAGTAAGTGGCAAACTCCACAGTCGTCGCGCCGCCGCCGAGGATGATGAGCGATTGCGGCACATGGGCGCTGTCGAGCGCGTCGTCGGTCGTCCAGTAACCCACGTCCTTCAGCGAAGGCAGTGGCACGTCGCTGACCGTCGATCCCGTCGCGAGCAAAAATGCGCGGCCCTTGATGCGCTGCACACCGTCGCTGCGAAGCGTGACGTCTATCGTTTCGGAATCCACGAAGTGCGCGAATCCACGGACGAGATCGAATTTTCCGCGCTCCAACTGCTCGCGTCTGTAGCCTGCAAACTCGTCAATGAGCCGCCGTTTCCGCGCGAGAATTTCGTCGCCACGCACTTCCAATTTACCAGCGCGGAGACCGAATTCCGAGGCGCGTCGCACGGACACGGCGCGGCTGGATGTTGCGAGCAGCGTCTTGCTCGGCATACAGCCGCGCAAAATGCACAGCCCGCCGAGTTCCTCCGCGCCGTCCACGACGCAAGTTTTCAGACCGAGCGCCACGGCGGTGCGCGCGGCTGCGTAGCCCGCGCTGCCGCCGCCGATGATGATGAAATCGTAGTTCATAGTTTGTCGGGTAGGACGAGGTAGATTTGATGATACTGCGGCTCGAATAATTGCACGCTGGTCGCCGCGAATTTTCCGTCTTTCACACGGCCCATCGTGTGAACCAGCCCGCGCTCCGCCGGTGTGACGTAGCGCAGAAATGGCGGGGCGAGGCGCGGGCTTTCCGTGAGCACTTTGGCCATCGGCTCAAGCGGTGCTGTGCGCTCCAGAATTTTCGCTGAATTGCTCACCATGAGCAGTTCGGAGAGGTTGGTGCTCGTGTGCGAAAGGTCATCGAGCAGCACGTAGCGCACATTTCTTTCGCGCAGGATCGCGGCGGCTTCGGCGGGTTTGTCCGTCAGAAAAAATCGCGCACTGTCGAGGATGCCGGGGAGGCTTTGGTGGCTCGTTCCGGAAACACCCGGCTGGCCGGACCAATATGCAATCTGTGGCGATGCCCACCACGGAGCGAGGAAAGCACCCGGCTCGCTCATGGACGCCGCGACCCTGCGCCATTCGTCCTGCACGGAGCGTCGCCACTCGCGCAGTTCGCGTTCGTCTTCGCTTGGGTGCAACATTCCCGACCATGCGAAAAGGAGCGGTAGCATCGCCACGATACCAGCAGTCCAGCCCGCCCAGCGAAGTCGCAATGCGGCGAGCTGCCACGGCAGTGAAACGGTGAGCGCGAGCGCGAGGTAGTAGCCCCAGCGAATCTGCCAGACTGTGAGGCAGAGCATCGTGAGCACGAGCAGCAGGAGTCCCCTAGATCGCGAGTCCATGCGGCCTGCAAACCACAGTGCGACCGGCGCAAAAATCCACAGCGCGCCAAACCAAAACCACACACGCCTTTCGCGCAAATCGAGGGACATCAGTTCACTGATCGTCCGGCTCCATGCGGCGAAGTGTGCGCGCAGCGTGGCGTCCGGCAGTGAAATCCGCCAGTCATCGAGCAACAGCGCGAGCAGCACCACAGCGCCGAGCGCAATCCATCTCCCTCGCACGGCCCGCGCGATGAGTGCGGTGCGATTAAATAAAAGATGACGACCCACCGCGCCTGCGAAAAACAGCAGCGGCTCATAAAGCGAAACCCAAAGCGCGACTCCCCACGCGATGCCCGCAAGAATCGCCCAACGCTTCGCGAGTCGTGCGGGCGTCCCCAGATCGGCCAGCGCAAGTTCCGCGCACACAGCCACGGCGAGCAGGAAGATGAGCAGCGATTGATGATCAGGTCGCCCGAGTTCCATCCCCTGCACGAGTATCGGACTCAGTGCAAAAAACAGCAGCATCAGCGGGCGGAACGGCAGCCGCATCCATCCCGCCCAGCACCAGAGCCAGAGCGCCGTCGCCACGGCGAGCAGCGGGGAAATCAGCGCACCGGCGAGATCGAGCGACTGCCCGTGCATCCGGCTTTCGCCCTTCCAATCCACAATCCGCATTCCAAAATCGGTCACGCATTTCAGCCCCGCGATGAGCCAGTCGAAGGGCGCGGTCGTGTGCGGCGTCGTGCCCTGCGGCCAGTTCTCGAAATCGTGATGCCGTATCGTCCACTGTCCTTCGCAAACCATTTTCACGCGCGTCATGCGCGAGTAGCAGTCGCCTTCGAGAAAATAGATGCGTCCGTCCGAGTGAAAAACGTTCGCGCTATTGTAGCAGCGTGCGGCGAAAGTGAGCACGAGCAGCGCGAGCAAGCCGAGCCGTGGGAGCCATCGTTTCAGCACCGGGTGCATCGCGTTCATTGCTCGTCTTTCGCGCAGCGAAACCCAATCCACCCAGCAGAAAATCCGGGCTCTTCACGTCCGCGCGTGGCGACGCGAAACTCCGCGTCCGTGCTGAGCCACGAGCCGCCGCGCACCACGCGCTTCCACACGCCGGGCTCCGTCGGGTCGTTGCTCACATCGGGGCCGGCCGGATTTTTGTGCGCGGCCCTGTCGGGGTTCGGGCGCAACTCCGCGTAGTAATCGGCGGCAAACCAATCCGCGCACCACTCCGCTGCGTTGCCTGCAAGATCGGAGATGCCAAAATTATTCAGCGGGTAGCTGCCCACCGGCGCGAGCCCTGCAAAGCCATCGAGCGCGTCGTCCTTCGTAGGGAAATCGCCCTGCCACACGTTGGCACGCCAGCGTCCATCGGGGCACGCATCCATGCCCCACGGGAAATGCGCGAGCACCACAGCGCCACGCGCAGCGCACTCCCACTCGGCCTCGGTGGGCAGACGTTTGCCCGCCCATTTCGCAAACGCAGTCGCATCATCCCAACTCACGTGGACGACGGGAAATTTCGCGCGTCCTTCGATGTTCGATCCCGCCCCGTCCGGCTGTCGCCAATTTGCACCGGACACCCAGCGCGCCCACGGGCGGCGAGCACTCGCTTTTATCTCCGGCGAAAAACGAAAACACCACGAGCCCGGCTCACGCGGATCGGGCGGGAGTTTTTCCGCGCCAGCGGGCGTGCGCTCCGCAGTCGTCACATAGTTTGTTGCGGCGACGAATTGCGCGAACTGCCCGTTCGTCACCTCGGTCTTGTCCATCAGAAATTGATTCACGCGCACATCGTGCAGCGGCCTTTCGTCGGGAGCGCCGTCGTTGGCTCCCATCGTGAATGAACCGCCCGGCACCGGCACCATTTCCGTGCCCCGTGCATTTTCCGCCTGCCGTTGTTTGCGCTCACGCACGATGCGTTTCACTTCGGGATACAGCCACGCGAGCGTCGCGCCGAGAAAGGCGAGAATGATGCCGGCAAAAATGAGCGCGGTGCGGCGGGCGACGTGGCGTTCGTTGTCTGTCATTTTCTATTTTGTCTCCACGTCTTTCACGCAGCGGAATCCCGTGTTGGAAAGCCCGGTGTCGGGCGAAGTTTTCATCCGCGCGCTCGGGCGGTAGCCACGGCAGTAGGAATCGCTGCACATCCATGATCCGCCGCGCGTCGAGTGTTTCATCACGCCGGGTTCGTCGGGATCAAAGCTCGTTGTCGGCCCCGGTGGATTTTCCTTCGGCGACTTCGCGTAGTAATCGGGCAGATACCAATCGGAGCACCATTCCCACACGTTGCCAGCCATGTCGAAGAGGCCGTAGCCATTCGCCGGAAAGCTGCCGACTGGTGCCAGACCTTTGAATCCATCTTCGCCGGTATTCTCGTGCGGAAATTTTCCCTGCCACGTATTCGCCATCCATTTTCCGCCCGGAGAAAATTCATTCCCCCAAACGTAGCGCGCTTTTTCCAATCCGCCGCGCGCGGCAAACTCCCATTCCGCCTCGGTGGGCAGTCGCTTGCCCGCCCATTTGCAATATGCCTGCGCATCGTCCCAGCAGACATGCACCACGGGATGTTTTTCTTTTCCGATAATGTCCGTCTCGGGGCCGTCGGGGTGACGCCAGTTTGCGCCAATCACGGGAGCCCACCACTGCATCGCGTCGCGCAGATCCGCAGCGCCTTTTGGCGGGCGGTAGCAAAGTGCCACGGACTTCCCCTCGAACTCCGGCAGCAGTCCCGGCAGATCCTTCGCCGTGAGCGGGCGCTCCGCCAGCGTCACGTATTTGGTCGCCATTGCAAACTCCGCGAACTGCGCATTGGTCACCTCGGTTTTATCCATGAAAAAAGATTTCACGGTGACTTCGTGCAAAGGCTTTTCGTCCGTCGCTCCGTCCTCGCTGCCCATCGTAAAAGTCCCGCTCTTGATGAATGTCATTCCAGTCGGCGGCTCCGGTTCCGCTGCGAAAACGGACGCCGCCAGTGTGGCGAAAAAAACTAAACTGAACGCAGCGATGGAGGGCCAACGGCCCGTTTTCATACCAGCCTTGGGCAACGCCCAAGGAAAGCGATCCTCCACGGACAAAGGGCTGAAAGTCCGGCACCATTTTGCGCGATGAGAGACACGGATGGATCGGGCTTTCAGCCCTCTTGCCGTCTTTGATTTCAAACCTAGGCCGACGCTCGTGCCTCGCTCTGACCTAGGCTGGTATGGGCAGGGCCGTTGGCCCTCCAGCGTGGCAATGAAAACTAAACTGCTCGGAGAAAATTTCACTCCGCAGCGATAGCTGGCCGCTTTCGCTCGCGCAACCGGCTAGTTGTTGGCCGGATTGGTGAACGGCAACGTGACGCGGATGATGCCGGGGCCGCGATCCGTGTGCGGGATGTCAATTTGGCCGCTGTGATTTTCGATGATCTTGCGGGAGACGGTGAGCCCGAGCCCGAGTCCTACGCTGCGTGTGCTTTGAAACGGTTCGCCGATTTTGTCCGCGACTTCGTGGGGAAAGCCGGGGCCTGCGTCCTGGACTTCGACGGTGAGACGCTGATGGCCTTCGGTGCTGATGTCCGCGAGGCGCAGGGTGACGCTTGGGTTTTCGGGATTCGCCTGGATGGCATTGAGGATCAGTTCGGAGAACGCATGGCGGAGCGCCTTGGTGTCGCCGCTGACTTTCCACGGGCTCGTCTTGTCGAGGTGCAGGACGGGTATGTGTTTGCCGGGGTGGAATGTGTTCGCGTCTTGATATGCTTTTTCGAGCAGGTCCGAAATGGAAGCGGTCTCGCCGCTCTTGCCGTCCCAATCGCGGCTGAGGAAATTCATCTGCTGGGTGAGGCGTGTGATTCTCCGCACGCTGTTCGCGAGGACTTCGCTCATCTCGTGGCGGGCCTCTGCATCGTCGCCTTGTATTTCAAGAAGCTGCTGCATCGTGCTGATTGGTGTGACGGCGTTGCCAATCTCGTGCGCGAGGTGCCACGCCATCTGGCGGACGAGGCGGAGCTTGCTGGTTTCCACTTCAAGTTGCACGGCGCGCTCGTGCTCGGTGATGTCGTCGAGGACGAGCAGCGCGGCGTTTGGCCGTTTGTCTTTACCTACGCAAAATGGCTGGATGCTGACACGGCAGGAAATGCCGGGATGAGCGGGCGGTTCCCATTTGAATGGCGAGACTGCCTCGCCTTTTTGAATGACGAGAAAGATGAGACTGCCAAGCGCCTGCGGGATGTCGGCGAAGTCGAGACGGCTGCTGTGGCCGGGGGCGAGGAGGTGAAGGGCGGCTGTGTTTGCGTGGAGCACGCCGCAGTTGGAGCCGACGACGATGCAACCGCCGCCGAGGCCGGCGAGGATGTCGTCAACGAGGCCGTGCGTGTCGCGGAGTTGTTCGTGGCGCCAGCAATTGCGAAGGGCGATGCCGAGTTCTTCGAGCCAGTGGAAAAGCTGCGTGAGTTCTTCGTCGCCGAAGCCGCCGCCGGTGATGCGTTCATCAATGACGAGGACGCCGAGCAGCATTTCGCGGTCGTGGATGGGGAGTGCGATGATGCTGCCGAGTGTGGTGAATTCCTTGGTGATTTCGCGAGAGGCGCGGGCTTCGGGTGCGTCGGCGCGGAGGATGCGTGCGTGTTTGTGCAGGTAGTTGCCGATGCCGTTGGCGAGGCTGAGCGGGAATTCCTGAATCAGCCCCGGCTCGTGGCCGATGGTGTATGCGGGGCGCAGCCAGTGGTCGTCGGAAGATGGCGTGCCGTCCGTGGTGAGCGCGCTGGGTTTGCGGAGAAAGACTGCGGCGCGATTGATGCCGAGGGCTTCGCGGAGTTGCTGGAGTGCGGCGCGGAGAAGCTCGCGCGCATCGAGGCTGTGGACGAGCAGTGAGGAAAATCGGCGGAGCGTTTCGAGTCCGCGGCCTTGCGGGAGCGTGGTGAGCGTGGTGAGGGCGGGCGCTTGTTGCTGCACGAGCGCAGGGAGTTGATCGTCTTTGTCGAGAAATGCGCGCTCCATGAGCGTGCTGAGGAGTTTTCCGCGCACGGGTTTTTCGATGACGTGTGCGACGCCGAGAATGTAAGCCTCCTCTTCCCAAGTCCTGCGGCCTTGCGGTGCGAAGACGATGAGCGGGCAGCCGGGCGCGAGGGCGCGGACTTCTTCGATGGTGCGAATGGCGAGGGCGTCGGTAAATTCGAGATCCAGAACGATGGCATCAATCGCACCACGCGAGAGTAATACGCCAGCGCTGGCGGCGTCTTCTTTGCCGATGAGGCGATAGCGCCCCGCATCCAGCGCAGCCTCGATGGCCGCTGTGAAAGGCGGTTGTCGGGTGATGATGAGGAGTGTGCGCATGGTTAGACGTGCGTATTTGCGGCTATCGAACCGGGCGGCTGGAACGCTTGGGTTCTGGCGTTTTTCTGGCGGTTCGGCAAGTCGAGATTCACGATGGTGCCTTTCCCGATTTCGCTGGTGAGCGTGAGACTGCCTCCGTGCAGCGTGGCGATTTTGCGGCAAATGGCGAGCCCGAGACCGAAGCCGCGCCCTTCGTCGCCGGTGCGCTTGGTGGTGAAGTAGGGCTGGAAAATGCGGGGCATATCCTCGGTGCGGATGCCGGTGCCGCGATCCGTCACACGCACGCGCAGCCAGTCACGCGCGGCGTCGGTTTTGACGAGGCGTATCAGCTCGATGCGGATTTCTCCGCCATCTTGCGAAGCATCCACGGCGTTCGAGACGATGTTCGCGATGAGTCGTTGGACGAGCACCATGTCCATCTCGACGAGCGTCTCGTCGTGCGCTTCCAGGCGGTAGGTGATTTCCTTGCCGTTGCGTTTATTTTCGCGGGCGAGATCCACGACGTTTTGGAGGAGCGCATCAAGCCGGCCGAGCTGGATGTCCGGGCGGAGATTTTCGGAAAAGAAGAGCGCTTCTTTAATATAGGCGCGCATCGTCTGGATGTTGCGGATGGCGACGGGCGCGAGTTCGGCGCGTGCGGCTTCGTCGGCGGAGCCTTCGGTGAAAAGCTGGAGGAGCGTCCACACCGGCGTGGTGAGATTGTTCAAATCGTGCGCCATGCCGCGCGACATGCGGCCCAAAAGATCGAGTTCCTGATTGAGGAGGATTTGGTTTTTGAGGGAAATTTGATTCGCGACGAGGGCGAGGTTTTCGGTGAGGGAGACGAGGAGTTGCGTGTCGTTCCGCGTGAAAGGCGTGCAGTTGGTTTTTTCGCCGAGGATGAGGAGGCCGAGCGGCTGATCGCCAACGAGCAGGGGAAAGGCGATGTCGCCGACAAAGGCGCGCAGTTGCTCGCAGGCTTTGGCTTCGAGGCTTTCCGGGTTGGCGCGCTCGGAGCCGGTGTTGAGGGAAAGATGCGCCTGACTTTTATCCGCGAAGAATCGGAAGACGGGCGAGTCGCTGCGCAAGTCCGGGAGCTGGCGCTGTGGCTGGTCGGGATGTGCGCGTGTGAGGGTGTAGGCGCGGTTGGTTTCATCGAGCAGGATGATCCAATAGGCGCGGACGCGCACGGTGTTCACGAACAGCGAGTGGAGTTCATTGAGCAAAGTGGAATGCTCGGTGTGCCAGCGCAGATTCTCGGTGAAAGAGCGCATTTTATCCTGATACTCGAAGTGGTCGCCGAGCAGTCGCCGCTCAAGTGTCTCCGCCGAACCGCCAAGTAATTTCGGAAACAGAAATGAAGCGATGAGGGCGGAGAGTGTGATGATGATCACGCTACTGATGAGGCCAAATGTCGTGATCGCTCCAGATGGGGCGAAGGTCGCCACGCACAGTTGGAGGACGATGGCGATGACGAGCAGAAATCCAAAGCGCACCAAGTATGCGGCCGAGCGACCAAGTGCGAGATGCACGTCGAGCAGTTGGTATTGAAAGACCGAGTAGGCGACCATTACGCCGTAGGCGATTGCTGCGAGGCTGCCGTAGGGAACGACGGGGATTGTTGTCAGCGGATAATGATCCACACCGACGATGGGCAGGATGTCGTTTGTCCCGAGAAGGACGAGGAGTGCCTGCGCCGCGAGGATTCCGTTGAATCGGTGGCGCTGGCGCAACGGTAGTTCACTGCGCTTTTTCCAAAGCAGAAAGATCGAAAGGAACGACTGGCCAAATGCGAGGGTGTAAATCCAAAAGCCAATGCCTGCGGTCGAGTAATGGGCATAGCCGACGTAATGGACGCCGCTGATGAAGAGGTCGAAAACGTTCATCACAGCAAGCGCAGCATGAAAGGCGTATGCGGCAGCAAGCCATCGGTTCGGTTTGCAGCCAACGAGCAAGAGGCAGAGGTGCAGCATCGTCACCGGGATAAAGATGACGCCGAACTGCATGAGTTTGGCCCACGAATATGCCTCATCCAGCGATTCCGGCGGCGTGCAGAAGAGCGCGTAAGTGCCGAGATTCCAAATCGTGATGCAAAGGCCCCATGCGAAGAAAACTTGATTGAGGCGCGAGCGGCGGTCGCTGCTGTAAACGAAAAGCACCAGCGCAAAATTGAAGATCGCACCGATGAGCGGGATGTATTCGAAGTATTTCATCGCTCAGGGATGGGCCAGCGGCGCAATGCGAGACACGCGTTTTTACCACCGAAGCCGCTGCTGATGTTGAGTGCGACGCGGATGGGATAGGGACGCGCCCTGTCTGGCACGTAGTCCAGCGAGCACTCGGGATCGGGCACGCGTAGATTGATGGTCGGCGGGATGACCTGATGATAAACAGCAAGCGCAGTGACGACGGTTTCCACTGCGCCTGCCGCTGCCATGAGGTGCCCGGTGACTGGCTTGGTGCTGCTGACTCCAAGCCGGTTCGCGTAATTGCCAAAGAGCGATTTGATGGCGCGCGTTTCCACAACGTCATTGGCCTCGGTCGCAGTGCCGTGGGCGTTGATGTAGTCCACTTCGCCCAACTCGGTGTGCGCCCGGTTTAATGCGCGCTGCATCGCTTGGAATACACCGAGTCCGTTTGGTTCGGGCGCGACGGGGTGATGTCCTTCACAGGCACGCCCATGGCCGATCACCTCCGCGTAGATGCGGGCGCCGCGTGCAAGTGCGTGGGAAAGTTCCTCCATCACGACAAAGCCTGCACCTTCGCCGAGCACGAAACCGCACCGCGCGACATCAAATGGTTTCATCGCCTCGCGCGGTTCGCCCGGATGGCGGCTCATCACTTTGCCCTGGCAAAATGTGCCCCAAATTTGCGGAAGGATGGGTGCCTCGGCGCCGCCGGTGATCATCACATCAGCCTCGTCATTTTGAATCATGGAGAGCGCATAGCCCATCACATCGTTGCCGCTCGCGCTGCCGCTGCTGAGGGTGATGGCGTGTCCTTTCACGCCAAGTTCAATGGCGATTTCACCACTCCCGCCGCCGCTGTATCCATTGATCATGGCAAAGAGTGAGATGCCCCTGTAGCCGCGTTTGTGCCACGCCTCTTCGGCGCGCGCCGCTGTTTCGTTATTACTCACCGTGGTGCCCTCGACGATTCCGACGCGGTCTGGAGCGACTTTCGTCAAATCAATGCCGGAGTCTTTGAGCGCCATGCGCGAGGCGGCGACGGCGTATTGGATGGATAGACTGAGCCGCCGCGCGACCTTCGCCTCCATGTGATTCTCGGGTGCGAAGTCGCGCACTTCGCAGGCGACTTTCGAGGGCGCATTTGCGAGCGGGAAACGCGTGAGTGGTGCCGCCGCGCTGTGTCCATCGCGGATGCTCGCCCAAAAATCATCAAGCGTGCTGCCATTCGGCGCGATGACGCCTGCGCCCGTGATGACGACACGGCGGGCACTGCTCATGGGATCTTCCTCCCGGAGCCAATGGGGATGATGGCCGGCGTCGTTTTCATGTAGGCGCGGTAGGCGTCGCCGAATTTTTCGACGAGTGCGCGTTCCTCGATACGCACGCGGGCGAGCATCGTGGGGATGAAAATGGCGAACACTCCAGCGAGCGTGAACCATGCGTTGAGCACGAGGCCGATGCCGAGCAGTTCGAGAATCATCGAAAAATAAACCGGGTGCCGCGCGCGGGCGAACGGCCCGGTCTGCACGAACTCATGCCCTTCGCGCATCTCGACATGGAGACTCCAGAAACGCCCGAGCGCACGGATGGCCGAGCGCCGGAGGGCGAACGATGCAATGGACATCGGGAGTCCGACGACGAACGTGGGCCACCAGAAATTCAGTCCGCGCAGTAGGTATTCCGCAATGCCGCCCACGACGATGGCGACGCCGCAGAGCATGAAGAGATTGAACGTAAGTTTTTCCTGCGTCTTGCCGGGCACAGTCTCGCGTTTCGCAGAAACTTCGCGCATCCGCTCGGCGAAAATCGCGAGCACGGTGACGATGGGCAAATAGTGGAGTAACGAGTTCATAAATTATCCCGGCGGCCATTGCAGGGCGCGTCCTGCGAGAAGGTGGATGTGTAAATGCGGCACGCTTTCGCCGGCATCGCGCCCGTTGTTGATGACGAGCCGGTATCCGCTTTCCAAGACGCCGAGTTTTTCCGCAATTTCACGCGAGGCGAGCAGCATCCTGCCGAGCAAATCCGCGTGCGCGGCCCCGGCGAGCGCGACGCGCGGGATGCACTTGCGCGGGATGATGAGGACATGCACCGGTGCTTGCGGATTGTTGTCGTGAAAGGCGACGAAGTCCCCGTCTTCGTGGATCAGTTTCGCGGGGATTTCACCGCAGGCGATTTTTTCAAAAATGGTCATGCGACGTGGAGAAAAAGTTCGCGTCCGCGTTTGTCTCCCGAGTCGCGGCAGGCGATTCCGCTTTGCTCGCGCGCGAAAATCACGATCTCCGAACGCAGCGCGTCGCACCGGCTGCACCAGTGTTTTTTCTGCCGCAAAAGTTTCACGCACATTTCGAGGCCGATGAGTTCGCAATAGCTCCCGCCGAGTTCCAGCACCTCATGCAGGCGCCGCCCCAGCGTGTGGAAGAACGCTAGTTCGTAGCCGTTTCCCGCCTCCTGCGCGACCTCGATGAGCGAGATGCGCGAGAAGGGTGACGCCGCTTCGAATCGCTCGCCCACTTCCGCGTAGCCGATCACTTGCAACGCAGCGCGCACCGCCCGCGTGAACTGCGCGACCGGCATCACCCGCATATCCGGCATCCCTTGCAGCCACACCTGCACACTCTCGGCGATGTGTGGAGCGAGCCACCATTTCGTATAGCCCGCCCGTTGCGCCGCCACGTTCAGAGCGCGGATCAGCCATTCGCGCTCGAAGGCGACCAGTTGGCTGTTTGCCAAGGCGATCAATGGAAGTCCGTCGCGGTATGCGATCACTTGAAGAGTTCGGTTTGCGCCCCGCCTTTACGCGGACGCTTTTCGAGTTTTTGGATTTCGTGGATAAATTCCCCGATGTCCTGAAAGTGCCGATACACGCTCGCGTAGCGCACGTAGGCGACTTCATCGAGATCATGCAGCGCCGCCATCACATGTGCGCCGATCACGATGCTCGGCACCTCGCGCCGAAACTCCGTCCCCAGCGTCACCATGATTTCGTCCGCGATTTGTTCGAGTTGCTCCACTCCCACAGGCCGCTTTTCGCAAGCTTTGATCATCCCATTCAAGAGCTTCTCCTTGTTGAAAGGCTCGCTCCTGCCGTCCCGTTTGGAGACGCGCAACTCCGTCCGCTCGACTTCCTCGTAAGTGGTGAATCGGTGCGTGCAAGCCAGACATTCGCGGCGACGGCGAATGCTTCGGCCGTCCTTCGAGAGCCGGGAATCAATCACCTTGTCTTCAAGGCTGCTACACTTAGGGCAATACATGATTTTGTGGTGGGATGCCGGAAACGCCTGCGTCTAACACAAGTAATGGGTGGGTCAACGCCAAATCATAAAACATCTCGCAGAGCAAAGTGTGGATTTCTTCCGAGGTGACTGCTGTTGCGGCTGCGTTTTATAAATTCATAAAAATCGCGCCGATTTTTTTGCTGCGGGTTTCGTCGTCTCTCACGCTTGCATTGAAAAGCTCTCGCCGTTTTTTTGCGATGCGTTATGAGTTTGCGCGTCGGATTTCAAAGTCCTCGTAGCTCAGTTGGAATAGAGCAGCCGCCTTCTAAGCGGCCGGTCGCGTGTTCGAGTCACGCCGGGGACGCTTTTTTTGCGAAGAGTTGCAAAAGGTGGATGAGACCGAGTAAATGCTGCGCGAAATGCTTCCAACCCGATCAGTCACGATTGCCGCCACGACGGTTTGTATTTTGAGCACGGGGTTTTGCGCGCATCCATTGGTGGAGGAGCCGACGCATACGGAGCGGCAGAAATCGCCGCCGAAATCACCTTCGCAATTCAATCCCGATCCGGGTTCTGGCGCGGAGTCGCCGAAGGTGCCGCATCCGCAAGTGCGCCCGCTGCCAAATATGCCGGATGCACCACCGCCCGCGAAGCCGGAGCCGAAATTGCCGACGGGTTCGCCGCTGGATGACGGGGTGTTTGGCGGAACAGGATCGCCGCTCGTGCCGGATGCGCTGCCCGCACCGCAGCCGGGTGAATTGCGCGACCGGCCTTCGCTTTTTCCGGAGGATTTTTTGTATGTGCCGCGCTTCGATAATGTGGACGAGCCGGGGCGTCTGCATCTGCCGCGCTCGGGGGTGCGTTCGCAGCGCGGGCGGGACAATATTTTTCACTACCGCGAATATCCGCTCGGTCGCGAAGGGCTGGGGCTGCTGCCGGGGACGTCGCCGATTGCGAATCGCTGGGCCATTCCATTTCCGAAGTGGCAGCGCTATCTCGATCCTTCGCACGAGACGCCCTACGGCGATGGGCGCGAGACGATCAAATGGTGGCATCCCTACGAGCAGTCGAAGCTCAAGGGCGATGCGCCGATTTACGGACAGGATATTTTTGCGAACGTCACGCTGAAGAACTTTTCGCTGTTTGAATATCGTCGTCTGCCCGTGCCGAGTGGCGTGAGTGCCGCGACGCCGAACAGCTCGGAGTTTTTCGGACGCGGCGAGCAATGGCTGATTTCCGACGACCGCTCGCTGAGCGTGGAAATTTTCAAGGGCGAGACTTCGTTCAAGCCGGTCGAGTGGTTGATCCGCGCGCAGGTGGTGAAAAACGACAACTGGATTTGGGTGCGCGAGCAAAACCTGCTCGATCCCGATCCGCGTGGGGTGAATCGCCGCAGTGGCTCGGAGCCCGATACTTCAAAGATTGGCGCCACGCAGCAAAAGTCGGGCACTGTGAATGCGAAGGGCGGAGCGGTGAAGCCGCTTAAGAAAGTGGTGAATCCGGCGGATCTTTTCCGCTACATCGCGCCGCAACTGCGAGCGGCAGGAGCATCGGACTCATTTGTGGATGTGGACCCGGTGACGAACGAACCGAGATCGAAGCGCGGCTCAAACCGTGATCACGAAAAAGACTTCGCCGGAACTCGGAATACCTACCGGCACAAGGACTGGATCGCGCTGCAAGAATTGTTCTTCGAGTATCACCTCGGCGACCTCAGCGATAATTACGATTTCTGGACTTCGCGTTGGGGAATCCAGCCGTTCGTTTCGGATTTTCGCGGTTTTATTTTCAACGACACGAATCTCGGCGTCCGCCTTTTCGGCAACCACGATAACAACCGCACGCAATACAACGTCGCGTATTTCAACATGCGCGAGAAGGACACTTACAGCGGGCTGAATGAATTCGACGCGCGCGATCAGCAGGTGCTCATCGCCAACATTTATCGTCAGGATTTTTTGTGGAAGGGCTACACGGCGGAGGCTTCGGTTCACATGAATTGGGACGGCGGGCACAGTCATTACGACAAAAACGATTTCCTTGTCCGCCCCGAACCGTTGGGCGATTTTTCCAAAGAGCACGATGTGCGCGTGGGCTATCTCGGCTGGGCGGGCGACGGTCACATCGGTCGCTGGAACATCACGCACGCCTTTTACTGGGCGCTCGGCGAAGACGAACTCAACGGACTCGCGGGACGTCGCGTGGATGTGAATGCGCAGATGGCCGCTGCGGAACTCAGCTATGACCGCGACTGGCTGCGTTTCAAACTCAGCGGCTTTTGGGCGAGCGGTGATCGCAATCCGACGGACGATCACGCGACGGGCTTTGACAGCATTGTGGACGCGCCGAATTTCGTTGGCGGGCCGTTTAGCTGGTATGTCCACGAAGGCATCAACCTCGCGGGCACTGCGGTGAATTTGAAAAACCCGGACAGCCTCTTGATGAATTTTCGCAGCAGCAAGAGCGAGGGGCAATCGAACTTCGTGAACCCCGGCGTGAAAATCCTCGGCATCGGCATGGACGCCGACGTCACGCCGCGCCTGCGCACATTTTTCAACACGAACTACATTTGGTTTGACCAGACCGCGCCCATCGCGAACGCGCTGCAAACGAACAAAGTGAACGATCGCCTCGGATGGGATGTGAGCTTCGGAATGAAATATCGCCCGCTGCTCACGGACAACGTGATCGTCGGCTTGGGCCTCGGCCTTTTCTTCCCCGACCAAGGCTACAAGGACATCTATCGCCTCAACACCGACTTCGTGAAAGGCATCGGCAGCAAGGACCACGAAGGCGAGGCGGATAGCGTGCTGTGGAATGTGATCATGACCGTCACGTTCACTTTCTAAAGCAGAGCGTGCAGGGCTTGCGCTGGTTCGTGGAAGTGCGAAAGGTGTGTGCCGATGCGAGCGTTCGCCTACCTTCTCGTTCTTGTCGTTTCCGCCAGCGCGGAGACGGTGACTTTTCGTAATCAGGTGCAGCCGATTTTGATGAAGTCCGGTTGCTCGACCGGCGCGTGTCACGGCGCGGCGGCGGGGCAGGGGGGATTTAAATTGTCACTGCGCGGCTACGATGATGAAGGCGATTTTCTCACGCTCACACGCGGGGCGTTCGGGCGTCGCGTCAATCCGAGCGAGCCTGCGAAGTCGCTCATTTTGCTGAAGGCCACGAGCGCCGTGCCGCACAAGGGCGGCGAGCGTTTCAAAGTGAACTCGCCCGAGTGGCGCACGCTCGTGGATTGGATCGCCGACGGCGCGCCGGGGCCGCGCGCGGAGGATGCGCGCATCGTGCGTGTCGAGGTGCAGCCCGCGCAGGTGCGTCTCGCGCCGGGTGAAAAAAAGCAGTTCACCGTGAGCGCATATTTTTCCGACGGACACAGCGCGGACGTGACGCGCTGGGCGAAATACACAGCGACAAATCAAACCGTGCTCAACGTGGATGACGTGGGGCTCGCCACGGTAGTCGGCCACGGCGAGAGCGCGGTGACGGTCTGGTATTTGCAAAAGGTCGCGTTCGGCACAGCGAGCGTTCCGTTTGAAAATCAAATCGCCGAGAACACATGGGCGCAGGCGTCGCGCAGGAATTGGATTGATGAACAAGTGCTGGCGAAATTGCGGGAGCTGAATCTGCCGCCTTCGCCACGAAGCTCCGACGGCGAGTTCGTGCGTCGCGCATTTCTCGATACCATCGGCGTGCTGCCGACTGCGCAGGAGGTGCGCGATTTCCTCTCGGACAAAACTGCGGACAAGCGCGACCGGCTCATCGAGGCGCTGCTCGTGAGGCCGGAGTTTGTGGATTACTGGACTTATAAATGGAGCGACCTGCTGCTCGTCACGAAGCGCAAGCTGCCGCTGGAGACGATGTGGGCCTATTACAAATGGGTGCGCGATCAGGTGGCGTCGAACACGCACTGGGATGATTTCGCCACGAAGATTCTCACCGCGCAGGGCAGCTCGCTCGATAACGGCGCGGCGAATTATTTCGTCATCACGCCCGACCCTCGCGACGTGTCGGAAAAAACCTCCGTCACTTTCCTCGGCATCTCCACCGTCTGCGCGAAGTGCCACAATCACCCGATGGAGAAGTGGACGAACAACGACTACTTCGGCTACGCGAATTTGTTCGCCCGCGTGCGGATGAAAAACGGTAGGGGCGACGAGCGCATCGTCTTCGCCGCCGATGATGGCGACCTCGTGCAGCCGCTCACCGGCAAGCCGCAACCGCCGCGTCCGCTCGGCGGCCAGCCCATCGCGCTCGATGCCGGCGGCGACCGCCGCGAGGCGTTGGTGAAATGGCTCACGGCCCCGGAGAATCCCTACTTCGCCCGCGCCATCACGAACCGCGTGTGGGCAAATTTCTTCGGCGTCGGACTCGTCGAAGCCGTGGACGACATCCGCGAGACAAACCCCGCGAGCAACGAGCAACTCTTCACCGCCGCCGCGACATGGCTGCGCGAGCACCACTACGATCTCCGCGCGCTCATGCGCGAGATTTTGCAAAGCGAAACCTACCAGCGCACCAGCGCACCACTGCCGGGCAACAAAGACGACACCCGCTTTTATTCGCACTACTATCCGCGCCGATTGATGGCCGAAGTTTTGCACGACGCCATCGCGCAAGTCACCGAAGTGCCCACGCCTTTCACCACGCGCGACGTCACCGTGGAGGACGACAAGCAGACGCCCTTCCCCCTCGGCTGGCGCGCACTCCAACTCCCCGATGCAAACACGAACAGTTACTTCACAAAAACATTTGGCCGCCCCGCGCGCGAACTAACGTGCGAGTGCGAGCGCACCACCGAATCGAACGTCGCGCAAGCACTCCACCTCGCCAACGGCGACACCCTCAACGCCAAGCTCCACGCCACCGAGGGCTTCATCAGCAAAGTGCTCGCCGCCAAAAAGCCCGCCGAACAATGGCTCACGGACGCCACCCTCGCCACCCTCGCCCGCGTCCCGACGCCCGCCGAAATCCAAGCCGTGCAAAGCATCCTCGCCGACGCCAAAGACGACCCCCGCCTCGTGATGGAAGACACCCTCTGGGCCATCCTCAGCAGCCGCGAGTTTTTGTTTAATCACTAGATGCAAGCCGCGTGACCGTGCTCGACAAAACCGGCGCCATCATCGCCCAAGTCGGCGACAACCCGGACGCCAAACAGCGCGCCAACTACGACCTCCCGCAGGACAAATGGACGGACGGCGCATCCATAGATAAAGACGGAAATTTGATCGTCACCGAATGGAGCGCATTCGGCCACCTCCACAAATTCCTGCGGCAAAAGTAAACAGAGACGACCCTACGTGAGGCAGGCCATGCGGTCGCAGTTTTCGGCGAAGGGGCGCTGGGGTTTGAGATCGAGTTCTTCGAGCAGGGCGAGGTCGGCGTCTTTTTCGGGGTTGGCGGCGGTGAGGAGTTTATCGCCGTAAAAGATGGAGTTTGCACCGGCGAAAAAGCAGAGGGCTTGCGCTTCACGGGTAAGGCGGGTGCGCCCTGCGGAGAGGCGGACTTTTGCGCGCGGGAGCGCGAGGCGTGTGGTGGCGATGAGGCGGACGAGCTGGAAGATGTCCACGGGCGCTTGCTCGGCGAGCGGGGTGCCGGGCATGGGCATGAGGCAATTGATGGGGACGCTCTCAGGGGCGGGGCTGAAATTGGTGAGCACTTCGAGCATTTTGAGCCGGTCGTCTTCGGTCTCGCCGAGGCCGATGATGCCGCCGCAGCAGACGCTCATGCCGGCGTCCTGCACGTGGCCGATGGTGTCGAGCCGATCCTGGAAGGTGTGGGTGGTGACGATGTTCGGGTAGTGCTCGGGCGAGGTGTCAATGTTGTGGTTGTAGGCGGTGACTCCGGCGGCTTTGAGCTGGCGGGCTTCGCCTGCGCCGAGCTGGCCGAGGGTGACGCATACTTCCATGCCGAGCTTGGCGACGCGGCGGATGCTTTCGAGGACGCTATCAAAACGCGGATCGCCCTCGCGCACGCCCTTCCACGCAGCGCCCATGCAAAAGCGGGTGGAGCCGTTTTCTTTCGCACGGACGGCGACTTCCTCCACGGCATCCGGCGACATGAGCGTCTCGCGCTGGACGCCCGTGGTGTAGCGGGCCGATTGCGCGCAATAGCCGCAGTCCTCGGAGCAGCCGCCCGTTTTAATGGAGAGCAAGGTGCAGAGCTGCACTTCGTTCTCTTTCCAATGCGCGAGATACGCCGCGCGGGCGCGGGTGAGGAGATCGAAGAACGGGGTGGCGTAGATGGCTTGCAGCTCGTGGAGCGTCATGGGCGCGGAGTGAATGGTGTGTGGCGGAAATGTCGAGCGTCAGCGTTTCCGTCAGCGTGTCCAGTGGCCGATGGCGGTGGCGGGGACGGGGAGTTCTTCGGTGAGATACTGGCTCTTGCCGACGAAGCCCCACATCGGCACGCCGGTGGCCGCGCGCCATTTCTGGCTCATGCTCTCGCCGGTGTAGCAGCCCCAACTGCGCACGAGGGCGTCGCTGGTGAAGAGGCCGTGGTTGATTTTCCCCAGCTCGGTTTCGTGGAGCCAGCATTTGCTGCCGCTATCAATGACGTTCGAGTAGTCGAACATGAAACACGCCTTGTTACTGTGGCCGAAATACTCGAGGCCGTTGATCTTCACGCGGTCGCGGGGCTGGCCGTAGTTGAGGTAGTTCACGAGCTGCGCGGCGCTGTCGAACCACATGAGCTTGATGTGAAAGGTGTCGCGCACGCTGCTCACGAGGGCGGTGTAGTCGCGGCTGTCCTGCCGGCTGCGCGTGAGATACGCGGGGCGATAGACGAGCCAGGTGATGGGCTGGTCGGGCCGCGCGGTTTTGATTTGCTCGATGCGGATGCGTGCGGCGCGGACGAAGTTTGCCCACCAATTATCGTGCGGTGAGGCTTTCCATTTTTCCCATACCCAGAGCGAGACGCCGCCGGTGACGATGATGGTTTCACCGGGCTGCGTAGGTTCTTTTGCATCCTCCGCGTGCAGCATGGTCGCGGCGAAAACGATGACGAGTAAAAGACGAAGCGTGTGAAGCATGGCGGATGTGAAAATACGAATGACGGCGAAGCGCGCGTTTGTCAGTTCCTTTTCGCTTTTCCGCTCGCGCAATTTTCAGACGCCGGGGCCATCTGGCGGCATCCCGAGTTTCGCGCGGAGGCGGTTGATTTCCTCGCGCATCACGTCGCGCCGCGCTTGCAGGACGCTGACGTGTTGCTTGGCGCGTTCGAGGCCGGTCTTCACGGCGTCGAGTTCGCTTTTGAGGGTGTCGCGCTCGGCCTCGATGGAGCCGAGTTGATCGAAGCTCTGCTCGACTTGCGCTTCAAGGTCGTGGACGCGCGAGCGGCTCTGTTCTTTCTCGATGCGAATCTGGCGGCCTTGTTCCTGCATCGCACCGAACTCGGCGGCGGTCTTCGTCAGTTTTTCGCCAAGGCGGGTGCGCTCATCCTCGTTGAGTCGTGCCTTTTCCTGCGCCGTGTGTGCGATGCGCTCTGCGGCATCAATGCGCCCCGCCGCCTCCTGGCTGATGCGGATCGCTTCGGAAACTTGCTCGGTGAGAATGGCGGATTCGCGCTCCTTTTCAACCACACGGACCGCAAGCGCATCACGCTGCGCGCGAATCTGGCGAAGCTCGTTCTCGTAGCCAGCAGCCTGGGAATTTGCAGCCTCGCCGGCCTGTTTTGCCTCGGCGACTTCGCGCTCGCGGGCGTGGAGTTCGTCGAGCAATCCATCCACCCGATGCTGGAGTTCGCTGGACTCTTCGTGAAACTCATCGGCGCTCGCCTTGAGCCGATCCCGCTCGGCGGCGGATGTCGTCTTTTCCCCGCGCAATAAACCAATCTCCGCCTTCGCAGTCTCGATGGCCTGGGTCATTTTTTCGAGGGACTTCTCGCGCTCCGATGCGAGGAGCGCCGACTGATCGCGCTCATGGCGCGCGGCCTCAAAAATACGTGTGATCTCATTGATCTGCGTGCGCAGTTGCTGTGATTCGGCGCGCGCCGCTTCCAGTTCGGCGGGCAGCGACTCGGCGCCGCGCACCTTGTTGATTAAATCGTCACGCTCGCGCTGCGCCACAGTGAGTTGTCGCTTCCACTCCTCCGCATGGGCATCCGCCTGCTTGTGGCGGGCCTGGAGCGAAGTGACTTCGGCGCGCAGAGAATCCGCATCGTGAAACGCCTCGGAATTCGACACCGCCAGTTTGCTGCGCTCGGCGGTAAGCTCGGCGAGTTGCGCGCGCAGACTGGCCATCGCGGCGAGTTTTACGGAAAATTCATCCCGCTCGCGTTGGAGCGTTGCGAGGCTTGCTTTTAATTCTTCGACTTCCTTTTTCGTCAGTTCATCCCGCGCTGGCTCCTGTTCACGCGCACTGCGCAACCCATCGCGTTCGGATGCAAGTGCGTCGAGGTCTCCGCGCAGTTTCTTCATTTCCTCGGCAGCCTTCTCACTCGCGTTGCGGAAATTTTCGCGCTCGGCGCGCACCTTCTCGACTTCGCCCTGTGCCTCCTCCGCAGCCGTGCGGAGCTTCACGGATTCAGCGACGGCGGCATCGAGTTCTGCCTTCCGCTTTTCCAACTCCGCATAAAGCGCATCCGCACTCCCGGCCAGCACCGCCAGCTCCCGCCGCACGGCGACTGTCACCGTGCTCCATTCCGTCGCTGGAATGACGAGCGTGCTCCGGCACATCGGGCAATCCACGCGCACACCAGTGGCAGAAGAATCAACGACGATTTTCTGCGAGCACTCGGGACAGCGGAATTTGATGTCTGGCATCGGATGAGTTTGGCAAAGTGTGAAAGCCTGCGTGTTATCGAAAGTTAGAAAGCGTTTCCAATGCCGCCAATGGAAAAAACTACGAATTACAGGGCTGCTCCTCTGTTCCTATTGGCCGTTAAATTCAAGAGACGAGGGAACTACGGCGACTGTTTCCCGGCCAGAACGCAGATGCAAATCTGTGTCATGTCGGGCGCACAGTTTGCTGAATGGCGATGCCAGTAACGTCTCACCAAATTTCCATGAACGCCGGAACCGCACCCGCTCCCAAACAACTTAAAAGCAAAGAACTCGAAAAAGCGGAGGCCGAGCTAAAGAGCGAGGCGGCAGCTATTGATAAACTCCGAGTGCAACTTTCAACACAAGGCGCGGCGGCGGACAAAAAACAAGTGGCCGAGTTCGCCAAACGCCAAAAGGCGTATCTGGATCGAAGGATTGATTTTGAAAAACTCAAGCGCAGCACAGACAGCGGAAAACCCGCGCCGGAGAAAACAAAGCCCGCAGCACCGGAACCTGCCAAACCCGCGCCGGAGCCCGTGCAAAAACAAAAAGCGCAACCGCCGGTGCCAGCACCCGTGCAGAAACAGAAAGTTCAGCCACCGCCGCCAGCGCCGGTGCAAAAACAAAAAGCACAACCACCGACGCCAGCGCCCCAGAAAACAGCACCGCCCGTTCGCGAAAAAGTCCCGCTCACAGAATCCGCCAAGCCACAAAGGCCGGAAACTTCCCGCGCAAAAGCGCCCGTCCGCGCGCCGGAAAAATCCTCGGCACGCTGGATATTCTGGCTGCTCCTCGCCGCTGCTGCCGGGTTGATCGCTTGGCTGATGCGATAGTCGCGTGCGCTATCCGCTTGCCGTGCGCGTTCAATTTTTCCCACGCTTCGCGCCGCATGAAAGACTACCGCTTCAAACGCCTCTTCAATCCGCAGACGAATCGTTGTTTCGATGTCGCAGTGGATCATGGATTTTTCAATGAGCCCACATTTTTGCAAGGCATCGAAAATCTTGAGGAAGCGGTAAAGACACTCGTCGCCGCAGCGCCGGACGCCATCCAACTCACCATCGGCCAGGCGCACTATTTGCAATCGCTCCCCGTGCGCCCGAAGCCCGCGCTCGTCCTCCGCACCGATGTCGCCAACGTCTATGGATCGAACCTCCCGCGCACGCTGTTTTCGCGGATGATTGATAACGCCGTCGAACAAGCCGTGCGCCTCGACGCCGCGTGCGTGGTCGTAAATCTTTTCTGCATCCCCGGCGAACCCGAAGTGACCGACCAGTGCATCGAGAACATCATCAAGCTCAAGCCCCAGTGCGAACGCCACTGCGTGCCGCTGATGATCGAGCCGCTCGTCTTCCAGCCAAACACCAAAGCCGGCGGCTACATGGTGGACGGCGACCCGCGAAAAATCATCCCGCTCGTCCGGCAGGCGTGTGAATTGGGCGCAGACATCATCAAAGCCGACCCCACCAGCAACGTGGACGACTACCACAAAGTCATCGAGATCGCCGGGCGTATTCCTGTCCTCGTCCGTGGTGGCGGAAAAGCGAGCGACGCGGAGATTCTCACCCGCACCGAGAGGCTCATGCAGCAAGGCGCAGCAGGCATCGTCTATGGCCGCAATATCATCCAGCACAGCGACCCCGCCGGAATGACGCGCGCCCTCATGTCCATCGTCCACGAATGCGCAAAAGCCAAAGCCGCCGCCAAGCACATCCGCAAATAGTCAGAGCGGCGCAGCGGCGCAAAAATTATGAATCTGCGTTGCGTGCTGCCCGGCTAAGCGGATTTGGGATCGATCCAGATTTCGCCGTCACGGATTGAAATTGGAAAGCGCGGCAGCGCGCGCGGCGGCGGGCCGGCGAGCACGCGGCCATCTTGCGCGCTGAAAAATCCCTCGTGGCATGGGCAGTAAAATTGGCGCTGCTCGTGCCGGTAATGCACGGGGCATTGCAGGTGCGTGCAGCTTTGGCTGAATGCCGCGAATTCATTTTCGCCCAGCCGCACGAGGATCGCGGGATGATGCTCGGTGGGATAATTAAAGAGCTTGGTGCCGCCCACCGGCACGTCCACGACGCGCGCGACGAGCATCGGCTCCTTCGTCACGGGCGCGGGAAAAAGTTTGTCCTTCGCGAGAAATCCCGCGCCCACGGCGAGCGCGGAGCCGCACGCGACTTTGCAAAATTGTCGGCGCGTCACGTCGTGTTCGTCGGATTGGCGGACGGGGAAGTTGGCATTCCAGTGCGGGTTGTCGGGCATCGTGTGTGATTAGTGGCAGGTGCAGTTTCCGCCGCAGCGCGGGCTCGCGACGGCCTCGTCCCAGACGGCTGCGCTCGCCGCATCCGGCGCTCCGGCGCGGGAAAGTTCAAACGGATCAAAGTCCTTTCCCTCCCACGGCAGAAAATCGAGCACCTCGAACGGCAGAGCCTTCAACTCCGGCGAAGTCATCATGTTCACCTTCGTCTTCACCGTCTGGCGTCCGAACTGGAATTCATTCACCGGCTTTTCGCGCCGCAGCTTCTCGATGGTTTCGCGCGGGCCGTAGTAGAGCGCGCCGCTCGGGCATACGGTCGCGCACATCGGCTTTTTCCCCACGCTCGTGCGGTCGTAGCACATGTCGCACTTCATCATCATCTCGATCTCGGCCTTCATTTTCGGCACGCCGAACGGGCACGCGATCACGCAATTCGAGCACGCCACGCAGCGCGGCTTCGCGGCGCTGTGCACGATGCCTTGGTCGTCCTGCTTGATCGCATCCGCCGGGCAGACGCGCGCGCAAGTCGGATCCTCGCAGTGCATACAAACGACCGGCGCGGTCTGCACGCCGGTCGAGCGATGCACGTATTCGAGATGGATCATCGGCTGTCCACGGTGCGTCCCACATTCGCCGCACGCCTGCACGCAAGCCTGGCAGCCGATGCAGCGCGAGGGATCGAGGAAAAATTCGTTGCCGTTGAGCACGCCGTTCATTTGGTTTTCAAAGCGATCGGCTGCGACATCACCGGCGCATCGGCGACTTTCTCCACGCGGCACGCGCAGACTTTGAACTCGGGGATCTTCGAGATCGGATCGAGCGCGCGCAGCGTGACTTGGTTCGCGGCCTTCTTGCCCGGCCAGTGATACGGGATGAAGACCGTGTCGGGTCGGATCGTCTTCACGACTTGCGCGGGCACGGTGATTTCTCCGCGCCGCGTCGTCACCTTCACAATGTCGCGATCCGCGATGCCGAGTTTCGCCGCGAGCAGCGGGTGCATCTCGCACAGCGGCTCGGGATATTGATCCACCAAGCCACCGATGCGCCGCGTCTGCGTGCCGCTGAGGTATTGCGAGACCACGCGGCCCGTCGTGAAAAAGATCGGGAACTCCGCATCCACGTCCTCGGCGGGCGGGCGGTATTCGTAAACGTGAAATTTTGCGCGACCATCCGGGTGATGAAACTTCCCGCCCTCGAACAAGCGCGGCGTGCCGGGATGATCGGGCGCGGGACACGGCCAGAAGATGCCCATGTTGTCCTCGATCTTTTTGTAGGTCATCCCGCTGTAATCAATCGGCCCACCCTTCGACGCCGCCGTGAGTTCGGTGAAAATCTCCCCGGCGTTTTTGTATTTGAAGAACTTCTCCTTCCCCAGCAGCTCGGCGAGTTCGCAGATGATCTGCCAGTCCACGCGCGCGTTCTCCGGCGGCGAGACCGAGTTGCGCAGCCGCACGCAGCGGCCTTCGCCGGTCGTCACCGTGCCCTCGTCTTCCTCCTGAAGTGAGCCCGCGAGCACGACATCCGCGTAGCGCGCCGTCTCACTGAGGAAAAAATCTATGCAGCCAAAAAACTCCAGCTTCTCCAGCGCCTTGCGCGTGCGCTCGCTGTCGGGGATCGAGACGAGCGGATTAAAGCTGATCGAGAGCAGCCCTTTGATTTCCCCGCGCTCGATTGCATCAATGATCTCGCACGCCGTCAGCCCCACCTTCGGCAACTCCGGCTCGGGGATTCCCCAGAAGTCCGCGATGAACTCGCGGTGCTCCGGCTTCGAAATGTCGCGCCCGCCGGGGAGCTGGTTGCACCGCTGTCCATGCTCGCGTCCACCTTGTCCATTCCCTTGTCCTGTGATCGTGCCGTAGCCGCAGCCCGGCTTGCCGATGCGACCGCTGGCGAGCACGAGGTTGATGTAAGTCAGCACGTTCTCTGTGCCCTTCGTGTGATGCTCGATGCCGCGCGCGTGCAGCAGCATCGAAGTCTCCGCCGTGCCCCACATCTCGGCCACGGCGAGGATGCTCTTCGCCGGAACGCCCGTGATTTTTTCCGTCAACTCCGGCGTGTATCGCTTCACCAACTCGCGCACTTTGTCGAAGTCCGTCGTGTGCTCGGCGATGAACTTCTCATCAATCCACCCGCGCTCGATCATCACATGCAGGATGCCGTTCGCCAGCGCGCTGTCGCGGCCCGGACGCACAGGCAAAAACAAATCCGCCGTGCGACCAATGGGCGTGATGCGTGGATCGATCACGATGATTTTCGCGCCCGCATCGCGCGCGCGCCACACGTAGTCGGTGAGGATCGGGAAGCACTCCGCGAGATTCGTCCCCGCGAGGATGATCACTTTCGCCAGCGGGATGTCGCTCCACGGATTCGCCGCGCGGTCCACGCCGAACGCCATGCGGTTCGCCGAGCCCGCGGCGACCATGCAAAGCCGCCCGTTGTAATCAATGTTCGCCGTGCCGAGCGCGATGCGCGCGAACTTGCCGTTGAGATACGCCTTCTCGTTCGTCATCGAGGCTCCGCCGAGAAATGCAAACGCATCTTTTCCGTGCTTCGCCTGGATGTTTTTGATCGCGTTCGCCGTCGTGCGCAGCGCCTCGATCCAGCCCGCCGCGCGGAAGCCGTCCGCGCTCCGCATGAGCGGCGTGAGCAAGCGATCCGGGTGATCATTTTGCATGTATCGCTTCACGCCCTTCGGACACAGCTTGCCTTGGTTCACGGGGAATTCCTCCCACGGCTCGAAGCCGATGACCTTGTTGTCCTTCACCTTGAGCTGGATGCCGCACTGAACGCCGCAGAAGCAGCAATGCGTCTTCACGAGCTTGTCTGGCTCGCCGTTATTCCACCCGCCCGCGGGCGTATGCGCGAGCGTCGGGCCGTAGAGTTCGATGTATTTTTCCTCGGGTAAAGTGAGCGTTGCCATGAAAATCAGCGGCCTATCGAGCGGCCTTGGTTGAGCGCGAGCAGCGCGCGGCGGCACGCGGGGCAGATGTCTTGGTAATGCACTTCGCCCTGCGCGCCATCGAAGCGGTAATCGAAGCCGAGTTCGCCGAGCACCGTCTTCAAATCCGCGACGTGCATCGCGCTCGCGAAGTCCTCGCCGCAGCGCCGGCAGTGCGCGCGCTCGCCGGCAGCGCCGACTTTTTTATAGCGGCTCACGCACAGCGAACACGTTCGCTGAAACATATGAAAAAGTTTTCCAAACGGGATGTAGAGCAGCAGCGCGACGACGCTGACCATGTGGACAATTGCCCACAGCCCGTGCCCGCGCCCGGTGAGAAATTTGTAGCTCACCGTAAGCGCGAGACCCGTCGCTGTGACCGCGAAGATGAGCAGCAGCGGCACGATGTCCTCGGAGAAACTCTGCGTCGCGCGTTCGCCCGCATCCGTGAAGCGCCGCCACGCCGCCATCGCGAGGCCGATGAGCACGAGGACGGCGGAGATGTTCAGCAGATTGAACATCAGAAACGCCTTGAAGCTGTGAACGCTGAAGCTGTCCACATTCACGCCGAGCGCCGCGACGTGATACATCTCCGCGTTGTCCGCGAACGACTCGAAGTGAATCCACCCAAACACGAGCGGAAACGTGATCGCAAACGCGAGCGTGCATCCGCCCGAGAGGCACAGGTGCATGACCCAGCGGAAGCCGCCGCGCCGCCGGATGAATTCCTGCGCGACGAAATTTCGCGCCAGCGCGTAGCCGAGCGTCCCCGCGCCGTGCGGCATCGGGACGACGCTCGCCGCTTTTTTCACCGCACGCGGCGCTGTGCCCGCGCGACGAAAGAACAACTCGAACCCGCGTTTGAAATACATCCGCGACGGCGGCCTCTGCGCCCACACCACGAAGCGATACCCGACCGCAAATGCCGCCATGAGCGCGCCAACCGCGTAGCCCGTGAGCGCCGGATCGAAATGCCGCATCCAAGTCGAGCCGACCGCGATGGCTGCGACCGTGGCGAGCGTGAGAATGGTGCCGGCGAGAAGCGCGGTGCGGTTGAGCTTACTCATTACTGAAAAGCTCCTGCAATTTTCCCACCTCATGCCGCGTGGAAAACGCGAGGAACGTCTCCTTTCCCACGCGATGCTGCAGATACGCGCGCAGCATCCGCTCGATGGTCACGGGTAAATCTCCCGCCGCCACGCCGTTGAAAACCTGTCGCCCGACCGCCTGGTATTTTCCGAAACCGCCGCCCACGAAAACGTGGTAGCCGTCCATGCTCTCGCCGCCGATTTTGACCTTCGCGCCGAGCAGCCCGATGTCGCCCATGTAGTGCTGTGCGCAGGAATTTGGGCAGCCGGTGAGGTGGATGTTCACCGGCTGATCCAGCTCCAGCTTCTTCTCCAAATAGTCGCCGAGCGCGAGCGCATGGCCCTTCGTATTCGACTGCGCGAATTTGCAGTAGCTGCTCCCCGTGCAAGCAATGATGCCGCTCTTCACGTTCGACTGCCGCGTGCTCAGCTCCATTTTCTCCAGCGCCTTTTTCAGCGTCGGCGCGAAAGCGTCGCTCACATTCGGGATGATGAGATTCTGCCAGACCGTGAGCCGCACTTCGCCGCTGCCGTAAAGTTCCGCCAGCTCCGCGAGCCGCAGCATTTGCTTCGGCGTGAGGTGGCCGACGGGAATGGCGACGCCGACGTAGTTCAGCCCGCGCTGCTTTTGCGGGTAGTCGCCGATGTGTGTGTGCGGCAGCGACTGGCTCGGATACAGCATCTCCGCCGCATCGAACGGCGCGCGCGCGAGCGTGAAGCCGAGCACTTTCTCCGTCTCCGCGAGGAACTCCGCGACCGGCATTTTCTCCAGCAGATGCTTGAGTCGCGCTTTCTTTCGGTCGCCGCGATTTCCCTTCGCGATGAAGACGCGCACGAGCGCGCAGACGACTTTGTTGATCTGCGCGGGCGGCACGATCACGCCGATGTCGCGCGCGAAAGCCTTGTGTCCCGTCGCGCCACCGAGCGCGATGCGGAATAGGATTTCCTCGCCGACGCGCACGGCTTTCACGCCGATGTCGTTCGTGTCCTCGACCGAGCCGATCAGCCCGCCGCCATCGTAGGCGATGTTGAATTTGCGCGGCAGATCGTAGAACGCGCGGTCGTTGATGATGAGCTGCCCCAGCTCGCGGACGAACGGCATCACGTCAATCAGCTCGACCGGATCGATGCCCGCCGTCGGATTCGCTGTGAGGTTGCGGATGTTGTCCGCACCCGCGCCGCGCGTATGCAGGCCGACCGACTGGATACGCCGCAGCACTTCCGGCGCGTCCTTCGGCGCGATGAGCCGGATTTGCAAATTCGCCCGCGTGGTGATTTGCACGTAGCCCGTCGTCAACTCCGCCGCGACACGCGCGATTTCGCGGAGCTGAAACGACGAGAGCACGCCACCCGGAATCCGCAGCCGAGCCATGAATGAGTCCTTGATTGGCGTGAGAAAAAAGAGGCCGTTCCATTTGAAACGAAACGTCTCCTCCTTGTCGGGAGCCTTGTTCCCCACAGCGTTCTCAAGGATTTGCCCATACGCATCCAGCGGGTGCATCTCGCGCTTCACGCGCTCCTCGAAGATGAGATCATCCAGCGCGGGTTTCTCCTCCGGATCGGCGAACCGCTCCCCGCGCACCGCGACGCCCGCGAAAAGTCCGCTGAGATATTCCTTCTGCTCCGCGCTGAAATTCGCGCCCGCGAGTGGTGTGACGCCGCTCATATCAATAGACATCGCGTTGATACCGCTTGTCGGATTTCAGCTTGGTCACGTAGTCCTTCGCGTCGTCCGCAGATTTTCCGCCAGCCTTTTCGATGATGGTGTGCAGCGCGGCGTCCACATCTTTCGCCATGCGCGAGGCGTCGCCGCAGACGTAAAAGTGGGCTCCGTTTTCGATCCACACCCACAGCTCGCTCGCGGCTTCGAGCATCCGGGTTTGCACGTAGATTTTCTCCGCCTGATCGCGACTGAAGGCGAGATCGAGGCGCGTGAGGTGGCCGTCCTTTTGCCAGCCGGTGAGCTGTTCTTCGTAGAGGAAATCCGTCGCACATTTTTGGTCGCCGAAGAACAGCCAGTTGCGACCCTTTGCGCCGATGGCGAGGCGTTCTTCGAGGAAGGCGCGGAACGGCGCGATGCCGGTGCCGGGGCCGATCATGATCATCGGTGTGTCTGCGCCCGACGGCGGTTTGAAGCCGTGCGACGGCTGCACGAAAACCGGCGCGCGGCCCGTGTCGCCCACGCGGTCGGCGAGGAATGTGGACGCTACTCCGCCGCGCGTGCGTCCGTGCGTTTCGTAGCGCACGGCGCTGACGGTGAGATGCACTTCGTCCGCGTGTGCCTTGAGCGAGGAGGAGATGCTGTAAAGTCGCGGCGCGAGTTTTTTCAGTAGCTTCACCAACTCCGCGGGCGCGAGCGGCGACGCGCAGCCGAGCAGCACGTCAATGACCTCGCGGCCATGCAGCCATTGTTTAAGTTCGACTTTGCGCTCGGGCGCGAGGAGCGCGGCGAGTTGGCTGCCGGGCGAGCGCGCGGCGGCGGCGGCGAGCAGTTCGTTTGAGGGCTTCGTCACGTCGAAATGCTGCGTGAGCGCGAGGCGCAGCGGCATCTCGCTGCCAGCGGCGCTCACGGCTTCCTCGCCATCGCAGCCGAGCGCGGCGAGCAAGTCGGCGACGTAGCGCGGGCAGTTGCTCGGGAAGACGCCGAGCGCGTCGCCGACTTCGTAGATGAGTCCGCTGCCCACGAGGCCCAGCTCGAAATGCCGCACGTCCTTCGCGCTGCCAGCGCGGTTGAGCTGGACGTTGCGAAGCAGCGGCGAAGGGAACGGGTTTTTGCGGTCGTGACTGGTGACTGGTGACTGGTGACTGGTCTGCGCGGCTGTCTCCGGCTTTGCGTCTTCGTGGCTTTGCGCGAGTCCTTCGCCGAGCGCGGTGAAGACGCCGTTCGTCCATTCCGCGGCGGGCGTTTCGTAGTCGAGGTCACAGTCCTTGCGCTCGCAAACCCGCTTCGCACCGAGCGCGGCGAGACGTTCGTCGCAGTTTTTTCCGAAGGCGCAAAACTCCGCGTAGTTCGTGTCGCCTAGCGCGAGCACGCTGTAGCGGAGGTGTTCAAAACGCGGCGCAGTCTCGCTTTTCAGCCAGCCCCAAAATGCCTGCGCGGGATCGGGCGGCTCGCCGTCGCCGTAGGTGCTGGTGATCACGAGCACGTTACTTTCCTTCGCCCACTCGACGCTCTCGTATTTTTCCAAACTCACCACACGCGGCGCGAAGCCGCGGCCCTCCGCGGCTTTGGCAGTCTTCTTCGCCAGCCCTTCGGCGGTGCCGGTCTGGCTGCCGTAGAGAACGAGCAGCGGCGCTTTCGGCTCTGCCGAAATGGGCGCAGCCATCGCGGCGGATGCGCCCGCGTCGCTGAAAACTCCGGCGAGAAATCCATTCAGCCACGCGCGTTGCTCGGCGGTGAATGGGGCGTTTTCGGGAATGAATGGAATGCGGGTCATCAGTGCGAAGCGGCGAGGCGGAAGAGCAGATAGAGACACGCGGCGAGGAGCAGCCAGAAGGCGGTGCGGTAGAAAGTGAGCGGGTCGCGTTCGAGCAGCGGCGCGTCCTTTTGGAAGAACGGCTCGACGCGCTCGGGGTGCGCGAGGTCGAACGCCATCTCGCTGAAATGCTGGTAGCGCCGCTCGGGCTCGATGCTGATGGCGCGGAGGATGACGTGGTCCAGCCACGGCGGGATGTTGGCGTTTCGCGCGCTCGGGCGCTTGGGCGCGTGAAAGGCGGGCGTCTGGAAGCGTTCGATTTCGCCGAAGGGAAACGCGCGCGTGAGCGCCTCGTAGAGCGTTACGCCGATGGCGAAAATCTCGGTGCGCTCGGAGTTCGGCGCGTTTTGGAAACGCTCGGGCGCGAGGTAGCTCGCGGTGCCGGCGCGCGAGGTCACGCTGAAGACTTCCGCCGCACTGCCGAGATCGATCAGCTTGAAACGCAGGCGGTCGTAGTCGGAGACGACGAGCACGTTCTCGGGCTTCAAATCGCCATGCACGAGGTCGAGGCCGATGAGCCGTTCGCTCGCGGCGCACAGGAACTTTCCGAGCGCGACGGCTTCATCCGGGCCGAGTGCGCGCGCTTTCAAAACGGCCTTGAGGCTCGGGGCCTCGACGAACTCCTGCACGTAGTAGCGCGCGGTCGCACGCTCGGGGGTGAAGGCCGCGACGAACGGCTCTGGCGCTGCTTCGGCGGCGCGCTGGGCGTTCCAGGCTTCCTTGATGAAACGCGCGAGAATCTCCTCGTCGTCGCGCGCTTCCAGCGGGGCGAATTTCAGCGTCCACTTTTGGTCGTCCTTCGTCGCGAGCCAGACGCGGTCGCTGTGCTGGAATGGGCGCACGAGTTCGTAGCCATCAATGACATCGCCCTTTTGGAGTGTGTCTGGGATTAAAAGTGGAAGCTGGCTCACGGCGCGCAGCTTACCAGTCTCGGCGATGTTGATCACGATCGCACTTGCGTCGTCGAGCGTCTCCTCGGTCGCGAGTTCGCGCGCGTGCTGCACGATGGCGCGCGCGGCGGTGTGATGGGAGAGTTGCTGCGAAAGGACATCATCGCTCAGCACATTCGAGACACCGTCGGAGCAGAGGAGGGCGATGTCGCCGTTGCGCAGTTCGGTCTCGAAGCAATGCGGCTCGACCTCCGGCGCGAGGCCGATGGCGCGCTGGAGGACGTGGGAGAAAGTGCGGTCGTTGAGCACGTGATCGTGCGATAGCTGCGAGAGCTGGCCGCCGCGGGAGAGATACACGCGCGAGTCGCCGACATTGAGGCCGAAGAGCCGGTTGCCCTCGATCACTGCGACCGAGAGCGTGGAGATCATCTCCGGCGCGGAGTGACGCACGAGCGACTCGTGGTGCAGCGTGTGGTTGATGATTTTCGTAAATTCCGCGAGCGCACGCTGCGGTGTCCAGCTCGCGGGGCGCACGGCGTAGTTGCTCATCAGCGACTGCACGATCCGTGTGGCCGCTTCCCTCGCATCACGCGCTGCACCTGCACCGTCGGCGAGCACGGCGATCACGGTTTCATCCCACGTCTTCACGGCGAAGGCGTCGTCGGATTCCGCGCCGTCGCACTTTGGCAGGCCGTAGCTGGTGAGGTTCACTTTCAAAATATCAGGAATCAAATCCGCGCCGCCGCCACTGCGCCCCACGTCGTGCGCCAGCGGGTCTTCACGAGCTTCAGGCCGATGAGCGCGAAGATGCAGAGGCTCGCGAAAACGAGCAGGCCGGTGAGGTAGGTGCCGAAGTGTTGTTTGCTCAGGCCCATCATGTTTGCGAGCAGGAATCCGCCGCAGCCGCCGCCGCAGCCGACGAGGCCGGTCATCAGTCCGAGTTCCTTGCCGAAACGCTGGGGGAGGAGTTGAAAGACGGAGCCGTTACCCATTCCGAACGCACCGCAAGCGATGAAGAACATCGCGACATTCAGCCAGAGATTTTCCACGAGCCCGCCGAGCACGAGCGCGACGCACGCGACGGTGTAATAGACGTGCAGCGAGCGGATGCCGCCGATGCGATCCGAGATCGCGCCGCCGATGGGCCGACCGAGCGCGCCGATGGCTGTGCAGAGCGCCACGAGGTCGCCAGCCTGCGAGTTTGTGAGGCCGAAGCGATCCTTGAAATACATGCCGAGCGAATACGCGAGCCCGACGAAACCGCCGAACGTGACGGTGTAAAAAAAGCAGAACCAGTGAACGTCCTTGTCCTTGAACATGCGGAAGTAGTCGCCCAGTTTTTTCGGCGTCGCAGGATTCGGCGGCTCCTTGGAAAAGATGATGTAGATCGCGAGGACGAAGAACGCGGGGATGAGCGCGAAGCCAAACACCGACTGCCAGCCGTAGGCCGCCGCCAGACGTGGTGCGAGGAGCGAGTCAATCAACACGCCGATGTTGCCTGCACCGGCGAGGCCCATCACGAGGCCCTGCATGTTTGGCGGATACCAGCGCCCGGCTTGCGGCATCGCGACCGCGAAACTTGCACCTGCGACGCCGAGCACCGCGCCCATCGCGAGCGTAGCCTCATAATTTTTTAGTCCGAAGTGCCACGCCACACCCAAACCGGTCATCACGATGAGCTGCGCGATGATGCCCGTGCGCTTCGCGCCGATGCGATCCACGAGCAGCCCGAGCGCGAGTCGGAAAAGGCCGCCGAAAAGGATCGGCACCGACACCATGAAGAACCGCTGCTGCGCGCTGAGATTGAGCGACTCCGGCGCGGCGATCTGGTTCGCAAGCACGCCGAGGAGCGTCCAGACCATGAAGCTGTAGTCGAAGTAAAGGAACGCGGTGACGAGCGTCGGAAAGTGACCGGCTTTTTTGAGTGTGGTGAGATTCAAGAGCGTGTGTGTGGTTGTTTTTTTGATGCACCCCGTAAGGCACGCGCCCCCTTAGCTGATGCGATGCCAGCATGGCTCCTGCGGCATAATGAACGCGCCTCGAAAATTTCATGGGAATGATGAATGTGATTCATTCCTCCCTAGGAAGCCCACGGACAGATGGCTGCGATAGGATCACACGCCGCGCAAACTCATCGAATCGCACTCTGCACCCACCAGAACTTTCCTTGCAAACAGAGATGCGCTGCATCTGTGCGGTTGTTTGCATTTGCGCAGCCTGCGCACTTCGGTGCGCAAAATACGCTGCAGTTGGCGACTCGCTGCTTTAGAACGTGATCGTGGCTTGCAAGTAGCCGAAGTCGTCGTCGTAGTCGGTCATAGTGCGCTGGTTGTCTCATAAATGGCTTGCGACTTTTTCATCAAAAAGATGAATTGCTTTCATATATGCCGCAACCACTGGACAGCAGACAACTCCGGGCTTTCACCATCCTCGCACGGACGGGCAGCTTCACGCAGGCTGCGCGCGAACTTCATCTCTCGCAATCCGCCGTGAGCCACTCGATGAAGGCGCTCGAACGCGAAGTGGGCTGTCGTATTTTGGACAAGATGGGCAAAAAAGTGGTGCTCACGCAGGCTGGCGAACAACTCCTCGAACGTGCGGCGCGCATTCTCGCCGAGATGTCCGAGGCGCGCGCGGAACTCGGGCGGCTGGGCAAGTGGGGGCAGAGCCGGTTGCGACTCGGCGCGAGCACGACGGCGTGCCAGCATGTGCTGCCGGGCGTGCTGCGGGAGTTCAAGGACAGCTTCCCAAACTGCGCGATCTCCATCGAGCCGGGCGATACGCCGGAGATGATTGATGCCCTGCGCGCGCACAGGATTGACCTCGCGGTGAACCTCGAACCGAAGCGCGGCGAGCCGCTCGATTTTCGCCCGCTGTTCACGGACGAGATGCAGTTCATCGTGAGCCCGCAGCACCCGTGGGCGCTCGCGGGGCGTGTTGCGCGGGACGAAATTGCGCGGCAGAACTACATCGTTTACAAGCGCAAGAGCTACACCTCGGCGATGATCGAGGAATACTTCCGCGCCGATGACATCGTGCTCTTTAGCCAGCTCGATCTTGGTAATATGGAGGCGATCAAGGAACTCGTGAAGTTGGGACTCGGCGTGAGCATCCTCGCGCCGTGGACTGCGCGCGAGGAGTTGGAGGAAGGTTCGCTCGTCGCGCTGCCGCTCGGCAAACGCAAGCTGCGCCGACGCTGGGGCGTGTTGCATTGGCAGGGCCGCCGGATGAGCTTGGTGGAGGAAACTTTCATCGGTCTGTGCGCGGATGCTGTTCGCACCATCGGCAAGTAAAGAGTGTGCGCTGGCTGATTGCTGGATTCCATTTTTCAGCGGGCGACTTACGTTCGCGGGACATGAGCATTTTCATCACGGGCACAGACACAGCGGTCGGCAAGACACGAGTGGCGGCACTATTGGTGCGGGCGTTGCGGACGGCGGGGATGGATGCGGTGGGCTTCAAGCCGATTTGCTGCGGGGGACGCGAGGATGCGGAGGCGCTGGTGGATGCTAGTGCGGGGGCGGTGACTTTGAATGATGTGAATCCGGTGTGGTTGCGTCCGCCGGTGGCTCCTTTTACGGCGGCGATGATCGAAGGGCGGATGGTGGATGTGGCGCTGGTGCGGAAAACTTTTGCGCGACTGTGCGCGGCGCACGCGGTGGTGATCGTGGAGGGATGCGGGGGATGGCTGGTGCCGGTGGCGAAGGATTTTTCGATGGGGGATTTGGCGGCGGAGTTTGCGCTGCCGGTGTTGGTGGTGGCGGCGAACCGGTTGGGGGTGATCAATCACACGCTGCTGACGGTGGCTGCGATCCGTGCGCGCGGCATGGCGTGCGCGGGTGTGATTTTGAATCAAGTGCAAGCGCCTGCGATGGACGATGCGGCGGCGCTGACGAATGGCGCGGTGCTGGAGGAGTTGCTGGATGTGCCGTTTTTTGGGGAGCTGGCGTTTGGCGGGGATGCGCTGCCTGCGAAGTTGCTGGGCGCGCTGTTGTGAAGTTGGGGATTGATTGCGCGACGGCGTGTGTGCATGGGATTTTGCGGTGAATCCCTACGAGACTGACAAATTTTTACACGAGTATCTGCTGTTTCACTATGGAGCGGCGGATGAGGTGCTGCCCTACGCAAACGGGCCGCGCGATGCTCTGGATTATGCGGTGCGTTGTGTGAGCGAGTGTCTCGATACGACGACGCTGGCGCACGATGCGCGCGGGCTGGATGTGGGATGCGCGGTGGGGCGTTCTGCTTTTGAACTGGCGCGGTTTTGCGGGGAGGTGATCGGGGTGGATTATTCGCAGCGTTTCATCAAGGCGGCGCGGACTCTCGCGGAGCGTGGTGCGTTTCCCTATCTGCGTGCGGATGAAGGTGCGCTGACGACTCCGCTGATTGCGCGCGTGCCGGAGGGTGTCGTGCCGGAACGTGTGTGTTTTGAATACGGGGATGCACACGCGCTGCGAGAGGGGCTGGGCGTTTTCGATGTGGTGCTGGCGGCGAATCTCGTGGACCGGCTCGCGCAACCGGCGCGCTTTCTGGCGCAGTTGCCGCAGCTTGTGAAAACGGGCGGGCAACTGATCATTACCACGCCCTGCACGTGGCTGACGGAATATACTGCGCCGGAAAATTGGCTGGGCGGCTTCATGGCTCACGGAAAGCAGCGCACCACGCTTGATGGACTGAGCGCCGCGCTCGCTCCACATTTTGCACTCGCTGGCACGCGCGATATGCCTTTTCTGATCCGCGAGCACGCTCGCAAATACCAATGGAGCGTGGCACTCGCGACGATGTGGCGGCGGCTATGAATACGGATTGGGAGCAACGCTATCGCACGGGCGATATGCCGTGGGAGAAGGGTGCGCCGCATCCGGCGATTGTGGAATTTCTCCAGCGCGTGCCGATGCGCGGGCGAGTCTTTGTGCCCGGCTGCGGGACGGGGCACGATGTGCGCGCGATTGCTGCGACTGCGGATGAAGTCGTGGGGCTCGACATCGCGCCATCGGCCATCGCGGCGGCGAAAAATCAGCTGCGTATCGGTGGTGAAGATTATTTTCTCGGCGATCTATTTGCGCTGCCTGCGGAGATGCGCAGCGCGTTTGATTGGGTCGTGGAGCACACTTGTTTTTGCGCCATTTCACCCACGATGCGCGGGGACTACGTTCGCGCAGTCGCCTCGGCGCTAAAGCCGGGAGGGCGTTTATTCGGGGTGTTTTATCTCACGCCAAAAATGGATCCCGGCGAAGAAGGGCCGCCCTTCGGCACAAGTATACACGAATTGGACAAACTTTTCGCGCCACACTTCGCAACGGAAAAGGAATGGGTCCCAACGGCGACCTATCCGGGCCGAAAAAACCGGGAGCTTTGCCGGGTGCTCGTGCGCCTTCCGGCGTGAGCTATGCGGCTTTGGCTTTTACCTCGTGCCCGAGCATCTTCAAGACTTGCTGGAGCAGTTCGACTTCGAGGGGTTTTTTCAAAACGGTGACGGGGCCGTGTTTCAAAATGTTGTCGAGCATCTGGCTGTCGGGATAGCCGGTGATGATGACGATGGGCAGCTCGGGATGAAGGATCTTGGCCTGCTTGTAGATTTCGTCGCCGGTGATGTCGGGCAATTGAAGATCGAGGAAGCAGATGTCGAATTTTTGTTTATGCAACGCAGCGAGGGCTTCCTTGCCGGTGCCGACGACGATGCGGGTGAATCCCTGCTTTTTCAAAAAGAGCTTAAACATGCTCTGCAAACCGGTGTCGTCGTCCACGACGAGAACGGTGGGCGCGCCGCCTTGCTCTTCTTTGTTGCGAAGGACATCGCGGTCGAGCAGGTCGCGTTTGACGCGCCAGCGCCCGCCAATTTGCACAGCGGGAAGCTGCCCGCGCTGGACGAGGTAAT